>JANPJH010000209.1:0-29556 GCA_031425415.1 Chamaesiphon sp. VAR_61_metabat_425 | reverse complement strand
TGGGGGAGACCAGCCGCTTCAGTAGAAATCACTGGATTTTGGGAAGATTTACTGACAAAATTAATCGCTTTTTGCTTAGCTGAAGCTAGTTGTTGTTCGTACTTGGGCAGCACTTTAGCCGCTAAAATATATTGAGCAGTACTTGGCTCGATCGACTTGAGCATTTGCACTGATTCTTGCAGGTTATGAGCGACGAGAACCCAGTCGTCTCTGGATATGGCTGATTGACCGATCGCATGAGCCGCATCAGCTTTAGTTAAAGCCTGTTGATAGACTTCGCCGCGATCTTGTGGCACTGGCGGTTGAGTGGGTTGGACTGTGGGAGTCGAGGCGGGTAACTCGCTCACTGGGGATGGACTAGGAGCGGGCGATTGGGTGACACTTTTGCCTGAATCGCAAGCCGTCATCGAAATCGCGAGTAATATTCCCAGCCAGTGATGGCTACGGCTGTTCAACCCAGATTGATACATATTAGTGAGGGTGATAAATAGGCAGTCTGTCTACATTCCTAATAACAAGTAGTTTCACTGCTAATCGGGATAAAATTATGATTATTTTTTAACGTGTACTATTCCTTGTCCTTTTCCCCTGCCAAAGGCTCGGCTTTAAATCGATATGCTGGTAATTGCGGTTGATAAATGCTGTGAGTTTTACCTGATAAACTTGGCTGGATCGATCGAACTGGAAATGTTGAATCTAGCGAATCTGGAGTGGGTAATTTACTAATGCGATCGAGTGATGTTCCGAGTGGCTCGATCGTTTGAGCTAACTTAGCTTGCTGTTCCAATTGTTCGGCAGATGAAACTAATTTTCCTAGTCCATTAACCAGATTGCGAAGATTGGATCGAAACTCAGGATTACCGGTTAAATCATCTAGATCGGCAGTAATTTTTTGAGTGTTTTGGAATGTCGATCGAGCTGAATCTAATGTCTGCTGAAGGATTGAGATAGTCTTAGGATCGTTTAAGGTTGCTGTAGCATTTTTGAGATTGATTGATGTTTGATTGGCATTACTTAATAGGCTCTCTAGATCTTTAACGAGCTTGTCAGAGTTAACTTTGGTAATTGTTGAATTGAGTTTGTCGATCGAAGGATTAATCGCATTAACCGTCTTGCGTAGATCCACACTGAGCCGATCGAAGTTATTCAAAGAACTGGAAAAAGTCTTGCGATTTTCGGCGACTAAACTATTGACAGAAACGGCTAGCTTCTTGTATTCAGTCGCAGTTAAGGATAATTGGTCGGCAGTCCGACCAAACTTATCAGCAGTTTGACCGATGCGATTACTAGTTCGATCGAGTGATGTGGTGATTGTACTGGCTTTAGTTGATAAATTATTTAAACCTGACTCGACAGTTTTTGGCAGACGAGAAAAATCATTACTAATTTTGTTGATACTTTTACTCATGAGGGAGATATCTTCTGCTGCTGTCCCCGCTTTGATCAAAGTACTGTTAATGTTTTTAACAACTTCAGGATTATTATATAGTTCGATTAATTTAGTCGCTCGTCGCAGCAATTCATTGAAACTCGCCCCGATTTGCCCATCTACTTTTGCATTATTACAGAGAATTAAATTGCGATCGCACTTACTATCCAACGCCTTAGCGATCGTACTAGCATTAAGATTCACCGCAGTGCGGGGGGTAATTTCCACTACAGGTTCGCCAATCAATCCAGTTTGACTGACTTCTACTAGCACATCTTTCGGGATGGTTAAATTAGGGTCATCCATTTGCATCACGACCTCAACCCCATTCACCCCTGGTTCGATTTTAGCGATCTTTCCGACTCGAATGCCCCGAAATCTCACGACTCCACCTGGCTGAATCCCCGGTGCTTGGGGAAATTGGGCGACAATATTATAGGTTTGGCTTCCAGGTGCCAATCCTTTCAACCACAAGAAAATCGCACCGAATACTCCCAATCCAGCCAGTAACATCAATCCAACTGAACCTTCCCGTACTGCGCGTGACTGCATCTTGACTTATTGCTCCTGTTGAGTGTAACCGTGTTGCCCGTGATAATGTTCGGTATTAACAGAATTTATAAATGTTAATTTCTATCTTAGCTTGTTGTTATTGTCATTATTCCCGATCGCAATAAACTTGTGTCCATGCTTAAACTAGTTAGACTCGAACAGATCCAAGGGCTACTATATCTGGCTAGATGGCTACCGATCGGTTTCGCGATCGGCATTCTCACTGGGACAGCCTCAGCCGCCCTGCTAGCCGCCTTGGAATGGGCGACAGCTATGCGCGAAGCTCATCGTGGGATTATTTTTTGGCTGCTGCCACTAGCGGGGCTGCTGAGTGGGCTGATTTATCACTATTTTGGTCGCAGCGTCGAAGCGGGTAATAATTTGCTCTTAGAAGAAATTCACGATCCGCAAACTGTTATTCCCTTGAGGATGGCACCCTTAGTCCTACTGGGAACGATCATTGCCCATTTATTCGGCGCATCAGTGGGACGAGAAGGAACCGCTTTACAAATGGGTGTGGCTCTAGCTGACAGGTTAACGCAGCTCCTCCGGCTGCATGGCGCAGATCGTCGAATCGTGCTGATGGCTGGCATTAGCGGGGGAGTTGCTTCGGTCTTTGGGACACCCTTGGCGGGGATGTTATTTGGCTTGGAAGTGTTAGCGTTTGGGAAGTTTCGCTATGATGGATTGTTTACCTGTCTGATTGCGGCGATCGTCGGCGATCGGGTTACGCTAGCATGGGGTTTAGGGCGCACGGTTTATCAGATTCCCTTTGTACCTAACCTAACAATTTGGGGGCTACTAGCGGCAATTTTCGCCGGAGCAATCTTTGGATTGGCGGCGAAGACCTTTGCGACACTGACTCATCAGATTAGTACTTACTTTAAGGCTAAAATTAGCTATCCACCTGTGCGTCCGCTGATCGGGGGAACCTTAGTCGCGATCGCAATTTGGGCAGTTGGGACTACTAAATATATTGGATTGGGAATTCCCACGATCGTTAGTGCTTTTCAGACTCAACTCCCACCGTGGGATTTCGCTGCTAAAATTGGCTTTACCGCCCTTTCATTAGGATCGGGATTTAAAGGTGGTGAAGTAACCCCTTTATTTTATATCGGTGCGACGTTGGGTAACGCAATCGCTCCATTATTAGCATTGCCAGCACCTTTACTCGCGGGGATGGGGTTTGTCGGTGTGTTTGCTGGAGCCGCCAATACGCCTCTAGCTTCGACGCTAATGGCGATCGAATTATTCGGACTACCAGCGGGAATTTATGCAGGGATTGCTTGCGTCTCTAGCTATCTATTGTCTGGACATGCGGGGATTTATCGCGCTCAACGGGTAGGAGTGAGTAAATATACCGCACTAAAGCATGAAGAAGGACTGAGTATCGCCGATCGGCACAATTCCATCGATCTGCGAAAAAAGTAAACTAATCTTGGCTCATTCCAACAACTTAGCTAATTTATTACTTCCGGCGCACTAATTTCATTTTGACGATCGCATTTTCAATTTTAGTCTTACCGCAGGGTTCGGCACTTTGACAATCATTTACCTTGGTAGGTTTATAGGTCAGTTGTACCTGCTGATTGAGAAATTTGGATTGCTCGCAGATTTCAAAAGTAGCCCCAATCGTGTGCTTTTTCCCACGGAGATCGATTAGATCCACGTAGCACATTAAATCCCCATTCGTGAGTTTCAGCACCTTGCCACTACTCGGATATGCTTGAGCCTGAAGTGGTTTTTTCGCTTCACTAGGAAATGCAGGCAGTAGACTAGTCGCCAGGAGCGAGATCGCCCAGAGGGTAGTTGAGATCGAGTGAGATGACATATTTATAGGAGTCTAAGATCGAGACTAAACAACATTCTTTATTGATAATCGGGCTGTGGATCGATCCCACCAGCGCGGTTAATCGGCCAAAATCTGACAACGGCTTTGCCGACGATTTTATCCTTGGGTACGAAGCCCCAGTAGTGGCTGTCATAACTATTATTACGATTGTCACCCAACACGAGATAATGACCTTCTGGAACAATTCCATCGGGGGTCAATTCAGTACTTTTCCAGTTATATTGCGGAGCTTCGTCGATATACTTCTCAGCCAGAACTTTGTCGTTGACGTAAACCTTGCCAGCTTTTACTTCTACTCGATCTCCAGGTAAACCAATTACTCGCTTAATAAAGGCATCCTGAAATTTTTGGCGTTCCAATTCGGCAGTAGGATTGAAGACCACAATATCACCCCGCACGGGATTGCTAAAGCGATAGCTAACTTTGTCGATAATTAGTCGATCGTTAATTTGCAATGTGGGCAACATCGAGCCAGAAGGAATATAGCGAGCTTCGGCAACGAAATTCCGAATTCCCAGTGCCAAGAAAGCACTCAACAGGATCGTTTTACCTGTTTCGATCCACGGATTTTCAGCTTTGGGTGTTGGGGTAATAGAGGATTCGGATTCTGGTAGAGGTTGAGGTTGTTCGTAATCCATAAAAACGATTGGATTGGTTTAGGTAGGTGAGTGAGTGTAAATTGAGAGACTTTAGAATCGTTAGCGATCTGTCAAGACAGCGTAGCTATCGATTCTAGCGGCAGATATTTCTAAGCTACACGATCGAACGCCCAGAAGTCTCGATCGTTTTGCGGTAAAATCTTACGCGCATAGTCGGCAAACAGCAGATCCATCTCGGTGGGAAATTCAAGCTCGCATCAAATGGCGTTAAATTAGTCACACTATTCCGTTGTCTAACGACCATTATGCCCTGTATTTTTACCGATTCTCCACAGGAGAGGCTGCGCCAACGAGTATTAACGTAAATTATTTGCTAATCCGCCATGCTCGCACCCTCTTGGCTGGGGGCGAATGGTTAGTGGGCGACGTGTTGATAAGAGACGAACGCATTGTCGAAATTGCGGCGGAGATTGCTACTGCTGAGGTGTCTAGAGAGATTGACGCAACTGAATTAGTTTTGTTGCCAGGAGTCATCGATCCGCAGACGTACCCTATACTTTATTTGTCCACCCGGCTATCATCTAAGTCAAAAGATATTATATAATTGAAGGAGTTAGAGACAATAACTTATGATAGCAGGTGAAGAATCTTCATCTCGACTCGATAGACTCGAACGACTGATGGAGCAACAATTAACCAACTCTGCCGAACTCACCCAGCAGATTAAAGAAATCAGTGTTCAAATCAAAGCACAAGCAACTTTTCATGACAGATTCGAGCAAGAGTTATCTGCGACTAAGCAGTTGATTGAATCTAATGCTAAAGCCATTGCTGCTAATAGCACTAGTATCGATAGCGAACGGAAAGCAATTAGAGAATTGCGCCGCAGCATTCGAGAATCCCGAATGGAAAATCTAGATCGTCATCGAGACACTATCGATCGAAATAATTCTCTCGCTGAAGCTGTCGAAGACATTCAAGATGATATCAAACATATCCGCCAGTATTTAGATCGTCAAAATCCATCTGAGTAATAGATCTGCTCTCCTACTATTTTATCGAGCGTGCCATCAAAGTTCCTTTCCCCTTTCCCCTTTCCAATAAGATTAAATTATCACCATAAGTATAGGGGAGTTTTACAATCCCCCAAACCACTCATACCCTAAGTCTTCCCAATAACCCCGCTGCGGTAATAACTGACTCGTCACCCGCACTTCTGTCACCCACTTACTCAATTTATACCCTAACTTAATCGGTGCAGCTAACCTTAATGGGGCACCATTTTCGGCAGGTAAAGGTTTCTCGTTCATTTGATAGGCTAGTAAAGTTTGCGGATGGACGCATGAGGCTAAATCCCAGCTTTCATAATAACCATCAGCAGATTTAAAATATACATATTTAGCACCTGGTTTGGGTTGTGCCAATGTGAGTAAATCGCTCAGTCGTACCCCGCCCCACTGGACGATTGCCGCCCACCCTTCGACGCAGACATGACGGATTACCATGGAAGTAAAGGGAAGTTTTTGAAAATCAACCAGGTTCAAACTGAGAGGATTGGTTACTTCTCCAGTGATTTTTAGTTGAAAATTTGCTAGATCGATCGAAGGTGTCCCCCGAAAACTGTTCACAATTAGCTGTTTGGGTTCAATTGAGCCGAGCGGAAATTCTGGTGTTGGCTGTTGAGATAATAATAGTGCCTCTAATCCTTCATTTAGGGGCATCGATATTCGCCCGATCGGATCGTAAAGCAACGTTCCAGCAACATTAACTAATAAACCAGCCCCAGCCCATTGCAATAGCTGGCGGCGAGAAATTTTACCAGGTTCTTTAGATAGTTCTTCGCTCATTTTATTTGTTAGGTGAATGATGAACTAATTTTCCGCGCAACTGTTTGATGCGATCGCGTAATTGAGCCGCTTTCTCAAACTCTAATTCTTTTGCCGCCGTTTTCATTTCTGCCTCTAATTGGACGATCGCATCGGGAATTTGTTCCAGGGTTAATTCATCGACATGTTCGATTACAGCTTCTAATTGTTGAGCATTCAGCCGCCGCGATAGATCGAGAAATTGGAGAATTGAATTACTCCCAGATTTGACGATCGAGGTAGGTGTAATCTTATGCAATTTATTATGCGCTGTTTGAATCCCCCGCCGCCGATCGGTTTCATCGATCGCGGCAATCATGCTATCGGTCATTTTATCAGCATATAAGATTGCTTGGCCATTAATATGGCGGGCTGCTCTACCGATCGTTTGAATTAACGATCTCCCCGAACGTAAGAATCCTTCTTTATCAGCATCGAGAATTGCCACTAAGGATACTTCCGGTAAATCTAGACCTTCCCGCAATAAGTTAACACCAATTAAGACATCAAATTCACCATTTCTCAGAGCTTGAATAATTTCGATCCGTTCGATCGATTGAATCTCGGAGTGGAGATATTTTACCCGCACCTCCCGCTCGTGAAAATATTCGGTTAAATCTTCGGCCATCCGCTTAGTTAGCGTCGTAATTAAGACCCGTTCTTCCCGTTTGACTCGATCGCGAATCTCCCCTAATAAATCGTCTACTTGTCCATCCGTCGGTCGGACAAAAATTTCTGGATCGATTACCCCTGTCGGGCGGATCACCTGTTCGGCAATTTGACCTTCAGAGATCTCGATTTCCCAGGCTCCAGGCGTAGCCGAAACGAAAATACATTGATTCACATGTTCCCAGAATTCTTCAGCCTTTAAGGGTCGATTATCTGCGGCACTAGGTAATCTAAACCCATGCTCGATCAAGACTTGTTTTCTCGCTCTGTCACCGTTATACATCCCCCGAATTTGGGGGACAGTAACGTGAGATTCATCAACCACTAATAACCAATCTTCCGGAAAGTAATCGATCAAACACTCTGGTGGATCGCCAGGGTTGCGTCTGGCTAAATGACGAGAATAATTTTCGACACCATTACAATAGCCAACTTCTCGCAACATTTCCAGATCGTAGCGCGTCCGTTGGTCGATCCGTTGTGCCTCGATTAATTTACCATTAGTTTCTAATTCGACAATCCGCTGTTTTAACTCAGCATCAATATCTGCACAAGCAAAATCTAAGGTATCTTCCGGCGTGACAAAGTGGCGCGCCGGATAGATATTTAACCCACCCACAGTATTGAGAATCTCTCCAGTAACTGGATCGACAAATCTAATTGCTTCAATCTCATCGCCAAAAAATTCTACCCGCACGATTCGATCTTCGTAAGCAGGGCCAATTTCAACTACATCCCCGCGCACGCGAAAATTTCCCCGCTTCAAATCGATATCATTCCGACTATATTGTACGGAAACTAATTGACGCAACATTTCGCGTTGGTCGATCGACATGCCAACCTTGAGTGGAATTGCCGCTTTAAGATATTCAGCCGGAGTTCCCAATCCATAAATACAACTAATCGACGCAACTACGATCACATCACGACTTTCAAATAGCGATCGAGTGGCTGAATGCCTTAACATATCGATCTCTTCGTTAATTGCCGAAGTTTTTTCAATATAAGTATCGCTGGTCGGAATATATGCTTCGGGCTGATAATAGTCGTAATAAGAGACAAAATACTCAACGGCATTATGCGGAAAAAACTGCCGTAGTTCGTTACATAATTGAGCGGCTAAGGTTTTATTATGCGCTAAGACTAGGGTTGGTTTCTGATGCTGAGCAATCGTCGCGGCGATCGTAAAAGTTTTTCCCGTACCAGTGGCTCCCAACAGGGTTTGAAAGCGGTGTTTTGCCTCTAAGCCAGCAACGAGCTTCCCGATCGCATTGGGTTGGTCGCCGGTGGGTTTAAATGGAGCTACGAGTTGAAAGGGATTATCCATCATTCTGGGTTGTCGGTTTCAGATAGGGTAAATTCTAGATTGCGTGCACCATGAAGGACGCGAATGATGTCGATCCTCTCTTCACTCAATCGATAGAGAATAATGTAGCTTGGGAATCCTTTGACGGGGTATTGGCGAACTTGTGAAACTTCTGGGTTCGTAAAACCGCTAAACCTGCCGATGCCAGGAGTTTTGGCAATGAGTTGAAAAGTGGCTTCGGCAGCATAGAGGAACCGATCTCCTGCATCTAGATTGTCGTAGCTGATGTAAGTGGAAATCTCGATCAGATCTTGAATAACAATCGGACGTTTGCTCAGTTGTGGCATGGTTTAATTGCCTGGACTAAGGTTTTGGTGAACCGTGGCACGGATGTGCGCCCAGTCATCTTGGGTTATGGGGGTGGATGTGCCGGATTGGATGCCTTCAAGGGCAAGGGGTTCGAGGCGAGCTTGGCGATCGAGATCTGCTTGGATTAAAGCTTGGATATAATCGCTAGGGGTGGAATAGTGACCGGATTCGATTTGGGTTTGGAGGTAAGTAGTGAGATTTTCGGGGAGGGTAATGGGGAGAGTGTTCATAGTGTTTGGCCGATTCGCAGATGTTCTAGGTTTGGGAGAATGAGCGTTTAATTCTATGATGCAGAAGTTAGTACACCATTTCTTCTGCCCCCTATCCAGCCAAAATAGTAGCTAGATTTATACCGAAGACTATTCGGTTGTCCGCCTGTCGGTTGTAAATGGAGCTATGAGTTGAAAAGATGATCCATGCGTTTTATCACTACCAGCTACACAGCCCAAATTTCCAAACTACCCGAAATCGGTCGCTATATTGTAGCGCAATTTGATGAGGAAGGAGTAGTTGTGTACCAGGCCGATCGTCCGGCTATTAGCAAATTTGCCATCTCCCAGTCTCTCGATCTCAATAGTGCCGAGATTCATGCCGGAGACTACTAGATCTAGCCCATGACAGATCGATCGCGAGAAATGCTAGAACTGTGGAGGAGAGATCCCTCCACCACATCAATCTCCAATCTTCACGACTCAAAACGATTATGGATAAAATTGTCAAAGTCACCGCGCAACCGATCGTCAGTGTCGCTAATTCTCCCAGTGAAAGTCGATTTGAGCTAGAGCGCATCCATGATGTATCGATCCTACTGACCAGCCTGATTGAGCGAGAAGAGACGACGATTAAATTAATTATCGATTGTCTGTATGATGTTGGCTCTGTTAAATTAATCGACAAAAAAGTCCGATTTAGGTCGCTAGGCGCGATCGCTAAATCGATCGCCAGAATGTCCAAGCCAGTCCTCAGGATCTTTGCTTGGCGGTGGGTCAAGAAAAATTGTCCGCAGTTAATTACCAATTGGCTACATTCCAAAGTCAAGTTCCAATAGCAGGTAATCGGCGCATAAACGATGTGGTTACGCCAAAATGTAAATCTATCGATCTAATTCTCCGCAGGGAAGATTATGTATTACGGTAAGTTGCAAGAAAATATGGTATGAGTTTCGATCGTCATCACTCTCAACTCAGACACCATTTTCCACAAACTCAACCACCGCAGGAGCGAATTTGACAGAGTTTTTTCCTCTCCTAGAGCCAGTTGTGAACATTTAATTCCAAGACAATCGATCTTGCCACACGACCAGCCGATTTCCAAACAGAATGGAGTCATCACACCCGATCCCCAACCTCACTAAATAGTAGTCATTACCGAACCTGACAACCAAAATTACTGTGTTAAGATTTAGTGAACAGGACAAGCAGCAGGGGATGGAAAACAGCCATGTTTGAACGCTTTACAGAGAAAGCCATTAAAGTAATCATGCTGGCCCAGGAAGAAGCACGTCGCCTGGGGCACAATTTTGTCGGTACAGAACAGATCCTTCTGGGATTAATTGGTGAGGGTACTGGCGTAGCGGCTAAGGTCCTGAAATCGATGGGAGTTAATCTCAAAGACGCACGGATCGAGGTCGAGAAAATTATCGGACGTGGTTCGGGCTTCGTAGCCGTTGAAATCCCCTTCACTCCAAGAGCGAAGCGCGTTCTAGAGTTATCTCTAGAAGAAGCCCGCCAACTTGGGCACAATTATATAGGCACAGAACATCTACTTCTAGGCTTGATCCGTGAAGGTGAAGGCGTAGCCGCAAGAGTCTTGGAAAACCTCGGTGTAGACTTAACCAAAGTCCGGACTCAGGTCATTCGGATGCTGGGCGAAACCTCCGAATCGAACGCGGCAACTCCAGGAGTTCGATCGGGTAGCAACAAGACTCCCACCCTCGATGAGTTTGGTTCTAACCTGACTCAGTTAGCTCATGATGGCAAGTTAGATCCAGTTGTGGGTCGAGCTAAGGAAATCGAGCGGGTAATTCAGATTCTCGGCAGACGGACGAAAAATAACCCTGTCTTAATTGGCGAGCCTGGGGTTGGTAAAACAGCAATTGCGGAAGGTTTAGCTCAACGCATTGCTAATCAGGATATCCCTGATATTCTTGAAGATAAGCGCGTTGTCACCCTCGACATTGGTTTACTCGTTGCAGGCACTAAATATCGGGGTGAGTTTGAGGAACGCCTCAAGAAAATTATGGATGAAATCCGCCAAGCGGGTAACGTCATCTTGGTGATTGATGAAGTACATACCTTAATTGGTGCTGGTGCTGCTGAAGGCGCAATCGATGCTGCAAATATTCTCAAACCTGCCTTAGCGCGGGGAGAACTCCAGTGTATCGGTGCGACAACCCTAGATGAGTACCGCAAACACATCGAACGGGACGCGGCTTTAGAGCGACGGTTCCAACCAGTTATGGTCGGCGAACCGAGCGTCGAAGAAACGATCGAAATCCTCCACGGTTTGCGGGAACGTTACGAACAACACCACAAACTGAAGATCACCGATCTCGCCCTCGAAGCTGCTGCAACACTAGCAGATCGTTACATCTCCGATCGCTTCTTACCAGATAAGGCGATCGATCTAATGGACGAAGCTGGCTCTCGCGTGCGGCTCCTCAATTCTCAACTCCCTGCTGCTGCGAAGGAACTGGATAAGGAATTGCGGAAAGTCCTCAAAGAGAAAGACGAAGCCGTCCGTTCTCAAGATTTTGATAAAGCGGGTTCCCTGAAGGATCGCGAACTCGAAATCAAAGCCGAAATCAAAACGATCGCCCAAACCAAAAAAGCTAATGACGAAACCGAAAATCGCGTGATGCCGGAAGTCACCGAAGAAGACATCGCCCACATCGTGGCTTCTTGGACTGGCGTACCAGTCAGCAAACTGACCGAATCTGAGTCAGTCAAACTGCTAAATATGGAAGAAACCCTCCATCAGCGGTTGATCGGTCAGGAAGAGGCTGTGAAGGCTGTCTCACGGGCAATTCGCCGAGCGCGGGTTGGCTTGAAAAATCCTAACCGGCCGATCGCTAGTTTCATCTTTTCTGGACCAACTGGAGTTGGGAAAACCGAGCTAACTAAAGCTCTGGCAAACTACTTCTTCGGTTCCGAAGAATCAATGATCCGCTTGGATATGTCCGAGTACATGGAACGCCACACCGTTTCTAAACTGATCGGTTCGCCTCCAGGCTACGTCGGCTATAGCGAAGGCGGTCAATTGACTGAAGCTGTCCGTCGTAAGCCTTACACCGTCGTCTTATTCGATGAAATCGAGAAAGCGCACCCAGATATCTTTAATATGCTCCTGCAAATTTTAGAAGATGGTCGCCTCACCGATGCGAAAGGTCGTACGGTAGACTTCAAGAATACGATGATCATCCTCACCTCGAACGTCGGTTCTAAAGTGATCGAGAAAGGTGGTGGTGGTCTAGGGTTTGAGTTCTCGGACAACAAAACCGAAGCAACTTACAACCGTATCCGCTCGTTAGTGAATGAAGAACTGAAGAACTACTTCCGTCCCGAATTCCTCAACCGTCTGGATGAAATCATCGTCTTCCAACAACTCACCAAGCCGGAAGTCAAAGAGATTGCTGATATTATGCTCAAGGATCTCTTCGGTCGCTTGACAGATCAAGGCATCGCCCTAGAAGTCACCGACAGGTTCAAGGATCGCCTCATCGATGAGGGCTACAATCCTGCCTACGGTGCTCGTCCACTCCGTCGTGCCATTATGCGCCTATTGGAAGATATCCTCGCTGAGGAAATGCTCAATGGTCGCCTGAAAGAGGGTTCCGTTGCAGTGGTCGATATGGGTGAAGATGGCAAGGCAATTGTGACTCCCAAGCAGGAACAATTACCTACTGCTGCGCCTGATTTATTAGCACCAGTTGGTGAATAATTAGCTGAATATTTTTTGATGTCAATAAAAAAGGTGTACTGTAAAGTATGCCTTTTTTATTATAATTTCTTTGTGTTGGTTTGAAGCAAGTTGATGTGGTAAAGTAATAGCTCTGTTCTCTGGCGATCGACAAGCAATGACAAATCTACTGCTAGCAATTCAATGTGTAGTCAAAAATTCAATTTCCGACTTGCTCGATCGTTACCAAGGGAAGAATAGAATTAACGATAAAGGTGTTCCGTTAGAAGAGTTAATAAAGGATATTTTTGCTGATACGGTAGCGGAAGGGAATAAAGGTATTCGCGTTAGTAAGCATTCTGAAGTGTTTTCCTATTTGGGCAATCAAAACAACCCGCCAGATCTGATTATTAGAAATAGTGATGCGGTTGAAGTGAAGAAGATCGAATCTTTTACAGCAGGAATTCATCTCAATAGCTCCTATCCTAAATCGAAACTGATTGCTGAAGATCCAATGATTCTTGCTTCTTGCAGAAGCGTAGATGGTGGCAATTGGGAATCCAAGGATTTAATTTATGTTATTGGCGTAGTCAAAGAGAATAAATTAAAGCGATTATGGCTAATAGTTGGTGATTGCCTCGCTGCTGATTGTCATATCTACAAACGAGTCAGAGATAAGATTATTGCGGGGATAGATACAATTCGCGATGTTGAGTTTTCTGAGACTAAGGAGCTAGGTAGAGTTAATAAAGTCGATCCTTTAGGTATTACATATTTAAGAATTAGGGGTATGTGGGGCATTGCCAATCCCGTTGATATTTATGACTATCTAGATATTAATTATAATGAAGCAGCTAATCTAGAAGTTATTACTATTATGACTGAACAAAAATACAATTGCTTTCCTCAGTCTGACATTAATGAAATTGAACAGCTATCCATGAACACAACTAATCTAAAAATTAGAAATATCCAGATTAAATCTCCGAACAATGCAGCTAATTTAATTCATGCCAAATTGATCACTTATCACAATTAGTATTTAATTCAATGAAATTTATTATGGATATTGTTTCACTATTTTCTGGCTGTGGTGGTTTAGATTTAGGCTTTATAAATGCTGGATTCAATGTGATATGGGCGAATGAATATGACAAAGATATCTGGGAAACCTATGAATTGAATCATCCTAATACTTATTTAGATCATCGAGATTTGCGTCAAATTAAATCTGATGATATTCCTGATTGTATTGGAATTATTGGTGGACCACCCTGTCAAAGTTGGAGTGAGGCGGGTTCTGGTAGAGGAATTAATGACTCCAGAGGACAATTATTTTATGACTATATTAGAATTCTGAAAGAAAAGCAACCATTATTTTTCTTGGCAGAAAATGTAAGTGGAATATTAGCAGATAAACATGCTGATGCTTTTACAAATATCCTCTATCAGATGAAAGATGCTGGATATGATATTGCCTACAAGCTATTAAACAGTAAAAATTTCAATGTTCCTCAAGATCGCAAACGGGTCATAATTATCGGCTATCGTGAAGATCTAGGTGGAATTTTTGATTTCCCCAAAGAACTTGAGAGCATTCTTACATTGAAAGATGCTATTAGCGATCTACAATTTATTGAGCCATTTAAGACCAGTCGTATACCACAACTAGATAATTTATCTGTTCCCAATCATGAATATTTAGACATGGGATTTTCTAGTATTTATATGTCACGTAATCGAGTCAGAAGTTGGCATGAGCCTTCATTTACCATTCAGGCAGGAGGTAGACATGCTCCAATTCATCCCCAAGCAAATAAAATGAAATTTGTCGAGCAAGATAAATTCCAATTCGATCCTCGTTCACCATTACCCTATCGAAGATTATCAGTACGAGAATGTGCGCGAATTCAGACCTTTCCAGATCAATTTATTTTTAAATATAATGATGTAGCTGACGGCTATAAAATGATTGGTAATGCAGTACCTGTAAATATGGCAGAAGCGATCGCCAGTAAAATCTTAACTGACATTCAAGAATACCAAGAATTAGGCTATTGCTCTCATCTTCGTCAAGCTCGTCCGAGTGAGCAAATTAGCTTTGTTGTGGAGCCAAATTTATTGGCACATATAGGCAGGTAATCTATGAGTTTGAGATCAAATGACGATTATCTTATATTGGGGTGATGATGACTTTGCGATCGCTAAAGCAGTCACAGCGATTCAACAATCGTCACTCGATCCGGCTTGGATCAGCTTTAACTATGAAAAGATTACGCCAGAGCGCGATGATGCGGTCATTACTGCTCTCAATCAGGCGATGACTCCACCCTTTGGTGCGGGGAAAAGATTAGTCTGGCTGGCTGATACCACCCTGACACAGCAGTGTTCGGAGCAACTACTCGCCGAGCTAGAACGCACATTGCCCAAGGTTCCCGATGCGACAATTCTCCTGCTCACCAGTAAAAATAAACCAGATGGGAGATTAAAATCGACCAAAACTATCCAGAAATATGCCAATGTTCAGGAATTTAGTTTAATTCCGGCTTGGAAAACTGAAGAACTGAGTCAGCGGGTACAGATTGTCGCGAAAGAGTTAGGATTGAAACTCACCAAAGATGCGGTAAAATTGCTAGCTGAATCGGTGGGAAATAATACCCGTCAATTATATTTAGAATTAGATAAATTGCAATTGCTAGCAGGTGGAGAAGGACAGCAGATCGATCGAGTGATGGTTGCCAGCCTGGTAGTTGCTAATACCCAAAACAGTCTGCAACTTGCTGCGGCAATTCGGCAAGGCGATGTGGGTAAATCTTTGCAATTAATTACTGAATTGATCGACCACAATGAACCCGCACTCAAAATCGTGGCTACCCTCGTCGGTCAATTTCGGACTTGGTTGTGGGTAAAAATGCTGTTAGAAGCGGGTGAAAAAGATGAGAAAGTTATTGCCACCGCCGCCGGAATTGGCAATCCTAAACGGCTATTTTTCATCAGACAAGAACTTCAAGCTACCACAGCCGATCGATTGGCGGCGAGTTTACCTAAGTTATTAGATTTAGAATTTAGCCTCAAACGTGGGGGTGAAACTATCTCTACGCTCCAAGTTTGCACGATCGAACTTTGCCAAATCTTCCGGTAATTTAAGATCGAGCTTGAGCTAGAACGCGGTTGTAGATATTAGCATAAGCATCCGCGACTCGATCGAGACTAAAGTTCTCGGCGACGTGTAATTTACTTCGCGCTCCCATTTCTTTTCTCTGAGCGGGATTTTGCAAAAGTTTCAGAATTGCTGTTGCCAGACTTGTGGCATCTCTAGGCGGCACCAGATAACCATTCCAATCATCACGGACGACATCCTTACAACCAGGCAGATCTGTTGTAATCATTGGTAAAGCCATTGCGCCAGCTTCTAATAGCACCCGTGGAATGCCTTCCCGATAGTAGGTTGGCAAGACAAAAACATCAGTTAGACTTAGCAGAGTGGGTATATCGCTACGGGATCCCAGATAAATTATGGAGTCTGCATAGCTAGAAATTTCCTCCGTCGAAATCGCTTGTTTACCCTCAGATGTCGATGGGCCAACTAACAGAAAAACTACATTGGGCATGTCCTGACAGACGCGGCGGGCGGCTTGGAGAAATTCGCGCACACCTTTGGTGACGACGAGACGGGCAATCATTGTCACAACCAGTTTCCCTTCTAGCCCCAGCTCCTGGCGCGTTAGTTCGAGGTTGTCTGGGCTGGGAAGTCTAGTGCGGAGACTTTCGAGATCGATACCCGATCCTAAGACTAGATCCGATTGATCGGGTTGCACCATATTGTAGCTATTAAAATACTCGCGATCGTCAGAATTTTGGAAGATAGTCATTCCTGTCGCCGTCGAAGCTTGACGTTGGAGCCGACGATAAATCGGTCTGAGGGTAAGGGCAAGGGGCGAAGTAGAAGAAAACACATAACCCATCCCCGTGATGGTTCTGACTCGGCCGGGGATGCCTGCTTGCTGTGCCACAATGGGCGCAAGCATTGCAGGTTTAGTATCGAAGCCATGAATCAAATCGGGCTGATGTTGGCGACACAACTGGAAAAATTCCCGACGAGTTTTAAGATCGGCAAGGGGATCGATTCCTCTGGCTAGAGTATATCGGAAATAAGGAATTTGAACGTGGACAAAGGCTTCGCCACTCTCAGAACCAACCGCCCCTACCCCAAATCCGCGATCTCGCAGTGCCAACAATAACGGAATCCGAAACCGAACATCTTCACCGCCAACATGCCAAATGGTAATTTTTGAGAGATCTTTCATGGGAGTTGGGAGTGGGAAGTTGGGAGTTGTGCTTTAGGCGTTAGGCTTTGGGCTTTAGACAGTGGGAGATGAGAGTTGGGGAGACAGCGAACTATCTATTTCCCTTTACCCTTTACCCTTTTCTCTTTCCCCTAACTTCTGGAATAACCAGTCAATCGCCTCTGGCACATTCTCAGCTCGATCGCTTTCAGGCATCATTGGACGTTGTACCATCACCACGGGTAAACCCAATTCACGCGCAGCCATAATTTTGGCATAAGTAGCCTCACCACCGCTATTTTTACTGACGATAGTGTCAATCCTCTCATCTTTTAATAATTGTAGTTCTTGCTCCAAACTGAAGGGGCCACGATCGAGTAGCATTTTGCCTGGCGGTAATGGGATCTCTGCGGCCGGTGGATCGATCGATCTCATTAGGCACCATCTATCGGTGAGGGTGGCGAATGGGGCGAGTTGTTGCCTACCGATCGTCAAAAAGATTCGCTCTGCGGTATCTGGAATGGCTGTTACAGCCTGTTCGATGTTTTCGACCTCAATCCAGTTATCTAGACTCGACCGCTCCCAGACGGGGCGTACGAGCATTAATGAGGGAATCCCTGCGGTAATCGCAGCATGGGCGGCATTCCAAGAAATCTGCGCGGCAAATGGGTGGGTAGCATCAATCAATAAATCGATTGCCATCGTCTGTAAGTACTCTGTCAAGCCAGTTTCACCGCCAAATCCACCGACGCGAATCGGACTCGCCACAGATCCAGGTTCATTCGTGCGCCCAGCTAAGGAGGTAATCGTTTCTAATCCAGGGATATTAACAGTCTGAGCCGCTAACCTCACAGCATCGCCAGTTCCACCTAAAATTAATAGTCGTTTCATCATTCTCTTGCCGTTGGCAGGTTGAGAGTGAAGGGTAATAATAGATAAGTTATCATCTCAAAAAATCCCA
Organism: Chamaesiphon sp. VAR_61_metabat_425; assembly: GCA_031425415.1. Classification (GTDB taxonomy): domain Bacteria; phylum Cyanobacteriota; class Cyanobacteriia; order Cyanobacteriales; family Chamaesiphonaceae; genus Chamaesiphon. Next base: position 11,771 of record JANPJH010000209.1, on the reverse strand, counting down.
TGTCATCAACAGTTTATGACTTTTCGGCCACCAGCATCGAGGGTCAGCCCGTCGAGCTGAGTAGCTATAAAGACAAAGTATTATTAATCGTTAATACGGCTAGTCAATGTGGTTTTACTTCCCAGTACCAGGGATTGCAAGCTCTATATAATAAATATGCCAGTAAAGGTGTGGAAGTATTAGGGTTTCCCTGCAATCAATTTGGCGCGCAAGAACCAGGAAGTGCTACAGATATTCAGTCTTTTTGTGAGAAACGATTTGGGGTATCTTTCCCCCTATTTGCAAAAATTGATGTGAATGGTGCAAATGCTCATCCACTGTATCAATTTTTAACCAAGGCTGCGCCGGGAATTCTTGGTTCTGAAGCAATCAAATGGAATTTTACTAAGTTTCTAGTCGATAGTAGCGGTAATGTTGTCAAACGGTATGGATCGACGACTGAACCAAAAGATATCGAGCGCGATATTGATGCCCTTTTGAAATAGTTAATGTTTTTGCGACGGGGAGATTTTCTCCCCATAATTACAGACCGAAGTTAGCATAGCATAGATGTTACAAGAACGTATTTATTGGTTAGCTTGGTCGAAAGTTTCTGGTGTTGGGCCAATTTTGCTCGATCGAATCAAGCAGCAGTTCGATAGTCTAGAATCTGCTTGGAATGCTGACGCTCAAATGCTCCTGGCGATCGATGGGTTTGGGTTACAATCAGTCGAAAAAGCGATCGCTTCCCGCGCCACTATCGATCCCCAAAAATTACTCGTCGAACATACAGCGGCTAATCCCTTATGGTGGACACGCATCGATCCTGATTATCCCCGTTTGTTAATCGAGATTCCCTCCGCGCCAGGGGTGCTGTATTACAAAGGAGTGGTAAATTTAGCTGAAAATCAGGGACATATACCGACAGTAGGGATTGTTGGTACCCGCTCTCCTTCAGAGTATGGGAAAAAGTGGACGCGCAAAATTAGCAGTTGTTTGGCGAGTAAAGGATTTACGATTGTCTCAGGGATGGCAATGGGTGTCGATGCCGAGGCGCATCGTGCTTGTTTAGAAGCTGGCGGCAGAACTATCGCCGTTGTGGGTACGGGAGTCGATCTCGTCTATCCACCGCAGAATCATGCTCTTGCCGCAGATATTGCCAAACATGGCTTAATTGTTAGTGAATATGCTGCTGGAACTCCACCCGACAGATCTCATTTTCCCGCCCGCAATCGGATTATTGCTGGATTGAGTCGTGTGACGATCGTGATTGAAGCTCCAATTAAATCTGGAGCGTTGATTACTGCCCATCAAGCCAATGACTTCGGGCGCGATGTATACGTCCTTCCTGGCTCGATCGATAACCCTAACTCGCTCGGTTGTCTGGGACTCCTATCTCGCGGCGCACAGCCCATTCTCGGTCTAGATCATCTACTAGAATTACTTGCCTCGATCCCTCAACTCGATCCCCCTCAACAGTTGCAACTTTTCCCTTCCGCTCCAACTTCCCTCCCTGGAGGGGCTGAGGTGAGGACGGATGCTCATCCGCCGATGACAAGTGCGCCCCCACCCGATCTCGCTCCAGATCTTCACCAAGTTTGGCTTGCAGTGACTGACGAAGTAGCCAATTTTGACTCGATTGTCGATCGAGCCAAACTTCCTGCGGCAACTGTTTCTAGTTCATTATTGCACTTGGAATTACTCGGATTGGTGACTCAGTTACCAGGCATGAGATATCAACGGTAAATAATCTCGATCTCCGCACTCAATGCGGCAATAGCCACGCTTACCCCTCTCTTGAAGACACGACGCGAACGGGAAGGCTTCTGCTGAGGCAGAGGCTTCGCCAACGTCAACGCCAACGCGAACAATCGTAGGCATTTTATCGGTAGCAACTTGGGTTAACTAGCAGCCACTTAGGTTATTTGCCGCTTGCGTTTAAACCAGTCTTGTAGTTGCTGCCGACAAGTCGATTCGAGAATACCGCCAATGACGGTTAATTTATGATTGGAAGCAGCACTATCGGGAATATTTAACACCGTGCGAATGCTGCCCGTCTTAGCATCATCGGCACCATAAACTAGTAATCCCAGCCGCGCAGCAACGATCGCCCCCGCACACATCGGACAGGGTTCGAGAGTGACGTATAATGTACATCGATCGAGGTGCCAATTGTCTAAATATGCCCCTGCCGCCCGAATTGCCACAATTTCAGCATGAGCGGTTGGATCTCGATCGCGTTCGCGGCGATTTTCACCCGTACTAATTATCTCTCCAGCTTGGCTAATAATCATGGCACCGACGGGAACTTCTCCCGCATTACCTGCCCTGGTAGCTAACTCGATCGATTTTGCCATCCATCGCTGATGTAACTGAAAATCTATCTCCACAAATTATGCTCTTTCTATTTTAAATCTGCTAATTTAATCCGTGGATCGACAAATTTGAGGAGTAGATCGGCAAATAAGTTACCAACGATCAACATAATCGCGCCAATCATCAAACTACCCATTACTAAATAAAGATCCTTGGCTGTCACTGCCGAGAGAATAAGTTTACCTAAACCTGGCCAATTAAAGAAAAATTCGGCAATAAAAGCACCACTTAATAAGCTAGCAAATTCAAAGCCTAATAAAGTCACTAAGGGATTAATAGCATTTCTTAATGCATGAACATAAATCACTCGATTTTCTGATAAACCTTTAGCCCTAGCCGTTTGAATATAATCTTGACGGAGAACATCTAATAGTTCGCCACGAGTAATTCGCTGTAAGCCAGCAAAACCAGTAATAGTCAGCGCGATTGTCGGTAAAATCATGTGCCAGAGGATATCCAATAATTGGCCAATTATTGATAATTCTTCATGGTTGATACTAGTTCTACCACCAACAGGTAATAGCGGCGAACAAATTTGGGCAACAATTAGTAAGGATAGTGAAGTGACAAAACTCGGAAATCCTTGAGCTGTGTAACTGAGTACCCGTAGGAACTTATCGATGAATTTATTTTGATTGACAGCTCCAATAATGCCTAGTGGAATAGCGATCGCCCAAGTTAAAATAATCGAAGCGATCGCGAGTTCTAGTGTAGCTCGAATGCGTTGCCCGATTAACAGGCTGACTGGCTGGAAGTAAAGCATACTCAAGCCCAAATTACCTTGAAGTGCTTGCCCTAACCACTTAAAATACTGGCTCGTTAAACTAGCAAAATCCTTCTTTTCACTCAAACCGAACTGATCCATTAATTCCTTAATTCGCTGAGGTGTAATTTTAGGATTCTGTTTGAGTGTATCGAGAAAATTACCTGGAGATAATTGAATGATGGCAAAGCAGAGGATCGAGGCGAGAAATAAGGTAATAATTGCTTGGAGCGATCGTTTGAGAATATATAAGGAAGTTTCATTAGTAAAGATGGCACCTAATTGGGTGACTCGCTCGCGACTGGATAAAGAACGATTTGATTGCATCTTGAATAAATAATTAACTAAAATACCAGCCAAAATTGATCGCGATCAATTTAATATCGGTGAAGGCGATCCAATAAGTTGGAATAGAGATCGAACAAGTTATGATTTTATTTTTTCGATCCAGCTCTGATAAAGTTGGCGAATTTTAGTTACTAATTGTTGTTCGCCTGACTTGCCTGAAGGTGGTTCTGACTGAATATCAATTAATAGTTTAGCTTCGGCATTTGCGACATCGCCATCACTATAAATTAGACCACTTATTGCCTCGATCAATCGGTCATCATCATGAATAGGTCGATCGCCTAGATATGTTTGAATCAATTGTTGGCACTCGGTTGGTGTCACTTTCATCGTGCCATCTAATAATGGGTGGATTTCCACATCTTCATCGAGATGATGAGTCTTGGCAACTTTAACTAGATATTGGCGTTCTTCTGGTTCGATTTTGCCATCGAGCCAAGCTACACCAATTAAAATTTTAACTAGCAATCGGGACTGAGATTGAGTATCCATAGGAGCTGGGGGTTGGAGGTTGGGAGTAGTATTTACATTGAGCTACTGTTAAATGTCGATCGCCGTAATGACTAGGAAAAAGACTTTAAACTGGAGATATGTATTTGACGATTTAACATTCTGTCTTCCCTAATTCTATGCCGATCTCTGCTGACATTACTGCCCAACTTCCGGCTGATACATTTGTCAATCTTCAAAGAACTGACAAAATGTGGCAAAACATCCGGCAAGGACAGATCGAACGACGAGAAATGGTCGTTTCCAGCCATGAGTATTTAAAAACCATCGATCTAGATATTACGATCGCTGGTGGTACCTTGGGGATAATCTTGGCTACGGCACTTCAACAGCGGGGTTTACAGGTAGCCGTGCTGGAACGGGGGGAACTCAAGGGGCGGGTACAGGAGTGGAATATCTCCCGTGGGGAATTGATGGTGCTAGTGGAGATGGAGTTGCTCTCTGAGGCGGAATTGGAGCTGGCGATCGCTACTGAATATAACCCAGCGCGGATCGCTTTTCCGAACACGCCCGATATCTGGGTGCGGGATGTCTTAAATATTGGAGTAGATCCAGTCTATTTACTCGCCACTCTCAAGGCAAAATTTCTCAATTGTGGGGGTAAATTACTGGAATTTACGCCTTGCGATCGAGTCACAATTCACCCTAATGGGGTCACAATTATTGCGGGGACGCAGCAACTTACTAGTAAGCTATTTATCGATGCGATGGGGCATTTTTCTCCATTAGCGGCTCAGGCGCGAAATGGAGTCAAGCCGGAGGGGATTTGTCTGGTGGTGGGGAGTTGCGCGACAGGATTCGATCGGAATGAGACGGGGGATCTTTTTGCTTCAATTACGCCGATTCAAAATCAATGTCAGTACTTTTGGGAAGCATTTCCCGCCCGCGATGGGCGGACGACTTATCTATTCACATACATGGATGCTCACCCCGACAGGTTTAGTGTCGAGTTCTTATTTGAAGAGTATTTGCGGCTATTACCTACTTATCAACAGATCGAATTAGCCCAGCTAAATTTTCAACGCTGTTTATTTGGCTGCTTTCCTTCTTATCGAAATAGTCCCCTCAAACCAGATTGGGCGCGGGTGTTATTAATTGGCGATAGTAGTGGCAGTCAGTCGCCAGTCAGCTTTGGTGGATTTGGCGCAATGATTCGCCATTTAGCCCGATTGACGAATGGGATTGAGATGGCCATCCAGGCGGATGCCCTCAGCAATACCGACTTACAGTTATTACAACCCTATCAGCCAAATATTGCCGTTACTTGGATGTTTCAACGCGCCATGAGCGTTGGGATCGAGCAACAACTCGATCCCAATTGCATTAACAATTTACTGGCGGCTGTATTTCGATCGATGCACCATTTGGGCGATGATGTCTTACGCCCATTTCTCCAGGATGTGGTGCAGTTTCCCGCTCTATCTCGCACTCTGTTTCAAACATCGATCTCTAGTCCCCTGGCTGTAATCCCAGTTGTGCCCCAGGTGGGGATGGCTACATTGCTAGACTGGCTGATAAATTATCTCAATTTAGGTGCATATACCGGACTCTATCCCCTTGGTGAATTGCTGTTGCCCTACCTCACTCAACTCTCACCTCATCGGCAGTACTATTATCAACAACTCTGCCAAGCTTGGCGTTACGGTTCGGGGCAAGATCTTTAAATTAATTAATAGGATAGTTGGTGAATAAGCGGGTTTTGTCTAAATTTTAATTACACTGCCAAATTTATCAGCATCAACCCACTCCTTGTTATGGAGAATTTTACCAAATTCTGCTCAAATCCAGGATGAATCCCGGCATGACCTCAGTACAATCGATCGATGCTGGGGATTCTAGGATCTCTGGTTCTTTTCTCGGTCGGTAGATTTCGACCTGCTTGTTTTGGGGATTGACGAGTAAGCCTAATCGTACACCCAACCGTTGATATTTTTCCATTTTGGTCTTTGTCTCGCCCAAGCTATCGGTCGCAGAGCGCAATTCAATCAAAAAATCAGGGACGATCGGAATCAATCCGACGATGTTCACGCCCTCCAATCTGGACTTCTCAATCCAAGATACATCAGGCGATGGTTTGCCACCACCGAATGTGGTGAGGTCATATCCAGTTGAAGAATCAAATGCTTCACCCAGTTCAGTTCTCTCATTCCACACATAAAGCTGACCTGACAGCTTAAAGTTTTTTCTACCGCTCTCGCCGCCAGTTGGAGCCATCACAATCAATTCTAAATTGGGCGTTAATTCAAGTCTGAGATCGGGATTATCAATACACAGCCGATCGAATTGCTCTGATGTCACAGTCAATCTAGTATTACTGACATCTAGCAATAATAGTTGAGTGTCTACAACGGTTTTAGGGGTGGTAGTTGCAATTGTCATAAAACCTCCAAACGTTCATGAGAGTTGAGTTATGTCTCTTTGATTCTATCATTTTCACAATCTAGCCACTATTTACAAGTAACTGTATTCTGCTGCAAGCAATTAATAACTAATAATTAGTTATTAGTTATTAATTAATTTAATTTCTCATCAACCACTTTTGACTATTGAGCCGGAGGACTAATCCTGAGACAAGGAGATCGAGGGTGATCTTCCGTTCGTCGATCAAAAAAGGTTCGATCGAACTTGGTTTTGCCACCCGATCCATACAAGAGATTGCCCGTTGACCTTGGATATTATCATCAAAAAAGTAGATGTTAAACTGCCGTTTACCGCCACTCCAGTGTCCGATGACTTGACTGCACTCTGGGGCTGTTTCAAAGCCTGTAACGGCAATTTTAGAGCGTTCTAGACCGATGTTTAAATCGCTAATGCCCTGTTCTGTTAGAGCTTGTTGCAGGGCGGGGAGATAATCTTGACTGATGAAGTCTGTAAAGGGTTTATCCTCGACGGCGGGGGGCTTTTCTTTTTTGGAGGGGACTTTTTTTGCAGTAGGTGCAGCAGTGTCGGTGGGAGGTGCTGACGCATCAGCTTTAGCTGTGGAGGCTACTGGATCTTGAGATTCTTCTACCATATCGCTTGTGCTGCCTTGCAGTGAACAGTAAACTTCAATTTTGATTTAGTCTGGATCGCGGTGCTTGAAACCGCCAACGACTTTTTAGACATCGGCTGATATCGATCTCATTTTACCGCGATCGCCTCCCCCAGAAACGAACAGGTTGCTATTTACGATTTCCTTTGCTCACCCATGAGGAGTTCCTACAGATTATCTCCAGATGTTATTAATTAAACTCAACACCAAGACGGTGATAACACCTACGGCGACGGCAAACATTAATAGTCCTACGATCAACAATCCAATAAATAATTTATCAGCTTTGGCACTGGGCTGAGGTGATTTGACATGACTTTCGACAATCTGCATATTTCGCAAATTGGCTTTGGAAAATACATCAAAAACATCTCCCAGTACTGGTACGGAACCCACGACAGTATCGAGCAGAAGATTCATCACCATCCGCACCAGGGCTTCGCGAGGTAAGCCCATCAATGCAGCTTCGACAATAATATATCCAGACAGTGCGGCACTAACAGTATCTCCACCGCCAGGAATCAAGCCGATAATCGGATCTAAACCAATTCTTTTTTTTGTACCAGGAATCACGATCGCACTATCTAGCAAGCGACTTAACTGGCGCATTCTTTTCAATCGCGGTGCGTGAGCAACACGATCTACTGCCGCTAAAGTGTTACTTAGCTGTCCAGAGTCTTCCATAAATCAGGTGTATTGATGAGTTTTGGGCTGGAGATCGAACTTTATGCTACCAATTTGCCTTTGACCATATCCTAACCTAAGTTGCTACCGATGTTAACTTCCTTATCAAAATTCGGGAACTGTAGAACGAAAGCTTGTATCTTAAACTTGCAGAATATCTGTAATAAGCGATGTTTACCGATCCAAGAGATTATCAGATCGTTTTTTTAGCTACATTTTTAGGCTTGGGGATTATGACCAGAGATTGGTCGATTCAACCAGGGTTGATTCTCACTTTATTGCTGACTTGTTGTCTGACTCAATTAGTCGCAACTATACTCTGGAAACCTGCTGAAAATCCTTGGTTGGCACTCAAGAGTGCCTTAATTACTGGTTTAGGTTTGTCACTATTATTACGCGCCGATCGAGTCAGTACAATGATCTTAGCGGGTAGCTTAGCGATCGTCAGTAAGTTTATCTTTACAAACGAGCGCAAGCATTGGTTTAATCCAGCTAATTTTGGCATAATTATTGCTTTATTACTAACACCTGATGCCTGGGTTTCTCCCGGTCAATGGGGGGATGATTGGTGGTATTTGCTCCTGTTTGTCGGGACAGGAGGTATCGTCCTCAAACGAGTCGGTCGGTGGGATACTAGTATAGCTTTCCTGGGTACTTATGCTTTATTAGAAGCCGCTCGAAATTTTTGGTTAGGTTGGACTTGGGATGTTTATATTCACAAGTTAATGAGTGGTTCATTGCTATTGTTTACCCTATTTATGATTACCGACCCTAGATCGATTCCCAATGCCAAACTTGCTCGAATTGTCTGGGCGATCTCGATCGCGGGATTGACGTTTATCTTGCGCAACTATTTTTATATTAATGAAGCAGTATTTATTGCATTGTTCGCATTATCACCCTTGACAATCTTATTCGATCAAATCTGGCAATCTCCTCGCTTTACTTGGCAGATCGTTCACATTGAACAACCCTCTGCCTTAAAATATCACACAAATAATAACCGATAGCCCCCTATTCCCTATTTCCTATTCCCTACCCTCTGCCCCCTATGTTCAGCCTACCTCGAATAATTATTAGTTTCTGTCTTGCTTGCCTGCTCGTACTATCCTGTGCAACTCAAGCACTGGCTTTTTGTGGTTTCTACGTTGGTGGAGCAGATGCTAAATTATTTAACAAAGCATCACAAGTAGTAATTGCCCGAAATGGCGATCGAACGATCCTCACCATGGCAAATGATTTCCAAGGTGCAGTCAAAGATTTTGCGATGGTTGTACCAGTTCCAGTAGCAATTAAAAAAGAACAAGTTCATGTTGGGAAAAGAACCACGATCGAGAAATTAGATGCCTTTAGTCAACCGCGTTTAGTCGAATACTTCGATCCCGATCCTTGTGCAACTATGTCAGATCGAAATGCGGCGGAGTCAGGAGCGATGTCTCCAGCTCCAGCACCATCAATGCAAAGAGCAAAAAAAGCTGATGCTAATTTGGGTGTCACAGTTGAAGATAGATTTAAAGTTAATGAATATGAGATTGTGATTCTGAGTGCTAAAGAATCAAATGGATTGGAAACATGGCTGCGTCAGAGTGGATATAATATCCCCAAAGGCGCGAGCGAACTATTGCGCCCTTATATCAAACAGCAACTTAAGTTTTTTGTTGCCAAAATAGATTTAAAAGAATTTAACAAAGCTGGCTATCAGTTATTACGACCATTACAAATTGCTTATCAGTCGCCTAAGTTTATGTTGCCGATCCGTTTGGGGATGATTAATTCTCGCGGTGAGCAGGATTTAGTGGTTTATCTACTTTCCCCTAAAGGACAGGTAGAATTAACTAATTATCGAACCGTCAAAATTCCAACTGGCTCAGAAATTCCGGAATATGTGAAAAATGAATTTGGCGCATTCTACAAAGCAACATTCCAGAAAGTCTATGAACGAGAACAGAAAAAAGTTGCCTTCTTAGAATATGCTTGGAATGCTGGCAACTGCGATCCCTGTTCGACTGAGCCACCGACACAGACAGAACTCAAAGAAGCTGGTGTCTTCTGGTTGAACAATGGTGGTATGTCCGGAAATAGTTCACCTAGTTTCCGTCGCCCGATGCCCCAAGGCAACACATTTATCACGCGCATACATGTTCGATATGCTCGCGATAAATTTCCAGAAGATTTGATGTTTCAAGAAACTGGAAATCAGGAAAATTTTCAAGGGCGGTATGTAATGAATCATCCATTTAAGGGTAATCTCAGTTGTGATGCTGGTAAGAAATATCAACAAACTCTCCGATCGCGTTTTGAACGGGAAGCTGGTAATTTAGCCAATCTCACTGGCTGGAGTATTCGAGATATTTATAGCAAAATGGATTTTTCGATGACACAATCAAAACCAGATAGTAGCGATATGTTCTGGCAGAATGTTTGGGGTGATAAATAAATTTTATAGGGGTAGAGAGTAGAATAAAAACGTCACCCCTCAATTGCAATGGACATTACCACAACTACCTCACTGCGATCGATCGCCGACTCAGAGGCGATCGATCGAGCAGTTGCCAGCCTCCAAAGTCGTAAAGCTGACTGGGCAGCCGTAAGTATTCCCCAACGTCTAGCGTACTTACAAAGTTGTCTCGATCTCACCCGCTCTGTCGCGATTGACTGGACGACAGCAGCTTGTCAGGCGAAAGGGATCGATCCTCAATCTTCCCTCAGCGGCGAAGAATGGATCGCAGGGCCGATTTCGATCGTCCGTAACTTACGGTTGCTGATTACTACCCTTATGGCGGGTGGGCAACTTTCCCCCGCCCAGATCGACAGACGGGATGATGGGCAACTGGTAGCCCGAATATTACCGACGAATTTGCTCGAACGAGTATTTTGGCTGGGCTATCATGGGGAGGTCTGGCTCGAACCTGGTGCAGCGGCTACCCAAGGGCAGATTTATCGCGAACCAACCGCTAGTAAAGTTGCCCTCATTCTCGGTGCGGGAAATGTATCGGCAATTGTGGCGATGGATATCCTTTCTAAACTGTTTGGCGAAAATCAAGTAGTCATCGTGAAGATGAATCCCGTTAATGCTTATATTGGTGCGTATTTGGCTCAAGCGTTTGCACCCTTAATTGAAGACGGCTTTCTCCACATCGTCGATGGCGGTGCAGATGTGGGCGAGTATCTGTGTCAGCATCCGCAAATTGAAGCGATTCATATTACTGGTTCTCATCGCACTCATGACGCGATCGTCTGGGGCACTACTACAGCAGAACAACAAGAACGTAAGGCGGCTAATCAGCCCCGGATTAGTAAACCCATCACATCTGAACTGGGCTGTGTCACCCCAATTTTAGTCGTGCCGGGCAAATGGTCGAACACCGATCTCACCTTTCAGGCGCGCCATGTGGCTGCAACTATTGCCCATAATGCCAGCTTTAATTGTGCCTCTGGTCAGGTACTAGTGACTGCATCTGGCTGGGCGCAACGCGATCGATTTTTGGCAGCCGTCCGCCATGAATTAGCCCAAACACCAGCCCGTCAAGCTTACTATCCAGGTGCCCAAGCGCGGTATCAAACATTTCTCGATAAGTATCCCCAATCCGAAGTATTAGGCACTCGAAGTTCAGAGGTCGTACCTTGGACGTTAATTCCTCATGTACCGACCTTAGCGGGCGAATATGCCCTGACTGAGGAGGCATTTTGTGGCTTGTTAGTGGAAGTCTCGATCGAAGCTAACTCCGCTGCTGATTTCTTGACTAAAGCAGTAGATTTTGCGAACGATCGAGTGTGGGGCACATTATCTTGTACGATATTAATCGATCGGCAAACCCAGAAAAAATATCACCGAGAATTAGATACGGCGATTGCCAAACTCAAGTATGGCGCGATCGGTGTAAACATCTGGTCAGCAATGTTATTTTATTTCGGTTCCACGACTTGGGGTGCCTATCCTGGTAATTCCCTGACTGACATTGGTTCGGGAGTTGGTTTCGTCCACAACAGCTATCTATTCGACCATCCCCAAAAATCAGTCGTCTACGCCCCATTTCGGATCTTCCCCACACCAGCTTGGTTTGCTACTCACAAAAATCT
>JANPJH010000208.1:0-3236 GCA_031425415.1 Chamaesiphon sp. VAR_61_metabat_425 | reverse complement strand
GATCGGCAATAGCTTCAAACTAAATTGAGTAACATCACATTACCACACTGAAATTATAGACACTAGATAGCGTTAATATGGCTATCTAGCAGGGAAAAATTTACACGACTAATCATCCTACATTCAAAAGTCACGTATGCCATTTCCTAGTCAGTTCAGTCAGCTCCCCTCACTTCTGGAGGTCATGAATCGATCTCCATTAACCATTAGTCCCGATTTGTCGGTCGCAGCGGCGATCGCCCTGATGAGTCAAGCCCAGGGCAGTCATTGCACATTACTCAATGCTGATGCTGACGCGCAGGTAGAACTGGAGTATCTTCATCAAAACAGTTGTGTACTGGCGACTGAGGGGCGGCAATTACGCGGAATTCTGACAGAGCGAGATGTTGTGCGACTGACAGCGAATCGGCGCGATCTCACCGCTACACGGGTTGGGGATGTGATGACTCGGCAGATTATCACCCTGACTGACTCGCCGGCGGTAACGGCCATGACAGCCCTCTCGCTGTTTTCGCAGCATCGGATTCGGCATCTACCGATCGTTGATGAATTCGGCCAGCTCCTGGGGATGATTACGCCCGATTTGCTCCGTCAAATTCTACAACCGGTGAATCTGCTCAAGATGCGATCGATTGAAGATATCATGACCGCACCCGTCATCCATGCCGCCGCTACCGCTTCGGTCTTAAGTATCGCTCAACAGATGGCAACGCATCGAGTCAGTTGCATCGTGATGACCGTGGCTTCACCGGGTGATACTGCGGCCGATCCAGTTATCCTCAAACCACTTGGTTTAATTACCGAGCGCGATATCGTCCAATTTCAGACATTAGGCATCGATCTTGCGGCAACACAGGCTCAAGAAGTAATGAGTTCGCCTGTTTTCTGTCTGCATCCCCAAGAGTCACTGTGGCGCGCCCAGCAGGAAATGCAAGCTCGCCGGATTCGCCGATTAGCGATCGCCGATAGCTCTGGGCAACTGTTAGGCATCGTTACCCAAACGAGTTTGTTGCAACCTCTCGATCCGATGGAAGTGTTGGGGATGGTGGATATCTTGCATCATCAAGTACAAGTGCAAACTGCGGCTGTAGAGCAGACCAATCAAGAACTAGTTCGAGCGCGGGATTTGTTGGAGCATCAGGTTGCTGAACGAACCGCCCAACTGTCAGAGATCAATCAGCAACTTCAGCAAGAGATTCTCCAACATCGGCAAGCTGAAGTTGCACTGCAAGAAACTTTGAGCGCGCTAGAATTTGAAAAACAGGCTCTCCGGCAGAGCGAACGGAAATTTCGCAAACAAGCCATGTTGCTCAGTATCGCCACCGATGCGATTTTGGTGCGAGATCTAGAGAATTACATTCGATTTTGGAATCATGGGGCAGAGCGAATCTATGGCTGGAATACGGCAGAAGCGATCGATCAATCTGCCAATACACTGCTGTATCGAGATCCATTGCCAGAAGCGGCTGTAGCCTTCGAGACAGTGCTGAAACAAGGAAAATGGCAAGGTGAATTGCACAAAGTTACCAAAACAGGGCAACCGGTCATCGTCCAAAGTCGCTGGACTCTAGTTCGAGATGAAGCCGGCAATCCCAAAGAAATTCTGAGTGTCGATACCGACATTACCGAGAAAAAGCAGTTGGAGCAACAGTTTCTCCGCGCTCAACGCTTAGAGAGTCTCGGCACCCTTGCCAGTGGAATCGCTCATGATATGAACAATGTCCTCACCCCAATTTTGGCAGCTTCTCAACTCTTGCCCTTGAGACTTACTAACATTGACGAGCGCACTCAGTCGCTATTGCGAATATTAGAAGAGAGTGCCAAACGCGGTACCAATCTAGTCCAGCAAATTTTGTCATTTGCCCGTGGCTCCGATGATACCAGGAGTTTAGTCCAAATTAGGCATATTCTGTCAGAAGTTGCGCGCGTGGCACGGCAAACTTTTCCCAAGTCGATCGATATATCTCTCAATCTAGCGACCTGTGATTTGTGGCAGATTGCTGCTGATGCAACACAGTTGCACCAAGTGCTGATGAATTTAACAATCAATGCCCGCGATGCCATGCCAAACGGTGGAACTCTGACGATCGCGGCAGAAAATCTCGTGATCGATGAGAACTATGCAGCAATGAATATTGATGCGCGAGTTGGCCCTTATGTGGTGGTGACAGTTACCGACACAGGATCGGGCATTCCGCCGGAAATCTTAGCGCGGATCTTCGAGCCATTTTTTACCACCAAAGATCCGGGGAAAGGAACGGGTTTGGGACTATCGACTACCTTGGGGATCGTCAAAAGTCATGGTGGATTTATCTGTGCTACCAGTGAGGTTGGACAAGGAAGTCAGTTCAAGATTTATCTGCCTGCGGAAGAAAGTTCGGAAACCGTGAGTGCCAACGATGCCATCGAATTACCCCCTGGCAATCAAGAACTAGTGTTAGTGGTGGATGATGAAGTCTCTGTGCGTGAGATTATCAAGGCATCTTTGGAAACCTATAATTACCGAACGATCTCAGCTAGTGATGGGATCGAAGCGATCGCGCTCTATGCCCAATACCAGTCGGCGATTCAAGTTATTTTGCTCGATCTAATGATGCCTTCGTTAGATAGCCCATCCACCATTCGCGCCCTGCAACGAATCAATCCTCATGTCTCGATCGTGGTGATGAGTGGATTATCTGCCAATGAGCCGATCGAAAATATGAGTGATGTCACAGTACAGGCATTTTTAGCCAAACCCTTCACATCTCAAGAATTATTACAGACATTACATCGACTGAGGTTAGCAATAGTTCAGGCAGGAGATTAAATCGAAATAAAGTTTTGAGTTTTGCAGTGGAGATGGTTGTTTAAACGATCTCCACAACGACTGTCTTAGGTGCTACAATCGATCGACTAATGACGGTAGGAGTCGCGAAATTACGGATTTCAACTACACTCGATCGATACTTTTATCCGCCCAATAAATCGATCGATAATGACTTAACTTTTTTGACTCCTTTAGGTGGTGAAAATCTAAACACTTGGCGATCGAGAGTAGGTTGGGGATTGCGACTGACGATCTTTTCTGCGAGGGTAAAGTTCATTCCCGCAGTTTTTCCGGCGAGTTCAATTTGTTGGAGTATTCCAGTCTGGGGCTGAACAAATCCATTCAAGCTCCAATTTTCTTTCTTATCTTCATAGGCATAAACGTATGAATTTTGCCCATCAAGTTGGCGTTGACTTCCTTGTAAATC
>JANPJH010000207.1:0-8424 GCA_031425415.1 Chamaesiphon sp. VAR_61_metabat_425 | reverse complement strand
GTCGGGACAGCAATGCAGACAGCATCGACTTGGGGGATCAGATCGCGATAATCTTCATAGAATCTAGCTTTATACTTACTAGCTGCTTCTAAACCTTGTTCGACATTGACATCGGCGATACCGACCAGTTTGACGTTCTTGAGCAGACTTAACACCCGTGCGTGGTGTTGTCCCATATTCCCGATCCCGATCAAACCTACTTTCAACGGTTGAGGTGAACCGGGCTGTATCTGTGTGTCTAACTGTCTGGCTGACATGCTATTTCTCACTCTAAAATTTACTCCTCCACTGCAAATCAGCAAACAGCGAACAGTGAGTAGCGATATAACTGGCAACTGTTCACTGATAACTGATAACTGTTCCATCTGTCTAGAACAATCCCGATACTATCACGGCATCATGATTGTAAAGAACAGAAAAGTTTTGTTTATGTTCCTAACGGCTATTTTTCGATCGATCTGAGTCATTTTCGGCGTGGATCTAGAGCTTAACTACGGATAAATAGTAACAGCTACAATGGAAAGAACTAATTTGCCCTAATCATTTATTCTTTACCCGTTGTGAAAGCAGTTGTTCTCCTCTCAGGTGGTCTAGATTCATCGACGGTATTGTACTTAGCTCAGAGTGAAGGCTATAGTTGTCACGCTCTATCCTTCGACTATCAGCAACGTCACCGCCGCGAACTAGAATCGGCTCGATCGATCGCCACTACAGTTGGTGTAGCAGCTCATCAAGTAGTCAGTTTCGATCTGCGATTGTGGGGTGGCTCTGCACTTACAGATAATGCAGTGGCTGTACCACAGCACCGCGATCTTACTGCAATGTCAGAGTCGATTCCCATTACCTATGTTCCCGCCCGCAACACGATCTTTTTGAGCTTCGCGCTTGCTTATGCAGAAGCGATCGCCGCTAGTCGGGTATACATTGGAGTCAATGCGATGGATTATTCTGGCTATCCAGATTGTCGTCCTGATTATATCGACGCGATGCGATCGGTATTTCGGCTCGGCACCAAGCAGGGTAGAGAAGGCGATCCGATCGAAATTATCGCCCCACTCATCGACCTCAAAAAAACTGAAATCATCCAGCTTGGCAATCGGCTCGGTGTCCCTTGGGCACAAACTTGGTCTTGCTACTCTGGAAATCCAGTTCCTTGTGGCACTTGTGATTCTTGTCTGCTTAGGTTAGCCGCTTTCGAGCAACTAGGCTTAGTAGATCCAGCGATGAAATAAACACGATTGGACAAAGTTAACGTCAATTCCCCTTTACCCTTTGCCCTTTGCCCTCCTAAATAATTTTTTTGACTCGGACTTGGTGTATTCTTGGCCCCACAGTGGAGACAACGGTTAAATTCCAATCACCGTGATTTAATGATTCCCCTGGTTTGGGGAATTGTTGCAATTTGTTAAGTAAAAATCCGGCTAGGGTTTGATAATCATCAGCGAGGGGGAGATTAATACCTAGTTGCTCGTTGAGATCTTCAAGATGGATTTGGGCTTGAACAAGAGATGTGCCGTCAGCGAGTTGATTGAGGAGTGTCGTGGGTCGATTGGAGCTAACTTTGATACCGATCATTTCGGCGATCGCATCCTGACGCGAGATCGATCCAGCCGTGTTGCCAAATTCATCAACAACAATTGTCATCTGGGTATCAGCGATTAACATCTGGTTAAGGGCGACACTCAACGGGGTAGACTCAGTAACAAACTCGACCGGTTTGACCCAGTCCTGAATTGGAATTTGTCCGGCTGGTTTCCCTTGGGCTAATAAGGTGGCAAACTCTTTGAAACAGATTGTCCCGATAATTTTGTTGATAGATGTATCGGTGACAGGATATCGAGAATAGCCATGAATGGCTACTTTTAAGAGTAAGGTTTGGCAACTAGCTGTTTTGGCAATTGTCACCATCTGAGTGCGTGGAATCATGACATCTGCTGCGACAAGTTCGGCAAATTCAAAGACTTTATTGAGTAATTCTCGTTGCTCAAGTGCCAGTCCACTCGATTCCCGTTCGGTAGTGACAATGGTTTGTAACTCTTTAAACGTCACTCGACTATAGTAATCATCTCGATCCTTGATGCCGAATAATCGCAGACATAGCTTGGTCGATCGATCGAGTACCCAAATTAACGGGCTAAAAATTCTAGCGATCGCTAGACTGGGAGTACCTAAAAATTTAGCAATGGGTTCGGCATAAATCAACGCGATCGATTTGGGAATCAGTTCGCCAAAAACGATCTGAAGATATGCCAATAGACTAAAAGTGAAAAGAATTGAGAGCGAGTGCGCGACGGGACTATTAACTAGACTCTGAGTGAGAATTTGGGAGATCGCCCGTTCGCCGATCCAACCCAGAGCCAAACTTGATAGCGTAATCCCCAATTGAGTAGTGGACAGTAATCGCTCGATCCCCCGTTGCAAATCTTGAACTTTTTTTGCCAGATCGTCACCGGATGCCACCAACTGTGTAATTCGCGATCGCCGCACCGAAAAAATCGCGAACTCTGTTGTCACAAAAAAGGCGTTGATCAGGATCAACCCCAATACCAGTAGGAGTCGCCACCCAATTTCCGAACTACCTAGCAGTGGATGAGGATCGGGCATGTTAGGGGAAAGGGGAAAGGGGAAGGGGGAAAGGGGAAAGGGGAAAGGGACAATGGCAACTCCCCACTCCCTAAACTCTAATCCCTAAAGCCTACTTAACTGGTACTCCTGATGCTTCGAGTTGCAGTTTTTTATCAACATCAGTTAATTGGAGTGAAACTGTCTTCACTTTATCCAGAGCAGTTTTCGGAATAGTGAGAATAACTTTGACTTCCTTGCCATTGGCAGGAAGATTGCGGGGGAATCCAGTAGCGTTAGCAGTGATACTTTGAGCGCGATCGTTTGTAACAGTGATGGTACCTTGACCGAAATTTACCGATTGACTGCCCTGATTGCTCAGAGTGACTTCGAGTTTAACATTACTACCTTCTGGTTTGAAGGAATTCACCGCCATCACAATTCCTTGATCTTCTCTGAGGATTGGTAGCTTAGCAGCCGGAACACCTACTTTCGGGTCATTTTTTACTGCCTGTTCAAAGGCTTTGGCCTGTTTTTTGGCGGTTTGCGCTTGTTGGGAATTTTTGCTGGTATCTTCTACGCCCATTTGTTTTTTAACACTTGCAATGAGTTCTGACTCTTGCAACAATTCTAGACCTTTGGTGTTGACATTTTGTTGGCTGCCACTTTTACTATTATTTGGTCGGATATCTGGTTGGGTCACACCTTTGAGGGCTGCATGACCAGAGACAAAGCCTAAAACACCACTAGCAATTCCCGCTGCCAGCATAAAAAATAGCAGAATACTTGTCAGCAGTAAAGTTCGATCGCCTTTTAGACTTTTTTTCATAAAGAACTAGGAAATAGGGCATAAAATGAGTTTAGCAAATAACTAAATCCTCAACTTTCAAGATTTTGCACCTCATATCACCGATCGCTATTCTCGTTCGGCGGTCGTTACCGCTGCTTGGGGCGAACCGCTATGCTCGATTTCGTGGCGATGTTTGTGTTGCTTGATCGCGTGTCTGAGCAGATAAATAAACATTGCCACATTGATTGCAAATACGCCAAACTTGATTAAAGATGCTTTGTGGACGATCTCCAAAATTTCGATGGGAATGGTGATACCGACAATTCCGACCACCATAACGGTTGCCCAGGCTTTTTCATACCAAAGACCGATCGCTTCAATTCCATTGACGATCGCATAGATTAAGGCGACAATCCCCGCAAATTGTAGCTTGGAAGTTGAGACACTCAATACCTTAGTCAATCCCGCTTTGATGATTTCTCGCTTCCCCACCATCATATAGTTTTCGGAGAATGCCAGGAGATCGTCATGTTTATTAGATGTCAAAAATAAGCCAATCGCCACAACTGTCAATAGTCCAACCGTGAAAAACTTATAGATGACAATGGCAAGTAGAGCCGGGGGCCGAGATTTAAACATTATCTCAAAATTGCTTCAAATATCGATCGATAGTATTTAGTGTATCCCCTATTTCTCGATCCTTTACTTATACTGGGCGTAGCCTCTGCCTCAGCAGAAGTATTCTCCATTCCCTAGGATTCACCGAAGCCTAAGTACCCGGAACTATGCTTCAATAGTAGAATCAGAGGGAGTTATCGATTTTCAAACGGGCATAAATCGCCCACCATTTTTTACCAGGCTAGAGTCACATCATGAGTTTAGATACCCAAATCAAAGTAAATTCCGGCACAAACACCAACCGCGCTTGGCCAGGATTGATTGAAGCCTATAGAGGATATCTACCCGTGACTGCGGCTACGCCTGTCGTGACACTCCACGAAGGCAATACGCCCCTGATTCCTGTCCCAACGATCGCGGCAGAAATTGGCCGTGGTGTAAAGGTATATATTAAGTACGATGGTTTAAATCCCACAGGAAGTTTCAAAGACCGAGGGATGACGATGGCCATCTCTAAAGCAAAAGAAGCAGGTGCTAAGGCGGTAATTTGTGCCAGTACGGGCAATACTTCGGCTGCCGCTGCTGCCTATGCAGTGCGGGGGGGGATGCGCTCCTACGTTTTGATTCCCGATGGTTATGTTGCCTTGGGTAAATTAGCCCAAGCTCTGCTCTATGGGGCTGAAGTACTGGCTATTAAAGGGAATTTTGATGATGCCCTGGATATTGTGCGCCAGATGGCTGATAGCTATCCAGTCACACTGGTAAATTCCGTAAATCCCTATCGGTTAGAAGGCCAAAAAACTGCTGCCTTTGAACTAGTAGATGCCTTGGGTGATGCCCCCGACTGGTTGTGCATTCCCGTTGGGAATGGTGGCAATATTACCGCCTACTGGATGGGTTTTTGTCAATATCATCAAGATGGCAAATCTCAACGTCTGCCTCAAATGATGGGGTTTCAAGCCGCAGGTGCCGCACCGCTAGTGAACGGAATGCGGGTAAAAGATCCGGAAACACTAGCAACAGCGATTCGGATCGGGAATCCAGTAAATTGGGACAATGCAACAGCGGCTAAGGATGCTAGCAATGGGGAATTTAATGCTGTCACAGATGCGGAAATCATTGCCGCTTATCGGTGGTTGGGGAGTAAGGAAGGGATCTTCTGCGAACCTGCGAGTGCGGCTTCAGTAGCAGGTTTGCTCAAAGTCAAGGATCGAGTGCCCAACAATGCTACCGTTGTGTGTGTCCTGACAGGAAATGGTCTTAAAGATCCCGATACTGCTATTAAAAATAGTATTAACCCGTTCCAACAGGGAATTACCGCGAATATTGAAGCAGTCGCTGCTGCGATGGGATTTTAGCCTCCGTTGCACTCATCAAGTCAATGTCAAGATTTGAATGGGGCGATCCAGCGGACGGAAAGAGCATAATCGAGAAGATAACGAGCGATCGTAAATAGCAGGATGCTCTCAACAACTACTGCCCCATTTGACAAAATCTGGACTGGCTCCAATCCTCGAACATCCACTTGGGCTAAACCCCGCACCAAGCCAAAAGCCAACACCGCACCAGAATTGAGATGATCGTTCCGATCGGTACGAATAATATAACGATAAGTAACCCCAAACAAACAACCGCCAGCAATTGCGATCGCCATTTCCAAGCCCAGACTGATTAACGGTAGTGAGTGCCCGCCCAAGATAGATCGATCGATTGTGACAATCACCCCATAGCCAATCCCTGCGGCAATTCCACTCAGGCTCCCCGCTTTTACTGATTCAATTCGTTCGACTCGATCGTTCATAGGAGTTTAGTATAAATACTCGACCCCACAGAAATCAATATATACAAAGGAATGTAACGGCCGACTAGGATTTATCAGATTATCTGATTGCTTTGATTAAGTTACTGGCACCAAGCTATCCACTATCCACTAATCCCTAACCCCTATCCCCTATTCCCTATATATGGATAAAATATAAACAGATTGAGTGAAGCTACTCGATCGCTATTCCTTTACGAATATGAATAATCTGTGTTTGTCCTCAACGGTTATGAATATCTGCTCGGTTTCCTGCTAACTTGTAGCTTGGTGCCGATTTTAGCCCTGTCTGCGTCTAAACTGCTGCGTCCTGCCAGTGGTGGTGCCGAACGACGGACGACTTATGAATCGGGGATGGAACCGATCGGTGGTGCGTGGATTCAGTTTAATATTCGTTATTATATGTTCGCCCTAGTCTTCGTCATCTTTGACGTAGAGACAGTGTTTCTATTCCCTTGGGCGGTAGCATTTAGTCAATTAGGCTTGCTCGCCTTTATCGAAGTTCTTATCTTCATCGCAATTCTGGTAATTGCGTTGGTTTATGCTTGGCGCAAAGGAGCCTTAGAATGGTCATGACCCCCAACGATCTCAATAATTCCGAACGGATTTCTAATCCAATCGAACGTCCGCAAGTTACTACTGACTTGTCGGAAAATGTGATTTTAACCACAGTAGACGATCTCTACAACTGGTCCCGCTTATCCAGTCTGTGGCCGCTCTTATTCGGCACAGCCTGCTGTTTTATCGAATTAGCCGCGATGATTGGCTCCAGATTTGATTTCGATCGATTTGGGTTAGTGCCTCGTGCTAGTACTCGTCAAGCAGATTTATTGATCACGGCGGGAACGATCACGATGAAAATGGCTCCAGCACTGGTAAGGCTCTACGAACAGATGCCCGAACCAAAATACGTGATTGCGATGGGTGCTTGTACGATCACCGGTGGCATGTTTAGTGCAGACTCGCCTACCGCCGTTCGTGGAGTAGATAAGCTCATTCCCGTTGATATTTATCTCCCTGGCTGTCCTCCTCGTCCCGAAGCCGTGATGGATGCTATCATCAAGCTGCGGAAAAAAATTGGCAACGAGTCGATGCAAGAGCGGGGTAAATTGGCTCAAACTCATCGCTATTATAGTACGACGCATAACATGAAAGTCGTACCAGATATCTTGACAGGTGCATATCTCCAGACGGGAAAACACGTCAATCCTCCTGCCGAAATCGCTGCTGCGATGGGAATGCCAATCCCCCCAGCCCTAATTACCGCTCAAAAACAGGAGGTCAAACGTGGCTGAGGAAGAAACTAAACAAGCCGCCGAAATCACTCCCGCTGCCGCACCAATTGTGCCTGCGGGGAAAGTGTCTCAATGGTTGACCCAAAACGGCTTCATCGACCACACAGCCTTAGAAATAGATAAAAGTGGGGTTGAGGTAATTCGCGTCGAACCCCAATTCTTATTACCCATTGCTACGGCACTATATGCCTATGGATTTAACTACCTTCAGTGTCAGGGTGGTTATGATATCGGCCCTGGTGATGAATTGGTCAGTTTCTATCACTTAACTCAAGTGAGTGATGATGCAGTTCGACCAGAAGAAGTGCGGTTAAAAGTATTCTTACCTAGAGAAAAGCCTGTCTTACCATCTGTATATTGGATCTGGCGAACTGCTGATTGGCAAGAACGCGAAACATTCGATATGTACGGAATTTTGTATGAGGGACACCCAAATCTCAAGCGAGTTTTAATGCCAGAAGATTGGGTCGGTTATCCTTTACGGAAGGATTACATTTCGCCTGATTTCTATGAGTTACAAGATGCACATTAAATTAATAATTAATAATAATTAATTATTAATTTGGTGGTTAGTTAGTAGGGTGGGCAATGCCCACCATCTATCTGCGGTCAAATCTAGCAATCTAAAAAACATCATCAAAAAAGCCTAATGGCACCTGCCAGCGATATTGTTGAAGATCGATTTTACCTTGAGAATTGAATGATATTCCTTCTTGTTCTAGCAGATTTCTCTGCACATAGTCTGCACCCTCTCTCGCCGTAGAGTAAGAAACTTCACCTTTAGCATTAATGACTCTTTGCCAGGGTATATCTGATGTGGGATCTACTTGATATAAGGCATAACCAACCAACCGCGCCTTGCCATATAATCCAGCTAAATCGGCAATTTGACCGTAGGTTGCTACCTTCCCGACTGGAATCTGACGGACGACTATATAAATCTTTTGATATGCAGATTGTGGTGCTTCGGGCATGAAATTAAAGCTAGATTAGTTGCGTAAATATGGATGGAGAATTGAGATGAATGGTCAGGAACTAATGGTCCCACCAGGGGAGAAGATCGATCTCAAAGATTATGATTCAGCCGATACTGGAAAATTTCTCGATAAAGCAGCCGCTCAGACTAAATTAGCTGCTGATATTGTCCAGTTAGCAGAATATCAAAATATTCTTTATGCTCACAATCAATTCTCCGTCTTGATTATTTTTCAAGCGATGGATGCAGCCGGAAAAGATAGTACGATTAAACATGTGATGTCTGGAGTCAATCCCCAAGGCTGTCAAGTTTTTAGTTTTCAAGCACCCTCAGTAGAAGAATTAGATCATGATTATCTGTGGCG
>JANPJH010000206.1:0-3164 GCA_031425415.1 Chamaesiphon sp. VAR_61_metabat_425 | reverse complement strand
CAAAAGCTCGAAATCGATCTCAATCGAGATCGTAACGATTGGTAATTGAAATTCATCCATTAACTAATTCAAACTGTAAAGATTGTGTCCGAGTTCTATCTCTTGTAAAAAACTATCATAGACAAGTTTACTGGCTTCGCTATAACAATCTTCTGTTGTTTCTTCTAAATTATCGAAGTTAACTATTAGGTCTTTTCCATCAACTTTAAACTTCCATGTTTCATGATTCTTTGATGCCATAACTTTGATGGCAACGAAATCTATGTGGGTAGTTTCTGTCAAGTTTAAGCATAGATTAAGATTCCATGGTTGGATCCTGTTCTCCATGTAAACTTCGTTAGAGATATTGCGTCCCATGCTTCGGTTGGAGTCTAGGATTTTGAGTGCTTTTTTGGTGCCATAATCAGAATCGAATTTCTGAATGATTTTTTTAAATAATTTAACGGCTTCACTCCGTTCTGCTTCGATCTTGTCTTTGATCGACTGATTGAGTTGGCACAATTCCTGATAACTTGCTTGAGTCATTTGATTTAGCCTCCTTGTTTTTTGTTGAATCGCTCCAAGTATATTGTAACGTTGTTTTTGTTAGAAATTAGATTAATTCTGTAAGGATCGTTACAATGTTCGATATTGATTTTATTTAGCTAATTTAACAAGGCTTGTCCGAACCTTAGTAGATATGATGCTATACTTGCTTGAGTTTTATACTTGAGGTAAAGCCTGTCCTATCTCAACAATCCATGACAATTTCTACCCAGTATCCAATCATTTCTACCCGCTATCCCACAATGGCGATCGGTGGAGCAGAAGACAAGGTAAATGGTTGCGATATCTTAATGGTTCATGTATTGCGTCGAGGCGATCGCTACAACTACAAGCAGCGACTCGTGCTACGTTGATGCGGTTTGAAAAATTCCAGTCGTTGGCGTAGCCTCCGCCTTGCGGAATCGACCCCGTAATCATCAAATCTGGGTTATTGTACAACAGAATAGCGATTCAAATTGAAATTAAGATAAGAGTAATACCTCAGCATATTCAAGCAAAGATTTGAATATAGCGGAGGGTTTTGGATTCAATGTCAGGTTGAATTTAATTTAGATAGAATCAGTGAAAGTTCCCCAACCAACTTATGAAAATTCTCCAAACCCAAACACTTCGAGGTCCAAACTACTGGAGTATTTGCCGATCGAAGCTGATTGTTGTCAGGCTAGATTTGGAGGAACTAGCCGATCGACCTTCCAATACTATTCCTGGCTTTTATGAGGGACTCGTGGAGGCTTTACCGATTCTGGACGAGCATTTTTGTTCGCCCGGTTGTCGGGGGGGATTTCTCACCAGAGTGCAGAAAGGCACGATGATGGGGCATATATTAGAGCATGTAGCGTTAGAACTGCAAACCTTAGCGGGGATGTATGTGAGCTTCGGTCGCACCCGCGAAACGGCAACTCCAGGGGTTTACCAAGTTGTCTTTGAGTACCACCATGAGGAGGCAGGACACTATGCGGCGAGAGCGGCTATTCGGCTGTGTCAAAGTATCATCGATACGGGTAGCTATCCCCTAGATGAACTGAGACAAGATTTACGCGATCTAAGAAATCTGCGGACTGAAGCGTCTTTGGGTGCAAGTACCGATTCACTGCTGCGAGAAGCCGAAAGGCTAGGTATTCCTTGGATGCAATTAGAGACCTGCGATTTAATCCAGTTTGGCTATGGCAAGTATCAAAAGCGGGTGCAGGCGGCTTTGACTTCCCATACCAACGTGTTGGGGGTAGAACTTGCTGGTAATAAGGACAATACTAAAAAAATCTTGGCTCAGATGGGCGTGCCCGTTCCTTTAGGCGAGACGATTTACGCCTTTAGCGAATTAAAAGAGGCGATCGTTCGGTTGGGTGGTTATCCAATTGTGATTAAGCCCCTAGATGGCAACCACGGGCGGGGGATTACGATCGATATTCAGGATTGGGCACACGCGCAAGTAGCCTACAATCGCGCCCGCGAGGTCTCCACTGGGGTAATTGTCGAACATTTCTATCAGGGCCGGGATCACCGGATTTTGGTTATCAATCATCAGGTAGTGGCTGTGGCGGAGCGAGTACCCGCTCATGTCGTCGGGAATGGACTAGAGCCGATCGCGGCTCTAGTCGATCGGGAAAACCGCGATCCGCGCCGAGGTGTGGGACACGACAATCTGTTGACCCTGATTCAATTAGATGAAGCTACCGCTGAAATGTTGGTCAGTCAAGGTTTGACCCTCGATACCATTTTGCAACCAGGACAGATCTGTTACCTACGGGCGACTGCCAATTTGAGTACAGGCGGGATTGCTATCGATCGCACCGACGAGATCCATCCAGATAACCTGTGGATGGCAGAGCGGATTTCACGGATCGTCGGACTGGATGTAGCCGGAATCGATGTCATGACTATGGATATCACCAAACCACTGCGCGCAGCGGATGGCGTGATTCTTGAAGTTAACGCTGCTCCTGGATTGCGGATGCACTTGGCTCCAAGTCAAGGTGTCGGGCGAAATGTCGCTGCGCCCATTCTCGAAATGCTATTTCCCCCTGGAACGCCGAAGCAGATGCCGATTGTAGCGGTGACGGGCACCAATGGTAAAACTACCACCACGCGGCTGATCGCGCATATTTTCAGTCAGACTTATGCGGCGGTGGGCTATACCACGACGGATGGGATCTATATCGGCGATCGCCTGTTGGAAAAAGGTGATACCACTGGGCCACAAAGTGCCCAAATTATCCTTCAAGATCCGACGGTGGATATTGCCGTGTTAGAAACTGCTCGGGGCGGTATTTTACGATCGGGGTTGGCTTTCGATCGCTGTGATGTCGGGGTAGTTTTAAATGTGGCAGCAGATCATCTCGGCTTGGGAGATATCGACACGATCGACAAAATGGCCAAAGTCAAAGCAGTCATCGCCGAAGCGGTGCATACCGATGGTTATGCCGTGCTCAATGCCGACGACCAGCGGGTGGCAGCGATGGCCGAAAATGTCATCGGTCGGGTTGCCTATTTTTCGATGGATATGCGGAACCAATTAGTCCGATCTCACGTTCATCGGGGCGGGATTGCGGCCGTCTATAACCAGGGCTATCTGGAGATTTGGCACCCGGATTGGATTCACCGGATCGAGCGAGCCGAGC
>JANPJH010000205.1:0-3440 GCA_031425415.1 Chamaesiphon sp. VAR_61_metabat_425 | reverse complement strand
ATAGAACTAATCCCGATACTTTTTAGGCGATTGGTTCTGGCTTTAATCCCCAATTGACCTAAAAATAGACCTACCAAAATCACAACACCCCCGATATATTGAGCGCGGGTGGGCACTTCGCCCAAAATTAAATAGGCAGCTAAAATGCCAACAATCGGCGCAAACGAACCAATTATCGACGCAGTAGCGATCGAGGAAATCCGAAAGCCCTGATTCCATAAAGATTGTCCAATCACCACAATCACTATGCTGTAAACTAGCATCCACTGCCAGAGAAACGGTGACACCACATCCATGAAATGCTCGTAACCATACATCCATAATGCCAAGCACAAATAGACGATCGTGCCAAATCCAGTTCGCACAGTGTTGTTGATGCCTAATGGCACATTGCTTAGGTACTTTTTGACGACAATGGTGGCGATGGATAAACAGATCGCCCCTAACACCGTCATTAATTCCCCCCTCCCCACCTGAAATCCAGCGACTGGAATCATCTTGGACACTGTAGGCTGAAGCACGATTGTCAAGATAACACCCGTAAAAGCGACGATCGATCCCAGCACTTCCCAGCGATTGAGTCGATCGTGTAGTAGCCAAATCGATAATGCTATTGTCAATGGTGGTTCCAAGCGACCAAGTAGCAATACATTTGTAACTGGAGTCAATGACAATGCTTGAAAAATCAAGCCTGGAGCCAATGCACCAGCCAAGATCGCGACAACGACTAAACCGATCCATTCCCGCCCTGATATTTGCTGCAAAGTGTTGCGGTTCAACTGTTTGCCGTGGATCGCGATTAGCACAAATAGGGCACAAAGATTGCCCACAAACAAAACATTACAGTAGGAAATTGGATTGCGTCCATCCACTAAGTGCTGGGCACCAATTTCGGTAATCTTCCGCGTGACAGCACTAGAAGATCCAAAGATCGGGATTGCCAACCACAGATAAATGTGTCCAGGGATGCGCGAGGTTAATTTCGTCAGTCGTTGGTGGAAAGGAGACATTGTGAGTACGGGAAATAATGTTAGTCTGGGCTGCAAACGTATCCAGATTCTAAACTCACAACCTGAGTTTCCCCTGAGAAAACGATTAATAATTTGGTAGCAAAACCTGTGCTAACTTCTCAGCCAATATTGAGCACTAAATCTGGTGTTTCTCAGCAAAAATTAATCTCTTACTTAGGTTCGCCTCAGGACAATCGCAGGTCTTTAGATTACAGTAAATAAATACGCTCCTCAAATCGCTTGAAAGAACTGCTCTCCCAGATTTTCCCATGAAACCCTTCGCTAAACTCCAGGAGACGTTCCGCCAAGTCAGGCAAAGGCACCTAGATCCAGCTTCGCTCCAATTTCGACTGACTTTAGAAATATCTCTACTCTCAATTCTGGGCTTGAGTAGCGTTGCTGCATGGACAAGCTGGAAAATGCAACAGCTTTTAATTACGACACATACCCAGCAAGTCGAGTATATTGCCAGTCGGTTTCCTCGCGATGTCGAACTCTATAGTGATATGCTACCAGTTGCTGAGGGACTGCAAAAAACGATCGATAATGTCTCGGTTTCCGGTTTGGCAATTTGGTTCAAAAGTGCCGATGGCACGATGACTCTGGCTAAATCCAGCGAGGTGACAGCCGAATTGATGTCCAGCGGTGAGATGCCGCTCAAGCCCCAGGTGTATCAGGTTGGCGATCGATATATGATTTTGTATCGTGGCGACGTAAAGACGAAAAACAAGCCCCTGGGGAAGCTTTACATGGCACAGGATATCACCGCCGAGCAACATCAATTAATTGCGGCGATTCAAGGTTTAACTGCCGTATGTATTTTAGCAACTCTTGCCACAATTCTGGCGATCGCCATGCGGATTCGTCGATCGCTCCAACCATTACAAGAAATGAGCCGGATGGCGGGAGCGATTTCCGCCGCAGATCTAAATAATGCCCAATTGCAACTTAACCATGCACCGACTGAAGTTAAGGAATTAGCCCAAACTTTTAATCTGATGCTGTCGCGACTGGGGGATGCTTGGGATCAACAACGGCAATTTATCGGCAATATTTCCCATGAGTTACGCACGCCATTAACGGTAGTTTCGGGTTATTTACAGAGCTTATTACGGCGAAGTAGTAACCTTAATGATTATCAACGAGAAGCCTTAGAAACGGCAGGTGCAGAAGCCGATCGCACTATCAAATTGCTTCAGGATCTATTAGACTTGGCACGGGCAGATAGTGGTTATACCCGTTATCATCTAGCACCAATCCTGTTGAACGACCTGGTATCTGAAGTGGCCGATCTGACCGGAGAATTGGGCGATTCAGCTTCGCTGACACTTCGTGAACGCTCTATTCAAATTGCAGCTACAGTCAATGTTGAAGCAATGGTCGATCGCGATCGATTGAAACAGGTACTAATTAATCTATTAGATAATGCGATTAAATATTCTCAAGCAGAAAAAACAATCGATTTGATTGTCGAACAAATCGATAAACAGGCAATTATTCGAGTACGCGATCGGGGAATTGGGATTCCCCTGCAAGATCTGGGCCGGATTTTTGAACGCTTTTATCGAGTTGATGAAGATCGCGCTCGCACGACTGGCGGATATGGATTGGGACTAGCGATCGCCAAAACCTTGGTAGAAGGAATGGGTGGTAAAATTACGGTGCGATCGACATTAGGTGAAGGCAGCGAATTTACGGTCGTCTTTCCGAAATAAAAGAGCATATTAACGATCGAAAGATCGATTGTTTTGGAGAGCATAAATCGTGGTAGACCGAGTGTTGGTAGAATTAATGACAATCGCCATTGACAGGCTTCAGACGGAAATTTTAGAACGCAAAAAATCGGAACAAATCCTCAGATCGATCGTCGAAGGTACCGTTTCCGTGACTGGTAAAGACTTCTTTCGATCGCTAGTTCGTTCCTTGGCGCAAGCTCTGGGTGTCCGTTATGCCTTCATAAGTGAATGTATGGATGCTCCACCTACCCGCGTTCGCAGCTTTGCCTTTTGGGAGGGAAATGAATTTGGTGAAGAATTTGAATACAATTTACGCGGTACCCCTTGCGAACTAATTATCAGTAGTAACAAATATCAATGTTTTCCCACTCAGATTCAAACCCTATTTCCTGAAGACAAAGAGGAATTTGAGGCAATGGAAGCACAAAGCTATGCCGGAATCCCGTTACTTACTTCGACGGGCGAATTGTTGGGACATCTCGCGGTATTAGATGATAAATCGATGGAGCCGAATAATCAAACTCAGGCAATTCTCGAAATCTTTGCATCGCGTGCAGCCGCAGAGATGGAACGCTTGCAGGTTGAAGATGCCCTGCGTGCTTCTGAACTCAAGTTCGCTACTGCTTTTCGCTCTTCTCCAGATGCGATCGCGATTAGCAATCTCAATGATGGTACTTACATCGAAATCAACGAT
>JANPJH010000204.1:0-21778 GCA_031425415.1 Chamaesiphon sp. VAR_61_metabat_425 | reverse complement strand
ATATTTGTCCTCCCCCATATATAACCACAAATATCTCCGTTGAGTAAGTGACACTCATCGATGAAAAATACTACCATCTTCCCTGTCTCAATCTCCAAGCTATTTCTAGCCAGAAAATTATTGATCTCCGTTGTCTTTTTTTTGACCAACTCCTCATCAAAATTTGGATTAGATTTTACAGACTTTTTCCAGCTAATTCTGGCAAAACTAAATAAATCATAATAACTTTGTTTTGATTTGTATCTAACATTATGCTTTAGCTCGAGATAACTAAATAGCTCGTCTAAATGCCAATACTCTTTATTTGTCAACCATTCAACTGTTTCTGCTAATTGATTGGATGCTAAATATCCTTTTTTCCCTTGATATCCTAGTTTAAGTCCTTGGATGCCTTCTGCTTTAAAAGCTTTTTTCCAATGTCCAATAAAAAATTCACTTACGCCTAACGTTTGTGATATCATCCGATGCGCATGTCCTTCCATAACCATGAGAACAGCTAATGCTCTCTTTAATTCTCTTGCATCTGGATTACTATTAATTAAAGATTTGAGACTAGCTATTTGCTCATCTTTTTTAAGTTGTTCCATCAAGAAGTTAACCATTACTTATAACCTTTCGATCTATCGTTAAGTATTGTTGTACCATAAATCTAGATTCTCATTTAGGATTGCTATAAGCAATATGAATATACGAGAATATATAAAACATTACAGATCAATATACTACTATTTTAATACACTCAAGAAAGAGTACAAAGATACAGACTTAAGTGAATTAACCTTTTTTAAGGGCTTACAATATCATAACTACTATGCTTTATCCGAAGTAGTTGAATATGTATATTTAGAAGAAACTAGTACTGAGCGGCTTAAATAGTAACTCTATTTAAGCTGCCTAGTACTAGCTACTTAGCTCAGTTAATCGAACTGAAAATTCGCCAATGACCCAGAATAGCTGGTAGCATCGATCGTGTATTTAGCGATATTTTAGGCGACTATATTTATGACTACAGCGGCTCACACTCCAGCATTTGCCGAAGGAATTCAGTACTTTGGGGAACTGTTACCAGGATTTGATACCTATGGTAAGACACCAGCGATCGCGACTGAGCAAACGTGTATCGCCGATCCAAACGATCGGGCCGCCGCATTTCAAACCATGCTCTACGCTGACGCGCTGCGCTATCTTACCCTTCAAATCTGCGCCAGCAAAGCATCAGGGCATCCCGGCGGATTTGCCAGCCAAGCCGAAGTATATGCCGCATTGGTGCTGCTCGGACATAAGAATATCCTCACGGAAGTTGGACACCATGCGCCTGGATTCTATAGTGCGATGTTTCTCGACAGGTCTCTCGAAGCAATGGGTATCGATACGGTTCAACAACTCCGCGATAAGTTCCGCGAAAAAGAGGGGCTGATTGGGCACTTATCGGGCTTTATACCGGGTATTCTCGCTCCAGCGGGGCCATTGGGTCAAGGGCAACATTTCGCCATGTCTGCGGCGAAATTGCACGCGGATAAATTATTCCCCTTCACAGTCGGCGATGGTGGTTTGGGTGAGCCGTATATTATCAGTGCAATGCAGCATTTTCATACTGCATTCCCCACTGTGACTAATTTCTTACCTATCTTGGTTTGGAATGGTTATAGTCAGGAGCATCATAGTATGGTGTCTACCAAGACTAACCAGGAGATGCTCAGTTATTGGCAGGGTAATGGTTTTGATGAGGTAATTCTGGTTAATGCCAAGGATTTCGACGATCAGAATCAGACGGGCGAATATGTCGATAGTACCTTATTCTCGATCGAGCAACGGTTAGCCTTTACTCAAGCTATCTTAGCTGGTGTGGATAAAGCCGCGAAATCTGCTATGAGTGGTAAATTAACCGTCTTCATCATCAAACAACTCAAAGGTGCAGGAGTTCACGCCACAGGTTCAAAATCCCATAACCTTTACGCTCATCACACCCTCGATAATGCTGATATTATCAGCGGCTTAAAAAACCGCGCTCTTCATCCCCAAGCCTGGGAACTAGTGCGGACTAATTGTGAACGCGCTGGCGGTGGTTCTTCCGCTAAAATAGCCACTACCGAATCGGTTTTAGCATTACCTAGCCTCGGTACCCTCCCCCTCGAAGAATATGCAGCAGGCGAAGCCAAAGTTTCCACTACCGCAATGGGGCGATTAGTCGGATACGTTGGACAACAGGACAAAAACTTCCTCGTTACCAACGCTGATGGAAACGAAGCTTCAGGGATTGCCAATATCAACCAAGCCCTAAAAATCATCCACCCCACCACCGACGATTTATACTTCCAAGCACCCGACGGGCAAGTATACGAACCATTGAGCGAAGATGCGTGTGCGGGACTCGCAGCAGGACTCGCGCTGATGGGTTCGCGTACCCTCTGGTGTTCCTACGAATCCTTTGCCATCAACGGTTTACCAATCTGGCAAACCGTCACCCAAGCAATGGCAGAATTGCGTCGCCCCACCCCTTCTACCATCACCCTCTACACCGCCGGCGCGCTCGAACAGGGGCGCAACGGTTGGACACACCAACGCCCCGAAATCGAAGCCTACTTCGCCTCAATGATGCGGAATGGTAACGTTTTCCCCGTCTTCCCACCCGATGCAAATAGTATCCAAGTTTGCTACGACTGGGCATTAACCACCCAAAATAAAGGCGTAGTCATTACCGCCAGCAAATCACCCCTACCCATCCGCACCACCTTCGCCCAAACTCGCCAAGGTTTGGAAGATGGCGCGGTAATCCTACAAGATACCCCTGGCGACAAGCAAGTAGTTTTCGCAGTCATCGGTGACATGACGCTAGCACCAGCGTTTGAAGCCGCTGCATTTTTAAAAACCGAAGGCATCGGCTCAAAAATTGTCTCAATTATCAATCCTCGTCGGTTATATCGTCCGACTGATGTCGCCTGGGATACCTGTAGCGAGCCTGACGGCGGTTTCCTCTCGGATGCTAAGTTCGCTGAAATCTTCGGCGGTAGTGCTTTAATCGGACTGACAGGTGGCGCACCTGCGATGTTGGAGCCTGTGATGCTGCGATCGAATTCACCTCGCGATACCTTTGCCTGGAAGCGCGGCGAAACTACTGCCACAGCGGGTCAATTGATGGCATTTAATGGCATCACGGCTGAGGCTTTATGTAAACGGGGGATGGAGTTAGTGGGTTAAGATTCGATCTAGGTAGGAGCAATTCAGGAATTGTCTTCTACCTCAATATCGATCGAGACAAATGAGAGGGAAGATGATCGTAAATGGATCGAATGTACACCACGGCACAAGCATTGAAATGTTTCCAACTTTGTTGTGGCTTCACCAATAAATATTGCTCGATTGACCTGGTGGCATTCGATAGCCGCACTGGTAATGTGATTATCACTGGCAATCTTCACGGCGATCGAAGCTTAGTATTTAAACGAGATTTGTATAATTGCTCTAGCCAGAGATACACTAGCTCATCGCAGTTGTCAATCAATTTTAATTTATTTCGGAGAGTGACAGAAGAGGGATAACTGAGCGATTGGTACTAATAAGCCATCCCATTGACTCCACAATTTTGCTCTTAAAAACCTTCAGCAACTCCCTCTCCACGCGGATCTGTGGCACCTTCCAATCGCCCATTGGGTAAGAGTTGAATTGCATTGGCATTGCCCCAATAACTACGTGGATCGATCGAGTGTCCCCGCTGCCGTAATTCGGCTAGAGTAGCAGCATCAACCCCCCACCGCTCGACATCAACTTTATCCGGTTGCCATTGATGATGAATTCGCCCTGCGGCTACAGCGGAACCAACATCCATCTTATATTCCAAGACATTCAGCAATATTTGCAAGACGCTGGTAATAATCGTACTTCCTCCGGGCGCGCCCACAGCCAGCCGAAATTGACCGTTTTCCGTGACGATCGTCGGTGTCATACTCGATAGCGGTGTTTTACCGGGTGCGATCGAGTTTTTCTCGCCACCTACCAATCCAAATACATTCGCAACGCCCGGTGCGAGCGCAAAATCATCCATTTCATCATTTAATAAAATCCCTGTGCCTGGTACAACTACCCCCGCACCAAACCGATAATTAACTGTAAAAGTTAAACTAACAACATTTCGTTGTTTGTCAACGACGTTAATATGGCTAGTGTCCATCGACTCGGCAGTTAAGGCTTGGCGATGGGGGGATAGCTGTGGGCGAACACCCCGATTATTGAGCTTGGGTAACTCCTCCGATCGACCAAATTGACCTAAAGCCGCTCCTGTCGCTGGCTGCACCGTTTTTGATGGGCGCGCTTGCTCTAGCCTAATTTCTTGGCGACGTTTGGCAGCATAAGCCGGATTTATCAGAGCGGATACGGGAATTTTGCTAAAATCAGGATCGCCCAAATGCTCTGATCGATCTGCATAGGCAATTCGCATCGACTCAATTAGCAGATGGAGCGCGTCGGGACTGCGCCAACCCATCGCCGCTAAATCCGTACTGCCGATCGTATTTAAAATTTGTAATAAATGTACCCCACCGGAGGATGGCGGAGCCATCGAACAGACTCTGTACTTGCGGAAATTGCCACATACAGGCTCTCGCCACTTGGGTTGATAAGCTTTTAGATCTGCTAGCGAAATTAAGCCCTTGTTGCGGCGCATATCGCGATCGATCTCCCTGGCAATCGATCCGGTATAAAAGTTTCGTGGATTCCGCGCCACCGCAACTAAGGTTCGCGCTAAATCTCGTTGAATTAATCGCTCTCCGGGCTGCAATGGTTGTCCATTGCGGGTAAAAATTTGCCGAGCGGCGGGATTGCTAGCGAGAAGCTTTTGCTTAGACTGCGCCTGCTCGGTATAGATTTCGCTGACATTGAACCCATCTCGCGCTAATCTAATCGCTGGGGCTACCACTCTCCCCCAAGGTAACTTACCATACTTCCGATGTGCCGCCGCTAGTCCAGCAATTGTCCCAGGTACTCCCGCAGCCAAATGCCCCTCTAGACTAAGATTCGGGCGGACTTTCCCCTGAGCATCCAGATACATCTGCCGTGTTGCTTTCTGGGGGGCACGTTCGCGAAAATCCAGTGATTCAACCTTATCCCCCACTTTCAACAGCATAAAACCCCCTCCCCCAATCCCCGCTGCAAACGGTTCGACGACGGAAATCGCTAGCGTGGTGGCTACCGCTGCATCGATCGCATTTCCACCTTGTTTAAGCATCTCCACCCCCGCCTGAGTAGCCAATGGGTGAGCTGATGTTACCATCCCATTCTGACTGCGAACCGGACGTGGAAAAGCTGCGAAAACTGACGCTGAATTAGATAAAACTAGGAGCGAGGTAATTGTGACTACGGAACGATAGAAATATCCTAGCTTACTCACGATCTCCTCTTTGCGCTCTGTGCGGATAGTGTGCGGTTCCAAAAAGATCTTACGATGGCGATAGAACACACTTCAAATAATATGCCAAAACTAATTGTAGCAACCAGTAATCCAGGTAAGTTGAAAGAAATGCAGGCATACCTGAGCGATAGTACCTGGGAACTTTCCCTCAAGCCTGCCGAATTAGATGTGGACGAGACGGGGGCTACTTTCGCCGCTAATGCCTGTCTAAAAGCGTCGGAAGTGGCGTTGGCAATGAATTGTTGGGCAATCGCTGATGATTCTGGTTTGCAGGTAGATGCTTTAGGTGGCGCGCCAGGGATTTATTCGGCGCGATATGGAGAGACAGATGGCGCGAGGATCGATCGAGTCTTACGCGAATTGGGCGATAATCAGAATCGTCAAGCGCAATTTGTCTGTGCTGTGGCGGTAGCGCGTCCCGATGGGACAATTGCCGCGCAAGCCGAAGGGATTTGCCAGGGAGAAATCTTGTTCGAGCCTCGTGGTGCAGATGGTTTTGGCTACGATCCAATTTTCTATGTCCCCGCACAACAACTTACCTTCGCTGAGATGGGGAAGGACGCAAAACGGAGCATCAGCCATCGAGGTAAGGCTTTTGCCATTATTAGTCAGCAATTAGCAGGGGATAGGGAATAGAAGTTAAAAGAAACACCACAGACAGCGGATTTATGCTCATTTATTTTTAAAAACCTCGTAAAAATCAGGAGGATCTCGATAAGATCCTCCTGATGAACCGGTGTGATAGTTAATCTACTCAAACTACCAACGGAAAACTTGCTAAGCTTACAACTTTAGCTAAATAGCTTCTGTCGTAGTGGTTACTTTTCCATTGTTTTCACCAACAGTATCGCGAGGCTGAATCACCCCAAATCCGCCATGATTGCGTCGATAAACAACGTTGATCTCTCCGGTTTCGGCACTACGATACATATAGAAATCATGATCGACTAATTGCAACTGAGCTAAAGCTTCTTCGATCGTTAATTTTGACATTGCAAAGTACTTAGTCCGAACCACCTCTGCGGGTAACGTTGCTGCCCGATGATCGGTGAGGTTATAGTCCAATAATGTTAAATCTAGTTCTTCTCCCAAATCCTTGGCATCTACTCGATCTTTTTTGTTAGAACTCCGCTCTTTGTACTTGCGTAATTGGCGAGAAATCTTATCTGCAACTAGATCGATACTTGCATATAAATGTTCGCTGGCTTCTTCCGCTCGAATCACTGCCCCGTTAGCGTAAATAGTTACCTCAGCTACTTGTGAAGAAGCAATGCGGGGATTTTTGGCAACTGATAGATTTACATCTATTTCGGTTGTAATGTGTTCAAAATGACTGACTGCCTTTTCGATTTTCTGATTCACA
Organism: Chamaesiphon sp. VAR_61_metabat_425; assembly: GCA_031425415.1. Lineage (GTDB taxonomy): Bacteria > Cyanobacteriota > Cyanobacteriia > Cyanobacteriales > Chamaesiphonaceae > Chamaesiphon. The sequence goes on along the minus strand of JANPJH010000204.1, from coordinate 15,011 downwards.
TATTCACGAATGGCATCGGTGATTTCGATGTTCTTACTCTGGAGCACAAGCTTCATAAGCATCTCCCACTGGGTATGATGTTGGATTAAATTGAGATAAGCACAGAAAACGAGAAAATTTTACTTTCTCTGTAGAGACTTTTTTCACCGTACTGAACTAACTGGCATCGGATATTGATGAGAATATCGATGACAATACTTTACATGTCGCGGTCAGTTTTTATCGGTGATTTGCTTAGAAATGGGGAATGTAACTACCTCATATTTTGGCGATCGCTTATACATCAGTATCATATCTGCTAGTCGAAACTTACGGCAACCTTGCAGTTAGAATACTTTGCATTCTGTGATATTCATTTACATCTTACATCATAGCTCGGTATCTCTATCTTTGCTGTTCGCTAGCCAACATTTTTGCCAGACCTAGTGGATGTAATATAGGCAATGGCAAATCAAACCTGATATCCTAACTGCACGAATAGTTTATCTTTTGCATGACTACAGCCACAATTCGCGTACCTGCTACTACCGCCAATTTAGGGGCGGGATTTGACTGTATCGGTGCAGCACTGAGTCTGTACAACGAGTTTACCTTAACCGCGATCGAGGCACCAGCTCTGGTAATTGCGGTGCGCGGACTAGAAGCCGCTAGGGTCAACACCGATGCGACCAATCTTGCTTATCAAGCCTTTCTCAAACTTTATCAGCAGATCGATCGCCTCCCACCAGTGATCCAGCTTGAGATTAAACTAGGAGTGCCGCTGGCGCGAGGCTTGGGTAGTTCGGCGACAGCGATCGTCGGTGGGTTGCTGGGTGCAAATATTTTAGCTGGCTCGCCCCTGTCGCCAGCAGATCTGATGCAACTAGCGATCGAAATGGAGGGACATCCCGATAATGTCGTACCCGCGCTGATTGGCGGCTGTCGGCTGGCGGCAACTGCGGCAACAGGTTGGGCGATCGCCGATATCCCCTGGCACGGTAGCATTGCGGTAGTGGTAGCCATTCCCAACTTTGAACTATCGACAGAAGCCGCTCGAAGTGTCTTGCCGACGGAATACAGTCGGGCTGATGCCATCTTTAACACTGCCCATTTGGGGTTACTGATTCGCGGCTTAGAGACAGGCAATGCCGATTGGCTGACAGCCGCCTTAACAGATCGCATTCATCAACCCTATCGTCAACAGCTAATTCCTGGCTATAGTGCTGTAGAACGAGCCGTAATTGCGGCTGGGGGCTACGGAATGGTCATTAGTGGTGCAGGGCCTACCCTCCTCGCTTTAAGCACCGCAGACCGTGCTCCTGCCGTCGCTGCGGCGATGTCGGCAGCCTGGGCAACTCAGCGAATTGAAGCTACAGCTCAAACCCTGACAATCGATGTTCGGGGTGCAGCTCAACTGTAAATTATGAATTTTATATCTTGCGATTGGCTCGACCATCAGTGCCCCCAAATCGTTCCAATTGTTTCACTAGCCGCGAATACTTGTCCGGCAGATTTAAGTAGTCTGACTAGTTTACTGCTACGAGATTTGCCCAGCTATGCTAATCGAATTATCCAACGACGGCGGAAACGGAGTGAGGAAATCTACAGTTCGATCCTATCCGCCGGTAGACCAGAATTTACGCCGATCGAAACTATCAGTCGGGAATATCCACCACTGTTCCCTCAAGCTGCTCCAACCCAAGTCTTTCTGACAACCTTAGAACGACAATATACCGGTACCAAGTCAGCCGAAATCCAGCAGTTTCACTGGCTATTTATGACGAAGACACGGTTGGGATGGCGATTGGGAAATATTTATTCACGGACTAGCACTAGTCCACGCACTCAGGATACCCCGATCGCCCCACCGACAGAAAGTAGTCGGACGATCGTCGGGGAAGCGATTAGAATCTGGCTGAATGACTGTCATTTGGGCAAGGTTAGAGACACCCTGCCTTGAAAAGACAGGGCTTCCGCTGGCTTCGCGAAGAGAATTTCCCCTTTCCTCTCCATAAGTCGCGAATTAGGAAACTACCATCGCTACGACAATTAAGCCACCGACTAACACCACTCCAACTATCCCAATGATTAGATAATTTCGCTTCTGGTCGGGACTAGTCGGCTCGGCTGTATACATTTTTGGTTCAGTCGGAAAATTGTTTAACCTACTATCACCGTCATTATTAATATAGGGCATTGATACGCAACCTCGGTATTTAAAAACTTAATCAATCAATTTCATCTCTGTCATCAAGAATAAAGATCGATCGAGATCGAGATTTAAGAAAGTAGAGGAACTGTAATAAAAATTTGCTTATTCTAAGCTGGAACTACATCTCATCCAATCCGATGGCAGCGATCTCCAGTGCGAAAGATCTACGAGATGACTTGTCATCAATCTCCGACAGAATGGATGAACTAATAGTTTGGACCTATTACACCATCTGTAGCGTTTTAGAATAGTCAATATCCCTACAGGCGATCACTCAAAAAAGTTTCGCTCTCCGACAGAATAGATGAACTAATAGTTTAAGCTTATTACACTATCTGTAGCGTTTTAAAATAGTCAATATCCCTACATGCGATCGAGCAAAAAAAATTAGATCGATCTCGGTTTTTTGGAGAAGTTTCGATTAGAATATGAGTCCCCCTCCTCGCAAATCCTCAATTCTATGGGACAATCTGGTCTACATCCTGTCCACTACACAGAATTAGTCACGGCTAGTGGAATCGATCGCGCGTTAGTAGCTCTCAATTTTACATCTTTAGACGGAAACTCTGCTTACGATCGATTGTTTATTTCACCACAAATTCCGCGCAATAATAGTGGGCAAGTTATCCCCAGTTGGATGCGAAGATATACCCATTGTGCCAAAGGAGGTTGGTGGTGCAGCGGATTAGATCCGTTGAATAATTGGCAGCCGATGGAATGGGGGACGTTCAAACCTAAAGTACCAGCAAAAAGTCAAGATGGAAAAATAATTAAATATGAGCATCCACCCAACGTTCAAACAAGATTATTTTGTTTGCGAATAACATCAGAAATTTGGACAAAAACAGCTAATTTATTCAAGAGTAAGTTACCATCAAAAATTGAGATAGATTCAGATGGAGAAGCAATTGGCTTTTGGCAATGGGTACTCGATCGACAGATTCCAATTATTATTTGTGAGGGCGTAAAAAAAGCTGCTACGCTGCTAACTCACGGCTATCCAGCGATTGCCCTGCCCGGAATTAATAGTGGATATCGGGTAGTGAAAGATTTTCAAGGTAATACGATCGGTCGAAATTTAATTCCTGAATTAGCAGTTTTTGCTAATCCTCGTCAGAATTTATATATCTGTTTTGATTATGAAAATAGTCCCCGCAAATTAACGCTACTCGATACCGCAATTGTTCATTTAGGCGAACTACTTCAGCAAGCAAAAGCTGCTGTTAAGGTCGTTCGCTTACCTGGAGAAGAAAAGGGCGTTGACGATCTAATTACCGCTCGTGGTATAGATATTTTTCGAGAGATTTATCATCAAGCTTTAGACCTAGAAATTGACCTCGCCCAGTCTAAAAGACATAGTGAATTAACCTATCCAGCTAATCGATCGGTTGAGCTTCGTTATCTCAATGGAATTGAATTTCCCGTTAGTGGTCTGATTGGGATTAAGTCAGCTAAAGGTACTGGTAAAACTACTGCCTTAATTCCCGTAGTTGCCGCTGCTCAAGCAGATAATCGTCCAGTGTTATTATTAACGCATCGCATTCAATTAGGTAGATTTTTGTGTCAGCGAATTGGGGTAGATTGGATTAATCAAGAGCTACCTAAACTGGCAACTAATAGCCTTGGTTTGTGTCTCGATTCGATGTGGAAACTCAACCCATCTGACTGGGAAGGTGGAGTAATTATCCTAGATGAAGTCGAACAATCACTGTGGCATTTGCTCCACAGTTCCACCTGCAAAAAGAAACGACTGGCGATTTTAAAAACCTTTCAACACCTGATTGCCAGGGTGTTAGAGACGAATGGACTAGTGATCGCCCAAGATGCCGATTTGTCGGACATCTCGATCGATTATCTCAAGAAACTCGCCAATACCGATGTCGAACCCTGGATTGCGATCAATCACTGGCAAGCCGAACAAGGTTGGGATGTCTCCTTTTACGATAGTCCCAATCCTACAGCTCTAATTCACCAGTTAGAACTCGATCTTCGTGCTGGACATAAGTGTTATGTGACCACAGACAGTCGCTCTGGTCGGTATGGTTCGGATACAATCGATCGGCATATCAACCAAAATCTCCGGCAATTAGAAGATCGCTATACTAAAACCCTGGTGGTTTGCAGCCATACGACAAATACTACCGGACATCCAGCGGTAGATTTTGTTTCCGCCATTAATACCCAATCACCAGAATACGATGCAGTTTTTGTCACACCAACATTAGGTACGGGTGTGAGTATCGATGTTAAACATTTTGATCGAGTCTATGGGATTTTTCAGGGCGTAATTCCCGATCCCGAAGTCCGGCAGGCATTAGCTAGAGTGCGGGCAAATGTACCGCGTCATATTTGGTGTGCCAAACGGGGGATGGGCACAATTGGCAGTGGTAGTAATAATTATCGATCGCTAGCTTATTGGTACCAAGAAAACTACAAGGAAAATTATGCCTTAATGTGTCCATTAACGCGAATTGATGTAGATTTACCGTTTGTTTACGATCCGATTCATCTGCGGACTTGGGCGAGGTTTGCCGCGCGGATTAATGCTTCAATTACCCTATATCGCGATTCGGTCAAAGCTGGATTGATTGGTGAAGGGCATCAGATCTATATCGTCAGTGAAGATCGAGATCGGCAGAGTTTACAAGAACTTCGTACTGCGCTGATCCATGCTGCCAAAACCGATCCAGATAAATCCTTAGAAATTATGCGAGAAATCGCGAGTGTCCACAAGCAAAAAACACAACGCGATCGCGAGTACAATTTGATCGGCACTCAGACTAAAAAAATTCAACAACAGACAAAAAATCAGGCCGCAAAAGCGATCGCTGCCGCTCCAGATATTGGTCATCGCGATTATCAATTCCTGACTAATAAACGCTTTTTGAGTGAGTTAGAACGCGCGCAGGTGGAAAAATATACACTCCAACAACGGTATGGAGTTACCGTTACCCCCGAACTCAAATTAAAGGATGATAAAGGCTATTATGGTCAACTGCTGACTCATTTTTATCTCCTCAATCATCACCAATACTTACCCCAATCGATCTATTTAGTTTGGAATCGTGATGTGGAAACTAGACCCGATCGCGTATTTCTGCCTGATGCCAATCATCATATCCTCAAAATTCAAGGACTATTAGCTTTAGGGATTATGAATTTTCTCGACCCAGATCGAGAATTACAAATTACCGATCCCGATCTCGTCTCACTCAAGCGAATTAGTTATCTATGCAGCCAACATATCAAACGGGCAATTGGGATTGATATTCCCTACAATACTAGTGGAGAAGTTAGCCCGATCGTCATTCTCAATCGGTTCTTACAACTACTAGGATTAAAAGTTCAGCCCACTCGATCGATCTTTGACGATCGAGGTAAAATTATTAAGGTTCATCAACTCGATCGATCCTTATTAAATGATGGTCGGGTAGAAATTTTTAACGTTTGGCAACAACAGCAAAGTAGAGAACTACTCCGCTCTGCTTGATTGTAGATTAATAGTCAAAGTCATCAGCAATATCTCGGCGTTCTAATCGTCTAACTCGACGATTTAATAACCTGTTCTTACGTTGAACCTCCGATAATTCAAAATTAAGATCGTCGGCATAATTTTGGAGCGGCGTAAATCCATCTCGCACAATTAGCATGACCGCAGCTTCAATGCTATTGATTCGGTTGCGGAGATCGTTGATGTCTTCGCGCAGAGCATTATCATTTTGCTTCATCGCAGTAACATCCTGCTTTAATACGCCGACATCCTGCTTTAACTCACCGACATCCTGCTTTAATTCACCAACATCCTGCTTCAGGATGCCAATATCTTGCGTCATTACAGACATACCTGCCAGCACTTGGCTTAACTGGCTCTCAATTCGATCGAGTTTTTCTTCGGACATAATTGAACCTACAGACAAGTTATACTTCAATCATAAATTATATTTAATCACCTTCTCCTGCTTTCCAGGCAATATCCTTACTCGGCTGAGGATCGGGTAACTTGAGTGAAACCAAACCAGCCGCCAAAATAAATAGCATCGAAGTCCATAGACAACCAACTAATCCAAACCATTGGTAAACCACTCCAGATAGGATCGTACCCGCTAATCGTCCGGCTGAGTTTGCCATGTAATAAAAGCCCACATTGAGCGCGACTTTATCATCATCGGTAAATGCGAGGACTAAGTAAGAATGGACTGCGGAATTAAACGCAAATATCACACCAAACAGCATTAATCCAGCAATAATTACCCGATTAGGTTCCAGACCGAGTTGCAAACCAGTGGCAATTAATGCGGGTACGGCAGTAAGCGTAAAAGTCCAAAACCGAATCGTCGCAGCTTGCGGTGGACGACCGGAATCAAAGCGTTTTAATAATGTTGGTGCAGAAAATTGAACGATGCCGTAACCAATCACCCAAATCGCCAGAAATCCACCCACTTGAGCAAATGACCAACCTAAAACACTGCGTAAAAATACTGGTAAACCCACCACAAACCAGACATCTCTCGAACCAAATAGAAAAAATCTCGCCGCCGAGAGGACATTGATTTCTTGGCTCTTAGAAAATAATTCTCTGAATTTGACCTTCTGCTTAATTTTTCCCATGCCTTTAGGTAACATTAACCCGCTGAACATTAGCAGGAACAGCCCTCCAGCCATAATCCAGAGTGAATGCATAAACCCAAATGCCGATAGCAGCGCGCCACCCACAAAAAACCCCACCCCTTTGAGAGCATTTTTAGACCCTGTGAGGATAGCTACCCATTTAAACAAGGCAGATTGAGCATCTTGGGGCACAACCAAGCGAATCGCACTCTTGGTACTCATCTTGGTGAGGTCTTTGGCAACTCCCGAAAAAGCCTGAGCTACCATCACAAAAAGTACCGCCGACCACTGGGGCCAGCTAGAATTTAAGCCTGAGAGCATGACTAAGGAGAATACCTGTAGTCCAATTCCCGTGTACAGAGTTACTTTAAGTCCAAACTGGGAGCCAATCCAGCCGCCCAAAAAGTTAGTGATGACTCCAAAAAATTCGTAGAACAGAAATAGAGAGGCAATCTGAATCGGCGTATAACCAATACTATTGAAGTACAGTAGCACCAGTACCCGCAGCGCACCATCGGTAATGGTAAAGCCCCAATATGCCAGCGTAACTAGGATGTAATTTCGGAGATTCGCAGATGCGGCGGTTGTGGTATCAGTCATGGGTATTAGAGGGTAGGGGATAGGGCAATTGTTTTCTTTTTCCCTGGCATTGATGCCTCAATCGCGCTTTAAAGGCTGAGTGCTACTTTCTGGGCTAGTTCGACCATGCGGTTGGCGTATCCCCATTCGTTGTCATACCAAGCTAAGATCTTGACTTGAGTTTCGTCTACCACCATTGTGGAGAGTGCATCGATAATTGCCGATCGAGGGTCATCTTTGTAATCGATCGAGACTAATGCTAACTCTTCATAACCGAGAATCCCCTTGAGTGACCCTTCTGCGGCGATTTTGAGCAAACAGTTGACTTCTTCAACTGTTGTCGGTCTGGCAACTTCAAACACACAATCAGTTAGAGATGCGTTCAATAACGGTACGCGCACGGCGAGTCCGTTGAGTTTGCCGTTGAGTTCGGGATAAATTAACCCGATGGCTGTCGCCGAACCTGTCGTGGTTGGAATTAGTGACATTCCCGTCGCTCTGGCGCGGCGTAAGTCTTTATGGGGTGCATCAACTACTACTTGGGTATTGGTGTGGTTGTGAATAGTGGTGATTAAACCATGTTTGATGCCGATGCCTTCAAGCATCACCTTAATGACGGGGGCTAAACAGTTGGTGGTGCAAGATGCAGCAGTGAGGATGCGGTGTTTAGCTGGTTCGTAGAGGTGGTCGTTAACACCCATGACAACGTTTAAAGCTTCTTGCTTCACGGGTGCGGCAACGATGACCTTTTTCACACCTCGATTGAAATAAGGATTCAAAGTTTCTGGTGTCCGAAATTTGCCGGAAGATTCTAAGACAATATCTACCCCAAAACTTGCCCAGTCTACCTGTCCTGGGGTGGCACCATCGCTAAAAGTTAGAGTTTTGCCCTCGATCGCAATTTCAGTCTCTGTCGCTGTGACTGTTGGTGCCCAACGTCCGTGAACTGAGTCAAATTTTAATAGGTGAGCTGCTGTTTCTGCTCCACCTTTGATTTCATTAATATGGACAAATTCCAGATCGGGACAGTCCCAAGCTGCTCTTAGAGCTAACCGTCCAATTCGACCAAATCCATTAATGCCAACTCTAATAGCCATCATGTCTCCTAATAGTTAATAAGTGGTTTTGGGTGTTGCCCGATTTCATCACCAGACGCAAATCACGATCTAAGTATACAAACAAATCAACTTTTTTTGATGGGTTTTAACGATATTATTTCAAAAATTTTTTGTGATGATGCAGCCAGAACGAACTACGGTCTATCCTTTCGCTAATTCCTGCAAAAAACTCAATTGAGCCATCTCCAATTCAACCGCAGAGTTCGCTCGCTGAATCGTTCCCAAGGCATCCTCGTAAGATAAACCAGTACAAATTAAGTAAGCCGCCAACATTGTTCCAGCCCGATGGATGCCACCAGTGCAATGAACGGCAACAGCTAAACCTTGGCGATGATGTACATCGACAAAATCCTGCAATTTTTGAATCTGTTCCTGACGCGGTGAGCCGCCTTCATTGATCGGTAGCCAAAGATGCGGAATGCCCGATCGAGCGTACAAATCCAGGTTAGAAGGGTTGTTTAACACCGAGACAATCGCCCCAATTCCTGCGGCAGTCAACTCGCTCAGTTCATCTGCTCTCGGCTGCCGCACACCTGCTAACTTACCTTCGATCGCCCACCACAGATTGTCGGCAATTGGTTGAATTGTTCGCTCCATTGGTTTTACCCTGACTAGATTTGGCTTGAACTACAATGTACCTGAGTGGTGTGCTGGGAAATAACGTTTTTGGAGCCAAAATGCCACATTCACTAGACTAATTAGCACTGGCACTTCGATCAACGGCCCAACAACAGCCGCAAACGCCACCCCGGAATTAATCCCAAACACAGCAATTGCCACCGCGATCGCTAATTCAAAATTGTTACCTGCGGCGGTAAATGCCACACTAGCGGCTTTAGAGTAGTCGGCCTTAATCCGCCACGCCATATAGAAACTCAGCAAAAACATCACGACGAAGTAAATAATCATCGGGATCGCGATTCGGATTACATCTAGTGGAATCTGGACGATTAGACTGCCTTTTAAGCTGAACATCACAACGATCGTCAGCAGCAAAGCGATCGGTGTAATGGGACTAATTTTGGGAATAAACAGCTCATAATACCATCGTCTGCCCTTGGCTTTTATCAACAAGTATCGGGTAAAAAAGCCACCCAGAAAGGGAATACCAAGGTAAATTAAGACACTTTTGGCAATCTCTGCGATGCTGATATTAACGACACTGCCCTGTAAACCAAATAAGGGTGGCAAAACAGAGATAAAAAACCAGGCATAAACGCTATAAAACAGAACTTGAAAAATACTGTTAAAAGCGACAAGTCCAGCCGTAAATTCGGCATCTCCCCTAGCTAACTCACTCCAGACGATTACCATTGCAATACAGGGCGCAATCCCCACCAAAATTAGACCAGTCATGTATTCTGGGTAATCATGGAGGAAAAGCATTGCCAAGGTAAACATTAGCACGGGAGCAATTACCCAAGTCTGGAGTAAAGACAGAGCTAAAATTTTGCCATTACGAAAAATATCCCCTAGTTCTTCATAACGCACCCTAGCCAACGGGGGATACATCATGAAGATCAGACCGATGGCAATCGGTATATTTGTCGTGCCAACCTGAAATCGGTTAATCACCGCATCGACAGATGGCAAAAAGTAGCCGATTCCAACGCCGATTGCCATTGCCATAAAAATCCATAGCGTCAGGAATCGATCGAAAAATGAGAGTTTTTGCTGAAGTGCTGGTGCAGAGGTAGGGGCCATCATCAAACCTGCTGAGATTGAATTTCTGGGGCATGAACCGCAGCTTTACATTCCCTATATTGTTTACTCCATAGGTTTTCGATAACTAGACCTAATACTCGGCTTTTTTTGGCAACAAATCCGAAATTTTCGAGTTTATGCGCGCTTTTCCAGCAAATACAGTTCCAGTCTTACCTCGGTTAAAGTGAATGAAATTAATATCTCTCACTCTTTCTGGTAAAGGAACATAGCCTACAGAACTAGCGATCGCCGATGCTTTATTGATATATAACTTGACAAATTTACTAAGTGATTGTCTATTTGAGCTAGAGCGCAAATTAACGTAAATAAATAAAGGTCTAGAAAGTGGCTGATACTGGTTTTTCTCTACAGTTTGGCGCGATGGTAATATCGCCCCTTTGCCGCTATCCACTGGGAGTAGTTTTAACTTACCTTTGTGTTCTTCATAATAAGCAAAACCAAAATAACCTAGAGCATTGGGATCTTTGCTAATCCCATCTGCCAAAACTTCATCATCTTCACTAGCGGTATAGTCTTTCCGGCTAGCTTTGGCTTTACCTACTGTTGCCTCAGTAAAATAGTCAAAAGTACCCGACTGATCTCCGGCACCATATAGCTTCAGTGGTCGATCTGGCCAACTAGGGCGAACTTGGTTCCAGCGGAGGATTTTACCTTGGGCGGCAGGTTCCCAGATTTTTTTCAATTCTGCTACGGTGATGTCTTTTGCCCAGTTATTTTGGGGATTAATGGCAATTGTGAGCGCGTCAAAGGCAATGGGAAACTCCATGTACCTGATCCCATTTTTCTTGCAAGCTTCCATCTCTTTGAGCAAAATTGGTCGCGAGGCATTGTTGATGTCTGTTTTTCCAGCACAGAATTTGGTAAACCCGCCTGTAGTACCGGATATTTTTACTTCAACCTGCGCCTGATTCTTTGTGTCTGCTTGAAACTCTTTAGCGACGGCCTGGGTAATCGGATATACCGTACTCGAACCGTCAATTTTGACGAGCGGTGTCGCCACCTTACCCGCACTATCGCCATCAGTTCCCTGAGCTAGCTGGATTTGGATAAATGTGTTGGCTGTTGCCGTAGAGCTAATTGTAACGGTCAGTATTCCTAAGGCTAGAGCGAAGTTTTTGACTGTTGTATTCATCGATTTCAGCTCCTAGCTGAACACTAAAATATAGATACCTCTATCATTTCAAATAATCTTGATTTGTCAACTAGTAAAGGTGATAGAAAATACAAAGATTAATAAAATTTATATATCTTCACAAACATTGACAGCGAGATGCTGTGACAACGAAACCCCAACTGCTCTAAAAAGTTGGGGTTTTTACTAACTCAAACTTTTCATCTAGCCAAAGCGACCAGACACATAATCATTAGTCCGTTGATCCATAGGCATCGAGAAAATTTGCTTGGTTTCGCCAAATTCAATCATCCGACCAATCCGACTTTCATCAGTACTAAAAAATGCCGTGTAGTCAGAGATTCGCGCGGCTTGCTGCATGTTGTGAGTAACGATGACGATTGTCACCTCATTTCGCAAACTATGCATTAAATCTTCAATTTTGATCGTCGCGATCGGATCTAGAGCCGAACAAGGCTCATCCATCAATAATACTTTTGGTTTAACAGCCAGCGCACGAGCGATACAAAGTCTCTGCTGTTGTCCACCAGATAATCCCATCGCCGATTTTCGCAATTTATCCTTCACTTCCTCCCAAATTGCTGCACCTTTGAGGGCTGTTTCGACAATGTTGTCTAGCTCAGATTGAGTGTGCTTCTCTCCGCCAATTTTCACGCCATAGGTGACATTATCATAAATGCTCATCGGAAAGGGGTTGGGTTTTTGGAAAACCATCCCTACCTGTCGTCTGAGTTGATTGAGATTAACTTGAGGATGATAAATATCTTGGTCATACAACAGAACTTGTCCGTCAACTTTAACCTTGGTCTCTAGTTCGGTAATCCGATTGAGAGCTTTGATAAAAGTTGATTTACCACAACCAGACGGCCCAATAATGGAGGTGACTTGGTTTTGGAGTATGGTCATATTAATGCTTTCTAGTGCCTTGGAAGTGCCATAGAAAAAGCTCATGTTGTTTACTTGAATCGCTGTCTGTGATTCAGACATTTTTGAATGTAGGTTCTGCATACAGAAACCGGGCGTGGCACGGTATAAGTGAATTGAGAATGAGTAAATTAAATGACAAGTTCGATTTCTATCTACCTCTGCTTGCCAGGATTCTAGAAGGCAAATTGATAATTAAGACGATACCTAGTAAAAGTAACGATGCAGTCCAAACCAATTGGTTTTTAACTGGGTCGGGGTCATTGTATAAGTTGAAAATTAGAATAGGTAGGGAACCAGTCGGACTAAGTACATTGGAAGCCCAATCTTGCGCGAATAGAGCTGTGAACAATAGGGGCGCACTTTCTCCTGTGGCTCTAGCTAGTGCCAGTAATACTCCAGTCGAGATAGCTGGTAGCGCAGTCGGTAAAATAATCCGCGAGATCGTCTGAAATCTAGTCCCGCCCAAGCCAGAAGAGGCCATCCGGAAGTTATTCGGTACTAATTTTAAAACTTCCTCAGTTGTGAGGGCAATAATCGGGAGCATGATAATTGCTAAACTAATGCCACCAGCGAGAGCACTGTAACTAAAATCAAATAGTCTTTTAGTAGTCAATACTATTATATCATAAGTAAAAATACCAACGACAATCGAGGGTACTCCAGTTAAAACAGTATTCACAAATCTAACACTACGATTGATCTTGCTAGTCGAATCGTATTCAGCTAGATAGATGCCAGTCCCAATCCCGATCGGAATACTCAATGCAGCTCCAATTGCCACCATTGTTAGCGTCCCGACGATCGCATTGGCGAAACCATCATCGATAATTGGTTGGGTAAACATCGCCACTGTCAACCCCGACAGCCCCTTGCTGACGATATTCCATAACACAGATACCAGCGGTAAAATGCCGATAATAGTTAAGGCGAAAGCTAATACCGTCATGCCTCGATCGAATAAATTCCGAGCGGGGGATAAAGGTGTGGTTAAATTAGCAATTACTGGTGTTTTTGTTGTATCTCTCATCCTATTTCTTTCCTCCACGCTCGACTAGTTTCACCAGTAAAATTGCCCCAACATTGACTGCCAGCGTTAGTACAAATAGTATCAACGATAAATAAGAAAGTGCCCCAACATGCACGTCATCTTGGGCTTCGGCAAATTGATTGGCTAAAATTGCTGGAATTGAGTAAGCAGCTTCAAATAGTGACGGCCCGATCGTTGCTGCATTCCCAATCACCATTGTCACCGCCATTGTTTCGCCCAGGGCGCGCCCTAGAGCCAACATTACTCCCCCCACAATCCCTGAAAAAGCGGTAGGTAGCACTACCTGAAAAATCGTTTCCCAGCGGGTTGCGCCCAATGCCATCGAGCTAGTTCTCAAGTAAGTCGGTACTACTAATAACACTTCCCGACTGACTGCCGCCAGGGTAGGCAAAATCATGATGGATAGCAATACCCCTGCTGTCAATAGTCCAAATCCAGATGGCTCGGTACTAAACAGTGGAAAGCCACCAAAATTGGTAAAGAGAAAACTTTGAACTGGTCTAATCAGTGGTACGAGAGTGTAAAATCCCCACAAACCAAAAATTACACTGGGAATCGCCGCAATTAGCTCCACCATAAACGCGACAACCGTCCGCACTCGCTGCGGTAGTAAGTCTTCGCTCGTAATAATTGCGACTGACAAACCGACTGGCACCGCAATCAGTAGGGCAATCAGACCACTACCCAAGGTGCCATAAATCAACGGCAGGGCACCAAAAATGGAGTCTGGGACGTTCCATTCCTTGCCTACCAAAAAACCTAAACCAAACTGACTGATGGCTGGCAACGACCGCCCGAAAATTGTCCAGCCCATCGCCAAGAGAATAACAACTGAAATCCCGCCCAATCCGTAGATCCCATAGCGAAATAACCGGTCGGATAGATCGTTAGCCGAGGCGCGCTTACCCTGGACTAATCGATCGGTTTTAGGTATTAACAAGTCTTGAGAGGAGGACATCTTTGTACAGAGTTAAGGGTCAAGGGCGATCCGCATGGGCTAGATTAACAAAAAAGCAGTATGGCAAATAGGGAGCGATCGAGAAATCAGTCGATTTACGTGTAAGTTAAGGATCTTTCGATACAGAATTTACAGCGATCTCTCCCTATTGATAATCTTACTTCACTCCAGCTTCAACCGCCGCGATCGCCCGCGCAGCTACAGCACTAGGAATTGAAGTATAGTTCAGGCTGGCATTCAACCCCTGACCCTCGGTGAGCATCCATTTCACCATTGTTTTGATCGCTTTAGCCTTAGCGGGATTTTTATGAGTCTTTGGAATTAGCAGCCAAGTCAACCCCACAATTGGATATCCTTGAGCAGAATTTACATCAAAGACCCGGAAGTTCTCAGGGAATTTAACATCAGACAGAGCTTGGTTAGCTGATTTCTGCGATGGCGCGATAAATTTACCGCTGGCATTTTGAACCAAGGCAGATGAAAGTCCATTTCTGAGGGCAACCTCATACTCCACATAGCCAACCGAACCAGGCGTTTGTTTAACCAATCCGGCTACACCAGGATTACCCTTACCTTTGAGGAAACTAGCTGGCCATTTAGGTTCTTTGCTCGATCCAACTTGGGATCTAAATTGTGGGCTGACATAGCTGAGATAGTTGCTAAAAATAAATGAGGTACCACTACCATCGGCTCTAACCGCAGGTTTGATCGCCCCAGCCGGAAGT
>JANPJH010000203.1:0-5339 GCA_031425415.1 Chamaesiphon sp. VAR_61_metabat_425 | reverse complement strand
GGCAATGGTCGGAGATGGCATTAATGATGCCCCTGCACTTGCTCAGGCTGATGTCGGGATGGCGATCGGCACGGGTACAGATGTCGCGATCGCCGCGAGTGATATCACGCTGATTTCGGGGGACTTACAAGGGATTGTGACCGCCATTCGGCTCAGTCGCGCCACGATGCAGAATATTCAGCAGAATCTATTCTGGGCACTAGGCTATAACGTGCTGGGCATCCCGATCGCAGCGGGGATTCTGTTCCCAATTACGGGCTGGTTGCTCAATCCGGCGATCGCGGGTGCGGCGATGGCATTTAGCTCGATTTCAGTCGTCCTCAATGCTTTGAGATTAAAAGGAGTGAAAATATGAAACTTGTAACATTTTCGGTCGGGGTAATGCTCTCGATCTTTCCGATGGAGATGAGTGAATCTCAAATGCAACACTCGCCTACAAATCGTTCATTTCAACCCATCGAACAGCCTTTACCCGTGAAAATCGGTGTAGTTCTCGGTGGATTGACGTTGATTGGTGCCGAACTCTGGTGGTTTTTAGGACGCAAACAACAGAAACAGCAAGCTACCCAAACTAATGGGGTGCAATCGGTATTAGTAACTGTTGATGGTGGCTATCGTCCCGATCGAGTTGTTGTTACTAATGGTGAACCTGTGCGATTATCCTTTCATCGTTTGGATAGCAATTCTTGTCTGGATGAAGTATTAATTCCTGACTTTGGGATTAGCACCCGTTTACCTGTTGGACAGACAACAACTGTTGAATTTACGCCCACGAAAGCAGGGAAATATACTTTTACTTGCGGGATGAGGATGTTTCGGGGAGTTATTGAGGTCAAACTCCATTAGAGATGCTAAGTCAATGAGGATTATTTCATGACTCTAGTTGCATTAAAAATTGCAGCTAATGCCACACCGACATCAGCAAATACGGCTTCCCACATTGTTGCTAATCCCAACAAACCAAGTCCGATGAAAATAACTTTGATAGTCAAAGCAAAGATAATATTCTGCATGACGATCGCATGAGTCTTCTTGCCCACCTGAATCGCTTCCGCCACCTTAGAAGGTGCATCCGTCATCAACACTACATCCGCAGTTTCGATCGCCGCATCCGAACCCAGTCCACCCATTGCAATCCCGACATCTGCTCTGGCAATCACAGGCGCGTCATTTATTCCATCCCCGACGAAAGCCACCTTCCCTTTCTTAGAAAACTCCCAGATTAGCTTTTCCACAGCAGCTACCTTGTCCTCTGGCAATAACTCCGCCGCAAAAGTACCGACTCCTAAAGTTTTCGCCATTCGTTGCGCTACAGCTTGCGAATCCCCCGTCAGCATCATAATCCGCTCGACACCTGCGGCTTTAAGATCGCGAATCGCCTGCACTGCATCTTCCTTAATTTCATCAGCAATAATGATGTATCCAGCATAGATACCATCAACAGCCAGATGTACTACCGTACCCTCGACATCACAGGTATCATGAGCGATATTCTCGCGGTGCATCAATCGATCGTTACCCGCTAGAACTAGCTTTCCTTCAATCGTCGCTTGAATCCCGTGAGCGGCAATTTCGGTATAATTTGAGATATTCGATTCATCAATGGGTTGCCCGTAAGCTGTGCGAATTGATTTGGCGATCGGATGATTAGAATTTGCTTCCGCCTCGGCTGCGATGCGTAACAAGTCGTCTTGCTTAAAGCCATTGTGCGAGACAACTTCAGTTACTTTAAATACACCTTTTGTTAGCGTTCCCGTCTTATCAAACGCGATCGCCTTCACCCCTGACAAAGTATCTAAGAAAGTCGATCCCTTCACCAGTATTCCGCGTTTAGCTGCCCCACCAATGCCCCCAAAATAGCCGAGGGGAATACTAATTACCAGTCCACAAGGACAAGAAATTACTAATAGCACTAGAGCGCGATACACCCATTCCGCGTGGGTGGCACCTGGAATTACTAGCGGTGGAATCAATGCCACCAGTAGCGATGAAATTACCACAATCGGTGTATAACGACGGGCAAATTTAGTAATAAATTTCTCGGTTCCGGCTTTCTTACTACTAGCATTTTCGACCAAATCGAGAATCCGTGCGATCGATGATTCTCCAAATAATTTGGTAACGGTGACAGTTAATACGCCAGTTTGATTGATAGTTCCGGCTAATACAGTTTCACCCACATTCACAGTGCGCGGCACTGATTCGCCCGTTAATGCTGATGTATCAACTTGAGAGTTACCTTCAATTACTTGACCATCGAGAGGCACCTTTTCCCCTGGCTTGATGATAATCGTATCGCCTACTTTTACCCGCTCTGGCGCGACAACTTCAATCCCATTAGCTGTTTTGAGATTGGCAGCATCGGGGCGAATTTCGAGTAGTGCCGAAATCGAACGCCGAGATCGACTGACGGCGGTTTCCTGAAATAGCTCGCCGATTTTAAAGAATAACATTACTCCCACAGCTTCGGGCAGTTTGTGAATCGCAATCGCGCCGACTGTGGCGATCGTCATCAGGAAGTTTTCATCAAATACTTGTCCGCGTAAAATGTTCCATCCCGCAGTAGTTAATACCGTCCAACCACTCAACAAATAAGCTGGAATGAATACTAAATATGCCCCGATCGAATAAGGTGTATCGTGCAGTGTTTCTTCAAATACCGAACCTAACACAAACAGGGCAATTACCACCCCAACCAATACACCTTCACGTTTTAAGCTAAACTCTCCCCCACCATGATTATGAGTATGGTCATTTTCATCGCCATTATTATAACTACTATGGTCGTGGCTACTATGGTCATTACCACTACGATCGTCATGGCTACTGTGGTCGGAACTGCTACGATCGTGGCTGCTATTAGCTGGAGACTTAGACTTCTCTCCCTCAATGGTATATCCCAAAGCTGTCACTCGTTGCTTAATATCTGCTTCACTTACCCGTTCTGGGTCGTAAGTGACAATTAGCCGCCCAGTTGCCACCACCACGGATATCTCAGCTACCCCTAGTAGCTGTTCTAGACTGCTTTCAATCTTCATCGCACAGCTCGTGCAGTCCATCCCCCCAACTTGCATCCGTTGGGTTTTGAGCGCAGGTACTTGAGTCATATCTGTTGTGGCGAGTGTTGAACTAATATCTTAAATTGTAGACCAAAATCACAATACCTGAAAGTATATTCAGATATTGTGATTCTCATTCTTGCCGCTATAATTTAAGGAGAGTTAATCTCCTTCAACAAATACTTTTCATGATTGAGCAGGAATATTCAAGCGGGTCGATCGAAGATACTCAGGCACCTAGTTGTGAAGAGCGATTGGTGCATTTAGATAATGTCCGTCAATTGCAACTAGAAATTCTGCCTATGGATCAAGCTCAACGTCGGGCAGAACTGTTTAATGTTTTGGCAGATCCCAATCGGTTGCGGTTGCTCTCAGCACTAGCCAAACAAGAATTGTGCGTCTGCGATCTGGCAGCGGGCTTAAAAATGGGAGAATCGGCAGTATCTCATCAATTGCGAGTCTTGAAATCGATGCGAATGGTCAGTTACCGTAAGGAAGGGCGAAATGTCTACTATAGTTTGGCAGATAGTCAAGCGATCGAAATATATCTATCGATCGGATCGAACTTTGAATTTATCTAAATCATCAGGTTGACATTTTGCTAACTGCACTCCGGCGACTGCCGCCTAATGTTTGGTTGATTGGGGCAATTAGCCTACTGAACGATACAGCTAGCGATCTGGTGTATCCGCTCATCCCCTTGTATCTATCCTCTGTCTTAATGTCTGGGCCGAAAGCTTTGGGGCTAATTGAAGGGATTGCCGAAGCTACTAGCAGTATTTTGAAGTTGGGATCGGGCGTATTGGTCGATAAAACTAATCGTACTAAGCCCTGGATCGTTTGGGGCTATGGCTTGGCAGGTTTTAGTCGTCCGCTAATCTCGATCGCCAATAGCTGGGTGGGAGTATTGGGAATTAGAATGCTCGACAGAGTGGGTAAAGGTTTGCGAAGTTCGCCCCGCGACGCGCTCCTAGCCGCTAGCGTCCCCTCAGAGCGTCGGGGTTTGGCATTTGGATTACATCGATCGATGGACAATGCTGGCGCGGTGTTAGGGCCGATTTTAGCCGCTATTTTGCTAGGTTATGGATTCAAAGTTAGGGATTTATTTGTGATTTCGATCGTTCCAGCCGTTATGTGTCTGGGGATGTCACTCCTAATTCGAGAGCCAAAAAATGCGCTAGCTAAGGTTGGGCGCGGTAAATTTAGCTGGAATTTTTACAACTTACCGATCGAGTTCAAGCGTTATCTATTGGCTGTAGTCGTGTTTACGCTGGGTAATTCTTCCAATATGTTCTTATTACTCCGAGCCAGAGAATTAGGCTTACCAGAGTCTCAAGTACCATTAGCTTGGGCGACTATTTCCGCTATTGCTATGATATTTGGCACGCCATTATCAGCGTTATCTGACAGATTTGGGCGGATTCGATCGATCTGTGCTGGCTGGTTAGCCTATGGATTATTTTATCTCTGCTTGGGATTTTTATCGTCTGGAAACCCAGTTTTACTATTTGGTTTATTTGCCTTCTACGGTCTATTTTTGGCTGCTACCGAGGGCGTAGAAAAAGCCCTAGTCGCAGATTTAGCTCCAGCAGCAATGCTGGGTACAGCCTATGGTTGGTTTAATCTAGCCAGTGGAATTGCCTTGCTACCTGCGTCGATTATTTTCGGGTGGTTCTATGAAACTGCTGGATCTACAGTTGCTTTTGCATTTTCAGCAGGTTGTGCTGTGGTGTCAACCATTCTATTGTTTAGGGTCAGACCAACAGCAAATTAGCTAGGATTGAGCCATCCCGAAAATGTCTGGATTAGTAACCAGCCATTCAACCCGACAATGATCGTTGCTACTGCACAAGCCAGCACCTTGAGCCAAGTAGGATTGACAAACTCGCCCATCAATTGGCGATCGCTAGTAAACATAATCAGTGGAATTACCGCAAACGAAAGCTGTAAACTCAGAATCACCTGACTCAGAATCAGCAGACTCGTCGTACTACCTTCCCCAAACCAGATAATTGTCAGTAATGCTGGTACGATCGCTACCAGTCGAGTCAACAAGCGACGCAGCCAAGGTTTCACTCGCAGGTGGAGAAATCCCTCCATCACAATTTGCCCCGCCATCGTTGCCGTTAAAGTTGAATTTTGCCCAGAAGCTAATAATGCGATCGCAAAAATGGCACTAGCCGGAGCAACGCCCAACATCGGCGACAATAACTTGTAAGCATCCTGAATTTCAGCGACATCTTGCTTGCCCGAAAAGTGGAACACTGCCGCTGCTAAAAT
>JANPJH010000202.1:0-3511 GCA_031425415.1 Chamaesiphon sp. VAR_61_metabat_425 | reverse complement strand
CTGGCACCAAAGTCTACTGTACCCGCAATTGTTTGTTTAACTCCACCACCACTACCAATGGCTTGATAATTAATCTTGATATCTGGGCGATCTTTCCTAATCTCTTTGACGTACCGCTCGTACAATGGTTGGGGAAAAGTTGCGCCTGCACCACTGAGGGTTATTTCAGCCCCTGCTGGTTGACTACTGGCAGTTGCCGCTGGTTCGCTCGTAGTTGATGTTTGGTTACTACCACAACCGATCGGTAAAGCTGCGAATGCGACTAGGGCTGTCATCGCACCAATCCGCCGAAAATTATTTAATAACATGAATTATGGGGATTAAATTTAAGTTGAGAGATGCTAATTTCTAACAAGTGAATTGCCACAATTATTTATAACTGCGACTACTGCTAGAATCCTAGCGCAATTATCAATCACTAACAGGTTAACAATTGGTTAAGCTCAACTCGGCAGGTTAATTGGTGGATTTTGTTAGAAATGTATTTTCGATCGCTGGTATCAGTGTAGCTCAAGGGCATTTTTCCAGTGGTGTGGCAATTTCTTAATGGTGCCAGCCTGATTCCCGATTCACTACCGTGAGCAAGTATTCCCAACTCTGATTAAATAGCGTGACTCAGTGGTAAAGTTTTGTTAAAATAGGTCAAGGAGACCGCCATCCTGTTACTACTCCTGGAGAAAATTAATTTCATGCTGCGACTGGAACATATTTGCAAGATTTATCCCACAGGCGAAGTCCTCAAGGACATTAATTGGGAAGTCAAGCCAGGAGATAGAATTGGGTTGGTAGGTGCGAATGGTGCGGGTAAATCGACCCAAATGAAGATTATCGCTGGGCAAATCGAACCCACCAGCGGTGAAATTATTCGGCCCAATAGTCTGAATATCGCTTATCTCAATCAAGAATTTGATGTCGATCCGACTAAAACTGTTAAAGAAGAATTGTGGCAAGCCTTTGGTGAGGCTAATCGCGTCCATTCTGAACTCAATGAAATCCACCATCAACTGGAAACGGCTGTTGGCGATGAACTAGACAAGTTACTCGCTCGGATGGATAAATTCCAGCGGTTGTATGAGGCTCTAAATGGCTATGCCCTAGAAGCTGAAATCGATAAGATTTTACCAGAAGTCGGGTTTGAATTAGAAGATGCCGATCGATTGGTTAGTGCTTTTAGTGGTGGTTGGCAAATGCGGATGAGTTTAGCCAAAATCTTACTCCAGTTTCCAGATTTACTCCTACTAGATGAACCGACAAACCATTTAGACTTAGAAACGATCGAATGGTTGGAGAACTATCTTCGCAAGCTCGAAACGCCAATGGTCATCATCTCACACGATCGCGAGTTTCTCGACAGGCTTTGCAATCAAATTGTCGAAACAGAGCGGGGTGTTTCTAGCTCCTATCTCGGCAACTATTCAGCTTACCTCGAACAAAAAGCCGAGAATTCATCTGCACAATTAAATGCCTTCGAGCGGCAACAAAAAGAACTCGAAAAACAACAAGCCTTCGTCGAAAAATTCCGCGCTAGTGCCACCCGCAGTACTCAAGCGAAGAGTCGCGAAAAACTGCTCGATAAAGTCGAGCGAATCGAGGCTCCAGCCTCTAGTATGCGGACGCTCAGCTTTCGCTTTCCCCCGGCACCTCGCAGCGGACGGGAAATAGTTGAGATTACAAACTTAGAGCATGTCTATGGTGATAAAATTTTATTTTTAGGCACCGACTTATTCATCGAACGTGGCGATCGAATTGCATTTTTAGGCCCCAATGGTTGTGGTAAATCCACGCTATTGAAAATGATTATGGGGATGGAACAGCAGACTAGTGGATCGATTAAACTAGGCGAACATAATGTTATCCCCAGCTATTTCGAACAAAATCAAGCGGAAGCACTAGATCTCGATAAAACAGTCCTGGCAACCATTCACGACGAAGTTCCTGACTGGAAAAATGAGGCAGTGAGAACCCTGTTAGGTCAATTTTTATTTACTGGCGACATGGTTTTTAAAAAGGTCGAATCTCTTAGCGGTGGTGAAAAAGCTCGACTTGCCCTAGCAAAAATGCTCCTGATTCCAGCTAATCTACTCATTCTGGATGAGCCAACCAATCACTTAGATATTCCAGCTAAAGAAACGCTAGAAAATGCCCTAATTAACTATGATGGCACAGCTCTAATTGTTTCTCATGATCGATATTTTATCTCTCAAGTTGCCAATAAAATTGTTGAAGTGCGCGATGGTGAATTTCGAGTATATCTCGGTGACTATCACTACTATCTAGATAAGTTAGAAGAAGAACGCCAACTGGCTAAACAACAAGCTTTTGCCGCCGCCGAAGCCGCTAAAAAGGCTGCCAAAGCAGAAAAAGCTAGCGCGAAGAAAAAATAAATATTCTCGTATAATTTCATTACTAGCTACGCTAGAAACCAGACTTCTTCAACAAGAAGTCTGGTTTCTGTTTTAATACCCATAATATCTCGATCTTCACCTGGCTTGATGTATTGCTATTTTAAATCGAGAGCGTAAGCCTACTGAATTAGAATTTCTCGCTTCTCCCGATGTTTTTCGCGATTGAGATCGGTGTTATGAAAGTTGCATACCGAGTTGGATTTTGATTACACGTTCGATCGATTTCAGATCTTCTTCAGAGATCGTACCAAGTTTATTGACCAACCGTTGCTTTGATGCAGTCGTCAATTGGTCTGCCATTGCCTTACTTTCCTTGCTATCCACTATCACGATCGCTTCACTAGGGTACAATCGACCTGTATTAGTTGTCAGTGGTATGACTTGAACGCGATTTAGTGCAGCATTAGCTGCATCATTACTGATGATAACCGCAGGTCGAGTCTTCCGAATTTCGCCACCTACTGATGGGTCAAAATCTACCCACCAGACTTCACCCCTGAGCATCATTGATGCTCCCAAGCGGATGAAATCGCGCTGAGGCTTCCGTCTGGCGACACGTCTCGCTTCGTCTCTCCTCCGGAGAGGCTACGCCAACGCCTACAGCGTGCGTTTCACCAAGCATCAGTCCATTACTCCATTCCACTGCTTCTCGCTCTCGCTCGGTATCTGTAGCCATTGCTTGGTAGGCAGATGTCAGATCTTCTTTGAGGACGTGAGGACGCGCTAAGTTTTCGAGGAATTTACTAATATTACCTTTGCCGATGACCCGATACAGAGCATCATAAACCTCTCGATCGATCGTGATAGTCATTTTTTGTTGCATGATAATTGTCACTCTATCTATGTTGCTATATTAACACGTACACGTATACGTGTGAAGCTTTGGGCGGTTGAGAACGTGTCTAATTTTTGACTCGCGCTCCACACATTCGCCACCAAAGCGTTGGGGTTGACATACTCCCCACGCCTGAAGGCGTGGGGATTCTTGTTCCTGGCTCATCGAAGTCCACTTACCGAATTAAATTGCTTCTCATCGACAGCGGTGGTCTTCTCCCCAGGCTTTTTCCGTTGGCGAAGCCTTCCCGAAGGGAGCTTACTCGGCGGAT
>JANPJH010000201.1:0-5865 GCA_031425415.1 Chamaesiphon sp. VAR_61_metabat_425 | reverse complement strand
GCTTTATTTAACAATGGTCAGTGGTTGATGCTCTTGGCGGCACTCTCCATGGCGATTGGCACGATCTTAATTCGATTTATCGTTCGCTATGCCGATCCGGTTGTTGCCACTGGCTGGCACATGATTATTGGGGGTGTGCCGCTGGCTGTCGGTTCGTTATTATGGGAATCAAATCAATGGACTGAGATCGATGCTAACGGCTGGGTGGCGATCGGTTACTCGACTGTGTTTGGTAGTGCGATCGCTTATGGCTTATTTTTCTACTTTGCTTCTAGGGGTAATTTAACTAGCCTGAGTTCCTTAACCTTCCTCACTCCAGTATTTGCGCTGTTCTTCGGTAGCTTGTTTCTGGGTGAATCCCTCGATTTACTCCAGTGGTGTGGAGTTTCACTCACCTTAGTAAGTATTTTACTAATCAATCAGCGTGACTACATCTGGAGTAAGTTAACCGGGATTGAAATTATCGAAAATTCTGCAGCACCCTCACTCGAAACAGTAGAGGTTGAACCAGCAAAAATTAGTAGTAACTCTCAATAGTTACAAATGATGATTGCTCCGATAGTTAGTAGCGGGACATCGCCGCAAACAACTTTCTAATAGTCGAACATGATATATTTGCTGAAACTTAGTGGGATTGAGAATCAGCTTGAGCTTGGGATGAAATACTGGTTGACTCAAAAATGCTGACCAGGGAAAAGGGACTGAGGGTGTTTCGTCACTAAGCACGATCGTAATGTAGGTAGAGTAAACTGTACACTGATAACTTCAATCTAATTTCATAGACTCAGAACAAACATTTTACTGGGTGAAGATTTACCCCCAATTGTGATGCAGGTCATCGACTGAAGCAGTGTACTTAATTTCCCATATTTAGCCGACCCAGAACATCCGCCATTTATCCTATGTACTGGCGATCGTTACGTTACAATGTGTTTAATCATTTCTCTTTTAAAGTTGCGATCGTGGTTGCTACTCCGACTAATCCTAGCCAAATCATCTCCTATTCAGCTAAAACAATCTCCCGCGCCGAACTAGCTCTACGCTGCGCGCCGTTTAATTTAGCTCTATTTGCCAAAATGCGGTGGGAAAGTGTTTCTGTCCCCAAACTCGCGGGGAAACTGGGCATCAACTCTGGCTATACCCGCCGCTCGCTCTCTGAATTGGATGTAGAATCAGCTACAAACTGGCTGATTCAAGTCGGCATGTTACGTCGTGAAGTTGACGGACAAGGTTTGACCGATAGTTTTCGGTTGACTCCCCTGGGTTTAAGCTTGGTTGAGAAATGGGAAAAACCTGGTGGTAGTCTACCCCCAGTCAGTGTGCTAGACAGGTATACGAATTTTGTAACGCGCTGGTTTCGACTACCAATTTAGCCAGTATCAATAATTAATACTAGCTAGACACCCTCCGTAGTAGAGTTGTGAATCACTTTCTCGGTCGGCAGTTCGCTCAGAGCATAAGCTTTAAACCTATCCATATCAGCCTGGAGTGTAGATTCTACTGCTTTGCGGACAAAGCCATTATCCATTAACATCGCCAGAATCCCTGGGACAGAGTAGGCTACAGTTAATTTAACAATACTGCTTTCCTTGCGATCGTAAAATCTAATTGCCCCCCGATTGGGTAAACCATCAACTGATTCCCACTGAATAATCTGATGAGGAATTTCCTGGAGAATCTGAGACAGCCAGGTAAATTCTAGCGTCGTAGTCGCTAATTTCCACCGGGAAAGTTCGGGTTTATCTTCCAATACTTTGACTGACTCAATCCACTTCATCCAACGGGGCATCAGCTCGATATTGTGCCACAGATTCCACACATGCTCGATCGGTGCAGCAACTTCAACTTGAACGCTATGTTCTAACCATTCGGACATGATAGGGAATTAGGGGGTAGAGGGTAGGGGGTATGGAGTTAGTTGGGTGGGAAGTTTCCACCATCGAGGTTACAGCCTATTTAGATTCTAGGAAATGTTGATATTTGCGCCCTACTAAACACTCGATAATTGAGTAGCAGTAATTAACTTATCGGCATTAGCGAGAATCGCTTGGGCGGCTTGCTGACCGGAAATTGTGGCTCCTTCCATACTATCGATATAATCTTGAGCAGTATAACTACCAGCAAGGAAGAAATTGCTAATTGGCGTAGCTTGGGTAGGGCGGAAGGGGTCCATGCCTGGTTGTTCGCGGTAGAGTGATTGGGCGAGTTTGACAACATTCGACCAAGTGACGTTTAATTCACTCGAAGAGGGAAATAGTTTGTGTACTTGCTGGAGTACATGTGCCACGATGTTTTCATTCTTCATGGGAATGAAAGGTTCTCCAGGTGTTAGAACTACTTGTAACAACGAACCTTCACCCTCTCGATAATAATCAGCCGGACTAGTCAGGGCGAGATCGGCAAAACAGGAGAAATCAGCATCAGCACTATACAGCAGATTATCAAGCCCTGCGGCATGATCTAACTGTTTCCGCTCAGCAGTATCTTGCATTTCTGTCACCCAACCATCGAAACGGAGCTGCACAGTTGCAACGGGAACGGCTTCGAGTTTGAAAATGTTGTCGAAGAAGGTTGACTTGCGCCATGCTGTTGGGACAATCCGATGAATGCCTGGTACATCGCAAGCACAGACATAGGCATCTGCTGTAATCATTTCGATCGAGTCACCATTGGCAATTTCAAATCCAGTAATATGAATATTATCGCCTTCCCCTGTGTATTTAATTTCGCGTAATTGTCTCCGGGTATGAATTTTCGTGCCCTTAGCTGTTAAGTATTCAACGATTGGTTTATGGAGATATTCGGCTGGCGATCCTACCAACATATTCAGTTTTGATGCTTCGGTTTTCGAGGCAAACATCATGAAGATCGTCAACATACATCGCGCGGAGATATTTTCGGTGTCGATAAATCCTAGGGCGAGGGCGATCGGGTCCCACATCCGGCGTAAGCTATGATTATTACCCCCATGCGATCGAAACCAATCGGCAAAGCTAACTCGATCGAGATCGCGAATCATCTTCATGGCTGTATCATAGCTGACTAAGCCAGGGACGATCGGACTAGTCCCCAATGCGAGGGCATTCCGTAATTTATCCACAATTGTCAACTGCTGGGTGGTAAAAAATGCCTTCAACCCGTGAAAAGGTGCGCCGAGGAAAAATCTAAAATCCAGCTTACCAATATCCCCACCAGCATTGATGAAGTTGTGAACATGCTCCTTGGGTAAGAAGATGTCTGTCGCGCCAATTCGCTGCATCAGGGCGAAGAGATTAGCATAGTTGTTGAAAAAGACGTGCAATCCCATCTCGATGTGATTGCCATCAGCATCTACCCAACTGCTGACTTTGCCGCCGACAAAGGGACGCGATTCAAAGATCTCTACTTCATGCCCAGCATCGACCAAATCCACGGCTGTAGCCATACCAGCCAATCCCGCACCAACAATTGCAACCCGCATATCTATTTTGCTGTTTTTTTGTATCTTTACAGATTTTAAGATTTTTTAAGCATTTGTGCATCCTTGACAAATATTTGAGTCTTACTGTTTACAGAAATAGAGCGGCAGATTGTGTGGTTCTTCTGTCAACGGGGAATCAGACTATGATAGAGATTCCCAAACTCTTTCGATCAATGGTGGCTGTGACTCAATCTATGGTTCCCGAATATCTTAGCTCTACCCCATTAATCGGTACTGTGATTGCTGTCCAAGCTAACTTCTGTCAAGTGCATATCGATCCGGATCTGCCGGAGGTGGGCGGTAAAGTAATCTTATGTACCCGACGCGCTCGGTTACAAAAAATCGGTGTGAGCGCAATTGTGGGGGATCGGGTCACTGTCGGTGAAGCTGACTGGTTGGGGGGTCGGGGGGTTATTTCGGATGTATTTCCGCGCACTAGTTTACTCGATCGACCGCCGATCGCCAATGCCGATCGCGTCTTACTCCTATTTGCCTTTGCCGATCCTGCCCTCGATCCTTACCTATTAAGCAAATTTCTTGTTAAGGCAGAATCAACGGGCTTACAGGTCAGTTTATGCCTCAATAAGAGCGATTTAGTTACTAACCTCGAACGCCAAAACTGGTGCGATCGGTTGAGTGCCTGGGGTTATCAACCGATCGCCATTAGTGTAGAAACGGGGATGGGTGTAGCAGAATTACAAGCTATTCTCGATCGTCAGATTACAGTATTTGCCGGACATTCTGGGGTGGGCAAATCGAGTCTGACCAATGCCCTGATTCCCGATTTAAATATTCGCGTGGCGACTGTCTCCGGTAAACTCAGTCGTGGCCGACATACGACCCGCCATGTGGAACTATTTACCCTGCCCACAGGTGGTTTGATTGCCGATACACCAGGATTCAATCAGCCAGATCTTAACTGCACTCCCACCGAACTAGCCGAATATTTCCCCGAAATTCGGCAGCGAGTAGCTACTGGTAATTGTCAATTTAGTGACTGTTCGCATCGCGATGAACCGAAATGTGTCGTGCGCGGGGATTGGGAACGATACGAGCATTATTTAGATTTTCTAACAGAAGCAACTGTTTGGCAACACCAGTTAAACTCGCAGCGCAATCCTGAAAATAATTTGAAACGCAAAAGTCGGGGCGGCACCAAGCAGTTTGAACCGAAATTAGACTCAAAATATCGACAGATTTCCCGACACACGATCGGTCAGTCTCTCGCAGAACTGTCTGATGAACTCAACAGTTAAATCCGATCCCGCCTCACTCCACCACAATAGTCCGGACGCGAAGCTTCTGGGTGAGGGCAAATCACACCTTAAATCAGCAACACCGGTTATTTCAATCGGATTTGGTATTACTCCCCATTACTCAATTTCTTAAACGGATCGAGCACAAAGTCGATAATCCGCCGATTGCGGATAATGATTTCCGCAGTAGCTGGCTGTCCAGATTTGAACGGAATACACTTACCCTCGTGCTTGATACAAGCTTGACTCAATTTGACTTCGATCTCATAAGTCGCCAGGCTCCCTTGGGGCGTGGGCGTGATTTTGGAGTTGGGGGCAATCCAAGTCAGTTTGCCTTTCACCACGTCATAGCTCTCAAATGGAAACTCATCAAATTTGAGTTTGACATCTTTTTCTGTGCCACCAGCGCGTAATGATTCGCTCTGAGTGGCGGCAATTTCGCCCTTGAAGACTAAACCATCGATCGTGGGGGCAATTTCGGCAATTAGTTGCTTGGGTTGGACTACAGCCCCTTCTCGATCAATCGGTAGTTCAAAGATCGTCCCATCAGAATCAGCTTTAATTGTATATTTGCTGAGTTGTCTGGTGAGAAAGTTAATCTGTGCGCGATCTCGCTCGATCTCCGACTCCAAGGTGACAATTTGGCTTTGAATCTCCCTCAATTGCTGCTCGGTTTTGACGATCGATAGCTGACCACCTTTGGCTAAACTTTGAGAACCCCGCTGTTGTTCGGTCAGACGGAGTTTAGCTTGGGCTAAGTCGGCTTGAGTTTGATTGAGTACCCGCTGATAGTTTTCCTGCTGTTCCTTGAGTCGCAGCCTGGCTTGGACGATCTCAGCTTGTCCTTGCTGGATCAGTTTTTGGTAGTTTTCCTGCTGTTCTTTGAGTCGGAGTTTGGCTTGTTCGAGACTGGCGACAGCTTGACTGAGCAATTGTCTGCGCTCTTGCGCGATGCTCTCAATTTCTTTGGCTTTGACTTCGGCGATGGCCCCAGTTTGATAGAGTTTAGTGTAGCGGGCTACTTCACCCTCTGCGTCTTTGAGCCGATTTTGCGCCAAGATCTGGCCAGTTTGAGCATCGACAATTCCTTGTTGAGACTGCCGAACTTGAGTCAGTTTTTCAGCTTTTTGAAGATTATGACTAGATTTT
>JANPJH010000200.1:0-5458 GCA_031425415.1 Chamaesiphon sp. VAR_61_metabat_425 | reverse complement strand
CTGTCTCAATTCGGCGCGTTCTTCTTCTGTCAATCTGACAATGTATTTTTTCGCCATTCCACACACACCCTTCTGTTCCTAATTTTGGGATTTGCCTCATTCTAACAACCCTAATTTTTAATCTTGACGCTGCACTAGCTTCCACCTTCGCGATTTCCAGACGGGTTTTAATCACCGAATCGGGATTGAGGCTAATCGAATCGATGCCTTGCTCCACTAGAAAACGAGCGAATTCTGGATAATCGCTGGGAGCTTGTCCGCAGATGCCGATCTTGCGTCCGTTGGCTTTGACAGTCGAGATCGCCATTTTTACCATCGCCATTACCGCTTCATTCCGCTCGTCGAAAATGTGGGATACTAGAGCCGAATCTCGATCGAGTCCCAATGTCAACTGGGTCAGATCGTTCGAGCCGATTGAGAAACCATCGAAGATTTGGCAGAATTCAGCCGCCAGGATAACATTACTGGGCACTTCGCACATCATATAGACTTCTAGCCCATTTCCTTGTTTCAAGCCATTCTCAGCCATTTCTGCCAAGACCTGGTGGCCTTCGGTAGGGGTTCGGCAGAAGGGAATCATCGGAATGATATTCATCAAGCCCATCTCTTCGCGCACTCGTTTCAGGGCTTGGCATTCTAGGGAAAAAGCGGCTTGATAGAGTGGATCGTAGTAGCGCGAAGCTCCCCGCCAGCCAATCATCGGGTTTTCTTCATCCATCGGCGTATATACGCCCCGCACGGCTGAATAATGATCTTCGATAATTACCGCCCACCGAGCCAGAGTGAGAATTTCATCATCATCGATCGCAAAGTTACCTCGATCTGATTCAATTACGGGCACGTTTTTAGTCAGTTTCGATCCGCCCAGATCGTAAACCATTTTAATCGCTTTACTCCCCAATCGCTTTTGGAGAATCGGCCTAAAACCATCGGTGAGAGTGGGTTTAAACACCAAAAATTCATCGGGATTCACCGCTCCCTGGACGACATTTTCACCCAATCCATAAGCAGCACAGATCGAAGCAGCATTCTTAAATCCGGTTTCGGGATCGATCGAGAACATCACCCCCGAAGCAGCTAGATCGGATCGCACCATCTTTTGCACCCCAACCGAGAGATACACATGCAAATGGTCGAATCCCCTTCCTGTGCGGTAGGAAATCGCTCGATCGGTAAAAATCGAGGCAAAACATTTATGACAGGCTTCTAGCACCTGTTTGACCCCGTGGACGTTCAAATATGTTTCCTGTTGTCCAGCGAAACTGGCATCGGGTAAATCTTCGGCGGTGGCACTCGATCGCACCGCCACATCTGTATTGTGCAAACAATCTTCGACTAGATTAGGATGAATCGGGGCGAGGAGATCGCAATCTGCTCCATCACCGCCGTAGAGAGAGCAGAGTTTAGTATAAGCTGTCGCGATCGCCAGTTCTAATTCTTGCGGGAAAGGTGTATTCAGCATCAACGATCTCGCCTGTTCACCCCGCTGCCGCAGATTTTGGAGATTATCTACATCCAAGTCTGCAAAAATCTGATGAAGTTTAGGCTCTAAACCCGCTTGGGCGATGAAGTAGCGGTAAGCAGCCGCAGTAGTGGCAAACCCATTGGGCACATTCACGCCTTTGGGCGCGAGTTGCCCAATCATTTCGCCTAGAGAGGCATTTTTACCACCCACCAGCGGGATATCATTGATGCTAACTTCATCAAACCACAGCACAAATGCTTGGGAACGAGCTGGTTCTGGAATCAGTCTGGGAGCGGTATCGAGCATAATTCAGTCCTCTGATGGAAATTAGCTAAGAAGATTGTCGATATGATTCGATCTGGTTAAGCCGATCGCGTACCATCGTGGTGCAACCCGCCACTCGAACATCCGCCGCCAGAGATCGCGCAACCCTACAGAACCGCTGCAAAGTCTTGTCATAACTAGTATGAATTTTCGTGTAAATGTTGGGGTTTCAAACCATTTCCGCTGACAGAGATCGGATCTTCAGCTAGAGAGTCGTTGGCGGAGCCTCCCCGAACGAGAATCGACATCTCCCCTGTTTGCAGCCAAGTAGCTAACAGCGGTGGTTTGTTTACTCGCTCGAGATAGTCATGCAATTTTTGACCGTCGAGGATTTCCCGTTCTAGTAATACTTGTGCCACCTCTTTAAGTAGTGGCTGATTGTGCGCTAGAATCGCGCTAGCGATCTGATGGGCATTGTCAATGAGGTGTTTGACCTCTCGATCAATCTCGGACTCTACTTCGGGACTGAGGGGCCGACGGGGATTGCCCCAGCCGCCGAGAAACTGACTGGCTGACCTGTCGAATGCCATCGGCCCCAGTTGTTTGCTCATGCCGTAAATCGTCACATAGCGATCGGCTAAATCCGTGGCCTTTTGGATATCATCACTGGCTCCAGTTGAGACTTTACCCATAATCAATTCTTCCGCCGATCTGCCACCTAGGAGCATGGCAATCTGACCGCGCAATTCATCTTCCACCATCAAAAAGCGATCTTCTTGGGGAAGTTGCAGAGTGTAGCCCAGCGCAGCAACGCCACGGGGGACGATTGAGATTTTTTCGATCGATCCCGATCCTGGCATCAATGAGCCAACAATCGCATGACCGACTTCGTGGTAGGCGACCGTTTCTTTTTCCATCTCATTCAAGACGCGAGATTTCTTTTCTAGTCCAGTTAGGATGCGCTCGATTGCCTCTTCAAAGTCGGACATGGTAACGGCTGCTCGATCGTGACGAGCAGCCAATAGAGCGGCTTCATTGACCAAATTCGCCAGATCTGCGCCTGCAAATCCCGGCGTGCGGGCGGCTAATTTGAGCAAATCTACATCTGCCGACATTTTTACATTGCGGGCATGGACGACTAAAATTGCTTGCCGACCGCTCTTATCTGGTCGATCGACTACGATCTGGCGATCGAACCGTCCAGGGCGCAGCAAGGCTGGGTCTAGAACTTCGGGGCGGTTGGTTGCCGAGAGTAAAATCACCCCCGTATTGGCGGCAAAACCATCCATTTCCGACAACAATTGATTCAGGGTTTGTTCGCGCTCGTCGTTACCACCGATGGGGGAATTGGCACTAGAACGAGATTTGCCTAGCGCATCCAATTCATCGATAAATACAATGCAGGGAGCCTGTTGTTTAGCTTGCTCGAATAGTCCCCGCACTCTGGCTGCGCCGACACCGACAAACATTTCGATGAATTCCGAGCCAGAAATACTAAAGAAAGGTACGCCAGCTTCGCCCGCGATTGCTTTAGCCAAGAGGGTTTTACCAGTCCCCGGCGGCCCAACTAACAACACGCCCTTGGGAATTTTGGCTCCTAACTTGACATACTTATCGGCATGTTTGAGAAAATCGACGATTTCCTGAAGTTCGGCTTTGGCTTCATCGACACCAGCCACATCATCAAAAGTTACCCCAGTATCACCTGCGGTATAGGTTCTCGCCTTACTATTGCCCATACCTAATATTCCCATCCCACCTTGTGAAGATCGATCGCCAAATTTCGACCAGAGCGAGATAAAAAGTAAGGGCAATATTACCCAACTTAAAATCGACCAGATCCCACTCAGAGGATTGGGCGCGGGTACCGAATACTCTACCTGATGAGCGCGGAGGATCTTAGCCAGTTCGGGATCTTCAGCTAGTCGTCTGGTGACAAAAATATTCTTAGCATCAGGTTTGTTAGATTTGGCAACAGGAGTTGGTTTTAACTCATATTGGATTTCCTGGTTATCGATCGTCGCCTTAACTACCTGTCCAGATTCTACTTGCTGGATAAATTCGCTATAAGACTTACGTGGATAGCTTTGACTCGACCACCCGAAAAAGATTAGCAGCCAAATCAGGAAGATTAAACCACTCGGAATCGGCGAGTTGATGGTGGCGGATTTACGGTTGTTGTCAATCGGCATGGATCGACCTTCCTTGAATACAGTGGGTGCTAACTTCCACAGTACAGTTCAAATCCAAGGAACTTGTGAGGAAATCAGGTTGAATTGTCAGAGTGATTGATTTTGACCATCAGCCATCCGCTGAAAATATTTGCAGCTCCACTAATTAATGCACTAACGACGATCCTAAACGATCGCCACTTAATATAATCGATCTAACCCCACGTTCGATCTATTTCCCCTGCGATCGTGAGTCATCCACCGATAAGAAACGAGATTTAAAAGAATACCGATCGCAACCAAAACTGTCATTAATGCAATTTGATACCATGCGATCGGTGTAACTGACCAATCGGCAATGAGGTGAGCAATATTGAGCAAAGAATAGATAACAGTCAGCCAAAAGTGACCGATTCGATAGCTTTTACGATCCGTAAAAGTAGACAGAACGATCGCGCATAGCGGCGGCACAAAAAAGCACAGCATTAGCCACAATACCCAAGAAATATTCTGAGTATCGTGAGAATGAGTAATATTTTGACCATGAAATAGCGGCATCAATCCCAGATCGGTATGAAATAGCAATGCCAGTAGAAAAGCTGTCCAGAGAGCAGTGATTTGGTTGGGATAGTTGGATTTCATATTGGCTACTCCTGTGGCAGCTAATAATAGTGGGTTTTAAAAAGCACTCAGTAATGCTCGTTGATGGGATCGCTGTCGAGTTTGAATTGTAATACTCATTAGTTAAACCTCTTGAAGTGGTTGGATATACTGTCATCACTTATCCATGAGATTATTCGTGTTTTTCTAGGACGATCGTTAGGTGAGCAACCATTGCGCCCTTCTTGATCTTTGAGAATAATCCGGCGAATATTGCCTTGGTGAATGAGTTCTTTGATTTTGGCAACAAGATCGTCACCATGAATAGTAAATTCTTTGACCCCCATCTTCTCTTCTGGTTGCAATTCAGGCTCTGTAGTTACTAATTCAGCAGGAACTTTTTCGATGCTTCTTTCAGAATTAACAGGTACATTCATTATGTACTCTCCATTGCTGGTTGTATCTATTAGATTAGATGATAATGTTGAGGAATTTGTGAGTTTATCTAATTCCAAATTTCGATTACTGAATTTGATTTTTACCGAAATTAGTAACGACCTCCGCTACGCGAACGGAGGGGGTTTTAGCGGTAGTAAGACAGTGAATGTCGAGCCTTGTGCTTCGCCAGAGCTGGCTACCGTGATTGTACCGCCGTGTAGCTCCACTAGGGAGCGAACGATCGACAGTCCCAAGCCGAGTCCAGAATTCGTTTTGTTTTGGGCGGAATCTGCTTGGCTCCACCGATCGAATATATGGAGGAGAAAGTCAGCACTAATACCGCTTCCGGTGTCACTGATACCGATCTGGGCGATCGTTTCTAGTGCAGTGTCAAGATTTAATTTGAGGGTAAAGAGAGGTGAGCTTACAGCGAGCATCATCAATCCGCATTTGCCAATCAACCCCACGTTGAGTAGTGTTGACATCAGTTGACCAGGCAGCGGTTTCTTGGCGCAGGGTC
>JANPJH010000199.1:0-3478 GCA_031425415.1 Chamaesiphon sp. VAR_61_metabat_425 | reverse complement strand
TAAATAATGACAACAGTTTTGATAATGGCGACGAGTGCAATCGTCAACTCGCCGAAACTTAGCAGATAATTACATATCAACCTTTATACTTGTGCCAACCGAGTTTTTTTTGAAGGGTGGTTTTCCGTACCTCTTCTACAGTTAGCTGTTAACTGTTACCAGTTATTCGCTAACGAACTCGTTTGCTACCTCTCTACTGTATGTGTATTATGCTGCTGCGGAAATTGAGGTGAACCGTATATAGTAGTGGTGCTTACCGAAGCCTGGGTATTTAAAGCTCTCAGAATGCCGTTTTTGATCGATGATGCAGTGCGATGAGAACTCGATCGTCAATGTACTTGCGTGGGTATTATGGATTGGAGATCTATTTGGTTGTTATCTTCAGACTCCCCACGAACAACCATCTTATACTTCTAACCCCTAAACCCTAACCCTATGATCACAGACAGCTCCAGCGCATCATTTAGCCTTAATTTACCCGATTCACCCTTGTTTGGTACCGACGGAATTCGCGGTAGGGTGGGAGATATTCTTACGGCTAACCTGGCTCTCCAAGTCGGGTATTGGGGCGGACAGGTATTGCGCCAAACGGCGACCGAGCCTGGGCCGATCGTCATCGGTCAAGATTCGCGCAATTCTAGTGATATGTTAGCTAGTGCTTTAGCTGCCGGAATTACAGCGGCGGGGATTGAAGTTTGGAATTTGGGTTTGTGTCCGACTCCAGGGGTTGCCCATCTGACGGCGACGAGCGATGCGATCGGTGGCGTAATGATTTCCGCCAGCCACAATCCGCCAGAAGATAATGGAATTAAGTTTTTTGGAGCAAATGGTAAAAAGTTACCTAAAGACTTGCAGGCGGCGATTGAGGCGGGTATCAGAGGTAAATCTGGGTCGAGGTCTATTCCAGAAAAATGGGGAAATCACTATCATACGCCAGAGTTAATCGCCCAATATGTCGAAGCGATGAAAGAGTCTCTTCCTCCAGCAGTCAGTTTAGCTGGGATGAAAATTGTCCTCGATCTGGCAGCAGGTGCGGCTGTAAAGGTTGCGCCCCAGGTATTTGGAGACTTGGGTGCGGAGTTAATCTGTCTCCATGATGAGGCGGATGGCGATCAAATTAATGTCAATTGCGGCTCTACCCATCTGGGGAGCCTACAAGCAGCCGTGGTACTCCATCAAGCAGATTTGGGCTTTGCCTTTGATGGGGATGCCGATCGCGTCTTAGCCGTCGATAATCAAGGTCGCAAGGTTGATGGTGATTACATTCTCTATTTCTGGGGTCGATACTTGCGCCAACTGGGACAGTTGCCCGATGATACGATCGTCACCACAGTGATGGCAAATTTGGGCTTTGAGCGGGCTTGGCAGGCTTTGGGTGGGAAGATTGTCCGCACGGCGGTGGGCGACCAGTACGTCCAAGCTGAGATGACTAGCACGGGTGCTTTGCTCGGTGGCGAGCAATCGGGACATGTGCTTTCGCCCCAGCATAGTGTGAGTGGCGATGGGACACTCACCGCGTTGCATCTAGCCGCGATCGTTCAACAGTCTGGTAAATCTCTAGCTGAGTTAGTCGATGGCAGTTTTCAAACCTATCCGCAAATTCTGCATAATGTCCGTGTAGACGATCGAGAAGCCCGCTTAAATTGGGACAAGTGCCAGCCGTTGCGAGATGGAATCGTTAAAGCTGAAACTGAGATGGGTAATACCGGACGAGTATTAGTTCGGGCTTCTGGTACTGAACCATTAATTCGGGTGATGGTGGAAGCTGAGACGATGGAAGTGACTAAGTATTGGACTGAATATTTGGTTTCGATCGTCGAAAAACATTTTTAACCAGAATATTTTAGGGTGGGTTGAGCGGAGTCGAAACCCACCCTTGAACTAGATATTTTCTGGATCGATACCCAATTCCCGCAACTTAGCAGCTAGTTTTTCCGATCGTTGCTCAGCAGCTTGGCGACGGAGATCTAAATCGATAAAACTTGAAAATGGCTGCCCATCAGGGCGATAAATTTCTAGTTCGGTAGCTTCAAGTTTAAAGCGAATCCCCAGTAAAGGACTAATCCAGTCAGTTGGTTGTTCAATTGATTCTAGTCGATCATCATTCCTGATCCATCCAGCAAAGTCAAACCGATCGGGGTCATATAAATAATACTCCCTGACCCCGTATTGTTCATAGAATCGCAACTTTTTGTGCATCTCCCCCAGTCGATTTCCTGGGGAGAGAATTTCCAACACGACTTGTGGCGCAATTCCCGCTTCCTTCCATTGCTGGTAAGAACCTCTGTCTCCTTTTGGTCTACCGATCGCTACCATTACATCGGGTGCTTGGCGAATGGTATTATTCCCCTCGACTGGATACCATAATAAATCTCCGGCAACAAAGACATTCGGATCTTGAACATAGAGCAGTTCGAGGTTTTCTTTGATAGTCACAATCCACCGAAATTGCTTAGTATTATCAGACATCGGCAGACCATCAGAATCTGGATAAATAATATCGGCAGTAGTCGAATTGACGGTTGATATAACCATATTTATTGACTCGATCGATCTGATTTAATGATAACAAATTAATAGATAAATGTAGGGTGGGCAGTGCCCACCATCTAGTTTTTAGACAGTTTTAATAATGTTTTGATCGAATCCCCACAATCAAACTCACACCCCAAAAAACTGCTCAACAGCCGTCAGAATCTGGTTTGAAGCACTTCCATCCCCAAATGGATTAATTGCCGTTGCCATCGCTTGATAAGCTTGGGAATCGCTCAATAATTCACTCGCTGCGGCAGTAATTGTCGCTGTATCTGTCCCGACTAACTTCGCCGTTCCGCCACTCACGGCTTCAGGACGCTCGGTAGTGTCCCGCAAGACTAAGACGGGCTTACCTAAGCTCGGAGCTTCTTCTTGTAACCCTCCAGAATCAGTCAGCAACAGATAACTCCGCTGAATTGCACCGACGAGTTGGGCATAGTCCAGCGGCTCGGTGAGAAAAACGCGGGGATGATTGCCTAATGCTTGAGTTAAGGGTTCGCGCACAGTGGGATTGCGATGGAGAGGTAATAATAGTGCCGTATCGGGAAATTTATCTAAAATCTGGAGCAATGCAGCAGCGATATGTTGCAGCGGTTCGCCCCAATTTTCCCGTCGATGGACTGTCGCGAGTAGCGTTCGATATTTACTCCAGTCTAAGCCAGGAATATCACAAGCCGGCTGAGATTTTGCCACAGTTAGCAGTGCATCGATCACGGTATTGCCTGTTTCATAAATTTGCCCGGTGACTCCAGATTTATGCAGATTCTCGACGGCTAAATAAGTAGGCGCAAAATGCAACTGAGCGATTTGGGAAATTAATCTTCGGTTGGCTTCTTCTGGATAGGGATTAAATAAATCGTCTGTCCGCAATCCCGCTTCGACATGACCAATCGGGATTTGTTGATAAAATGCTGACAGTGCGGCTGCGAATGCGGTGGTAGTG
>JANPJH010000198.1:0-7747 GCA_031425415.1 Chamaesiphon sp. VAR_61_metabat_425 | reverse complement strand
AAGGTAGACTGGAATTGTTGTAAGTAAGTAGAGACTAGTTCATGGCTTGGGAGATTACTACTGAGGAGTTGTTGGAGCGATACGCTGCTGGCGAACGCAACTTTGCTGGAGTCGATTTGAATCCTACCTATGCTAAGACTGGTAGATTGGAGTGGGTCAAATTGAGAAACTGGGAAATTGATAAAACTGTTTTGGATTTGCGGGGAATTAACTTGCGTGGTGCTAACTTGTTCAGGGTTGAACTTAGTCAATGTAATTTGGCTGGAGCCGATTTGTTTGGAGCCTGTCTTGGTCACAGTGGTTTGGCTTTCTCCAATCTGAGGAATGCCAATCTGCGAGGTGCTGACTTGACTTCGGCTGTTTTGAGTGGAGCCGATTTGACTGGAGCCGATTTGACTGGAGCCAATCTGAGCTGGGCTGTTTTGGTCGATGCCAATCTGACTGGAATTGAATGCGAGCACTCGATCTGGATTAGTACCAATCTGACTAATTCCAAGCCCGGAGGTGCTCATTGTCAAGATGCCGTCTTGATCTGGCATACTACTCTGAGTCATGGAGAGGTCGATGAGGGACCCTACATGAAGAACCGTTGAATCGGACTCCGGATCGGCGAGTAAAGAGGCACTTATACCCATTAAATTCAGCTTTTGCTTGATAGTTTCGGGGCTAAGTGTTTCGATAATATTTTGAATGTTTTGAGGCAAATTAGAGAAGAAGTTATAACTTGTGATTTGCTCTAGATGTCGAACTGATACTAGATAATCTTGCTTCCAATCCTTGATTCCAGTAACTTTACCTGTTGAATCTTTTATAAACACGGAATTATTATTAGGAATATCAACAGCAAATGCTAATGTATTGCTATTGATATCAGAGATGCCATCACCAAATTTATCCAAGACTAGTACTACCTTCCAAGTGGGATTACCCCCCGTAGGTTGGGTTGAGCCTCGAAACCCAACAACCCCAGCGTCAACGAACCGATCGATTAAAATTATCGGGTACCTTTACATCTTCCCGTTGGCGTAGCCTACCGGAGGTAATCAAGAATATTTGAGAGCATTCAATTCTGCCCGATCGCATAGCGGACTGTAGATCATCGATATTGGTGCTGTTGGTTTAATGCGTTCTGCAAGGCTACGCCAACGATCCACTCTACCCAACCTACGCCAAATATGCAAATTTCAGCAATTATGCTCTTTTGAAGCGAGATCGATCGTTCTAAATTAAGGAAATTAAGCAGATTGTTGGCATGAAATATCGAAGGGCTAAAGTAGCTGGAGGCACTTACTTTTTTACCGTTGTTACACATAATCGCCGACCGTTTTTGTGCGAACCTGAAAATATTCACCTGTTGCGAGATGCTTTTCGTTATGTAAAGAATTCTCATCCGTTGATTATCGACGCGATCGCGATTTTACCAGAACATATTCATTGTCTATGGACACTACCACCCACAGATGATGATTTTTCAACCAGATGGCGATTGTTGAAGAGTTATTTTACACGTCACTGTCAGGAGCAATATAACGGTGAAATATCTGCATCTAGATTCGACAAACGAGAGCAAGCAATTTGGCAACGTCGCTTTTGGGAACACCAGATTCAAGATGAGCAAGATTTTATCCATCATTTTGACTATATTCACTACAATCCAGTCAAGCACAACTTAGTCAGATCGCCAAAAGATTGGCAATTTTCTAGTTTCCATCATCATGTTCGCCGAGGTGTGTACACTCTTGATTGGGGTTGTTGAAATAGGATGCTAACGCGGCTACCAATCCGGGCAAAGTATACTCACTTGCCTCAATATCCACCTTACCTAACAACGATCGACAAGTAGCTGAAGTCTGCGGGCCGATCGAGGCAATACATACTCGATCTTGCCACCCCTGTGGTAAACGGCTCCCAACTAATTGACAAAAATATTGGACAGTTTTAGAGCTAGCGAAAGTAATAATATCCACCTGCTGAGATTGTAATGCGGCTAGGGCAATCGGATCGATCTCCATCGGACATCGCGACTGGTAAGCGGCAACTTCGACTACTGTCGCGCCTAGATTGGTAAATTCTTGGATTAAAACTTCTCGCCCGCCCGTCTCCACACGCGGAAATAAAATCTGTTCACCTGCGGGAGATGTCGGAAAGTTACTGATTAAGGCATCCGCGACAAAATCGGGCGGAATAAAATCGGGTGCGATCCCATACTGTTGTAGGGATTTAGCTGTTTTTTGACCGACTACCGCGATTTTGACACCCGCAAGGGCACGACTATCTTTGCCAGCCTGATGTAGCCGCGCAAAGAAATACTCTACCCCATTCGTCGAAGTCAAAATCAACCAGTTAAAATCACTCAGTCGATCGATCGCGGCATCCAAATCTTGCCAACTAGATGGCGGGACAATCTCTAGCGTGGGCAGCTCAATCGTCTGTGCGCCACGCGATCGCAATATTTGAGTAAATTCATTACTTTGGCTATTTGCACGGGTGACAAGGACAGTTTTGCCCGCTAGTGGAGCACAATTTGACCCGATTGGCGCAGTCTGGGTCGGACATTGTAAATACTCCCGCAATCTCACCACTTGCCCAATCACAATTACTGAGGGAGATAACT
Organism: Chamaesiphon sp. VAR_61_metabat_425; assembly: GCA_031425415.1. Classification (GTDB taxonomy): domain Bacteria; phylum Cyanobacteriota; class Cyanobacteriia; order Cyanobacteriales; family Chamaesiphonaceae; genus Chamaesiphon. The sequence continues at coordinate 5,133 of JANPJH010000198.1, read as the reverse complement.
CGACATTGGCTGTTTCCGCCAAGATACTTCCTAACTCAGATACCCAAACCTGCTGCTGGGGTGTGCCTGCCCATTTAACGATCGCGATCGGCGTATTTGCTGCGCGATCGTGCTTTAATAATTGAGCAATAATCTCGCCCAGCGTTCGTGTGCCCATCAAAATCACCAACGTCGGCATTCTTGCCAATGCGTCCCAATCGAGATCGTCAGGCAGATGGGCGGTTATTACAGCAAATCCCCGACTGAGGACGGGATCGGTGAGGGGAATACCCACTAACAATGGTGCAACTAGAGCCGTTGACAATCCTGGTACCACCTCAAACTGACAATTGGCGGCAATCAGGGCATTAAGTTCGGCGGTCACTCGCCCAAAGATAAAGGGGTCGCCACTTTTGAGCCGAATCGTCTGTTTCCCGGCTTGGGCATACATCACCAGCAATCGATCGATCTCCGCTTGGGGCATACTCGCTTGTCCACCGCGCTTCCCCACATCAACAAGGGTGCAACTCGCCGGAACTAGATCTAATAACCGTCGATCGACCAGAGCATCATAAATTAACACCTCCGCTTGGGTGAGAAGCTGTTGTGCTCGAATCGTCAGATAAGCCACATCACCTGGCCCAGCCCCAATAATATATACCTTACCCATGAACTACGAATTAGTGAATAGTGGCTATTTAGTGGGAATATAGGGCGGAGGTTAGGACGCTTACGTGATACTACTCTCTAAATCCCTGTTTTCTACAGCTACCCTCTACTCCCTAGATTGGATAAACCTATTACAGTATCACAAATTGTGGATCGGACTCGCCAATCAGGACATATTGGTGTAAGAATATAATATGATTCCCCATTGGCGATCGGCAACACCGAATCGTCAACCAACGTCATGAAACAAAGACTATTTTATATGAAGACTGGATTAATGAGCTGGTCGATTATGAATTGGGGCAAGTCACCCGAACTCTAGCTATACTAGCGTTCGAGGAATCAACTACCAGGTAATAGCTTTCATCAATATACTAATTTTCGACATCAAAATATTAATTGTGTAGATAAATATATGGTCTTGCCTATATCAAGTCATAATCTAGACGCTCGAATGGTTGCATAAATAGGGACATAGTGGATGAACAACGGCAAAGTCAGAATTTACGAACTGTCAAAGGAATTGAATTTGGAAAATAAGGATTTGTTGGGGATTTGCGAAGAATTGAATATTACGGTCAAAAGCCATAGTAGCAGCATCTCGGAAGCAGAAGCAGAGCAGATTACACGAGTAGCTACGGAAAAATTTCCCGATCGGCACAACAAACCCCCACGTCAGCCACAGGTTGACAAAGAGGTAGTTGTTGCAGCGGCCCCAAAAAGCGATCCGCCCAAAGCACCAGCCAAGCCGCAACGACCAGTCGAACCCAAAGCCCAAATTTTGCGAATCGAACACAAGAGCGATATCCAACCCAAGCCATCACTGATGCCCCAACCACCAGTGCCAGCGCAACAACCCGCAGCCAGACAGCAGCCGCCCACACCACAACCTCCCAGTGCCAGCCGTCCAGTCGTCCGGCCAACTCCAGTCGGCGAAGGCACCAATGCACCAGCCCCAGCTCGCGTGCAAAGACCAGCCGCCATCATTCAGCCACCAGCACCGAAACCGCAGTTATCTGGCCCCCCAGCTCGCCAAAATCAGCCGGAAGCTACACCGCCTTCGATCGATTACGATCCGGCAATGGCCAGTGCCGACGGTCGCGTTGCGCCAGCAGCGGCCAGAACGCCATCACCCAACAAGCCTATTCCCAAATCTCAGCAGGTCAGAAGCGAACCCAGTAGCGAAAGACCCACTGTTGGTGGTGCAACTCGACCACCAGGTACGGGGATAATTCGCCGACCGGTCGCTAAATCTGAGAGTGAAGCTCTACCCCCACTCAATCGTCCGCCAACGCGGATCGTCCAAATTAAACCCCAAGGTGCTTCTCGACCTGGAGTTGGTGGCAGTAAGGATCTGTCTGGCGGTGATAAAGATGATAATATTGTCACCCCACTGGATCTCGAACTGAAACGGCCGACTCCACCTCGGAAACCAGCCATCGGTAAAGGTAAGGGTTGGAGCAAGGAAGAGGAAGAAGCCGAAACAGCCAAGGCTAAATTGCCAGCTAAAGGTAAGCGGGTCAAAACAGTAGTCATCGAAGATGATGATGAAGATGACGATCTCGATGGTAGCGAAACCGAGACTGAAACCATCGTCAGCTTGTCGATCGCCAGACCACCTAAACAGAAGATGGGATCTGGCGGTGGCGTAAAAGCTCCAGCGGCTCCAGCTCAACGCAAGAAACCCGTAATGAAAGGGGATCAGCAGAAGCAAGAACGCGGTAGTAATAACAACAAACGGGAGCAGAAAAGTGCCGTTGAGAAGCCCGAATCGATTACCTTGATGGGTACCAGTATTACCGTCCGGGATCTCGCCGAAATGCTCCTCGTACCAGAAACTGAAATCGTCAAACAGCTATTCTTCAAAGGGATCGCGATCAGTGTCACCCAGATTCTCGATGCCGGTACCGCCACAATGGTTGCCGAAGAGTTGGGAGTCTCGGTGATTACCGGAGTCGAACAGGCTGAGGCTACGAAGGTAACTGAGATGCTCGATCTCGCTGACTTCGACCAATTGCAACGTCGTCCGCCAGTCGTCACGATTATGGGCCACGTTGACCATGGTAAAACAACCCTCCTAGATGCCATTCGATCGACCAAAGTCGCCCAAGGTGAAGCTGGGGGGATTACCCAGCATATTGGGGCTTACCATGTAGATATGGATCGCGAAGGTAAAGTCGAGCAAGTTGTCTTCCTCGATACTCCCGGACACGAAGCCTTTACAGCTATGCGGGCGCGGGGCGCACGGGTGACAGATATTGCCATCCTCGTCGTTGCCGCTGACGATGGTGTCCGTCCTCAAACGATCGAAGCAATTCGCCACGCTCAAGCTGCCGAAGTCCCGATTATCGTTGCCATCAACAAGATCGACAAACCCGGAGCCAATCCCAATCGCGTTCAACAAGAATTAATCGCCTACAATCTTCAATCAGAAGAACTCGGTGGTGACACAATTATGGTGCCAGTTAGTGCCCTCAAAGGCGAAAATCTGGACACCTTGTTGGAAATGATTCTGCTAGTCGCCGATATCGAAGATCTCCAAGCTAATCCCGATCGGGCGGCACGTGGTACAGTGATCGAGGCTCACCTCGATAAAGCTAAAGGCCCTGTGGCAACCCTCTTGGTACAAAATGGTACCCTTCGCGTTGGTGAAACGCTAGTAGCCGGACACGTCTTCGGGAAAGTTCGGGCAATGGTAGACGACCGTCTCGCGCGCGTTGAAGCGGCTGGCCCCTCCTTTGCCGTTGAAGTCCTCGGTCTAAGCGATGTACCCCAAGCAGGGGATGAATTTGAAGTTTACATCGAGAAAGAAGCCCGTGCCTTGGCAGATATTCGCTCTGCCGAACGTCGTCAATCCCGTCTCCAACAGATGATGGCTTCCCGTCGGGTCACGTTGAATAGCCTGTCGGCGAAGGCTCAGGAAGGAGAACTCAAAGAACTCAACCTGATCCTCAAAGCTGACGTTCAAGGTTCCGTCGAAGCAATTCTCGGTTCTCTCGGTCAGTTGCCGCAAAATGAAGTTCAGGTGCGCGTGCTCCTCTCCGCTGCGGGTGAAATCACCGAAACGGATGTGGATCTAGCTGCTGCCAGTGGGGCCGTAATTATCGGGTTTAATACCACCTTGGCAAGTGGTGCTCGTGCGGCATCAGATGAAGCTGGTGTCGATGTGCGCGAATACAACATCATCTACGCGCTCCTCAGCGATATCCAAGGCGCGATGGAAGGTCTCCTCGATCCCGAACAAGTTGAAGAACCCCTCGGTCAAGTCGAAGTTCGGGCAGTCTTTCAGGCCGGACGCGGTAACATTGCCGGCTGCTATGTTCTCTCTGGCAAGGCAATCCGTAACTGTAATATCCGCGTCCAACGTAAGGGTCAGTTGGTGTATGAAGGTACGCTCGACTCGCTCAAACGGGTCAAGGATGATGCGAAAGAAGTCAATGCTGGCTTTGAATGTGGGATTCGGTTAGACAGGTTCAATGACTGGGCAGAAGGTGACATCATCGAAACCTTCCAAATGGTTAGCAAACGCCGGACACTTTCACCTGTTTAGTTCGTAAGTATGTTTCAGAAACCCGACTTTTTTAAAAGGTCGGGTTTCTTTGTTAACCCAAGTTGCTACCTACCCCTGGTTTGTCACTTTAGGAGAGATAAAATCACTCTCGAAGCTTGCGCTACGACTTGTGTCGTTCGATAGAAATGTCTTCAATCAATCGATCGAAAGCTTATTTACTAACAGTATGCGAAGCGAATGGACGCTATATTCTGGAATAAAAATTAGTCTTTTTGCTAAAAGTTAAAACTAAGCTGTAAGTAGTTTTTATAGATAGGGTAATTAACTCAACCCTGGTTTGTTAATTATCTCAAATCCAGATGAAATCAGTCTGAAGGTTTAAATTTCATCCAGATTTCATCTGGCTAATTTATACTAAGTACCATGCCGCAATCAAAAATTGTCGCCAGCAAAATATTCGAGTAGAAAGCCCGCCATGAATTACAAAACTCAATTACTTGCCATCTTTGCTGTTGCTAGTGCGGCAATTGGAATTGGTGCTTACGGCATCGCTAATTCTCGATCTTCATCCGAGCCAAGTACTACAGTTGCTAGGCAACCAGGGGTCATGAATCATGATGGAATGAAGCATGGTGGGATGAATCACAATATGGATGTCGGGCCTGCTGATGCTAACTATGATTTGCGATTTATCGATAGCATGATTCCGCACCATCAAGGTGCGCTTGTGATGGCTCAAGAGGCACTAGCCAAATCAAAACTAAACTAGCTACCAGCATTATCTCAGACCAAAACCAAGAAATTGCTCGGATGCAGCAGTGGCGGAAACAATGGTATCCCCAGGTAGCTGCCACCCCAATTATGTGGCACGCAGCAATGAATGGTGAAATGCCGATGACACCAGAACATCGACAGATGATGCAAATGAATATGTCACTAGGAAAAGCAGATACCGGATTCGATCGCCGATTTCT
>JANPJH010000197.1:0-2103 GCA_031425415.1 Chamaesiphon sp. VAR_61_metabat_425 | reverse complement strand
AGCAAAAATTTGGACAGTGTTTGGCTGTCTCGGTTGGGACTGAGAATCCAGGGTTTCAGGCGTTGTCGTTGTCTGTGAGGTCATGATGCAAAGTCTATTGTTAGTGGCTATAGCGGGATAAAAATTACTTGCCAAAACCTAGATTATATCCGCTAATTGAGGACAAAAATTTGGTCGTGCGTCAAAGTCGAAATTGCTGATTTATACGGCGAACCCTCAATTTCACACTAGCCAATCGTCAATTCAAATAATCTTGCTACTGAATCTCCTGTCGCATATTGTTGGAGGCGAGAATTGACCCGCCCTCGATCGAAATGGTTGACCATCTGCCAGCGGCGGAGGTTATCGATCTCTTCGATATACTCAGACATCTCGCCTTCTTCCTCAATTTCTGCGAGCCGCTCTGAAATGTACCAGGTCGAGTAGTGCTGTTTTTGTGCCATAAAATGTTCTGCGCCACCGCAGTCTTCTGGTGGGCAAGCACCTTTACCAGTTACGCACACTGGCACTAAACTTTTTGATTTTGAAGTGAGAATTGCTTCAGCCCGAATTTGATGCTGCCAGAAGTCGCCAAAGTCATACTCATAGAGAAATTGCTCTTTCACCTTCCAACCAAAATCTGCTAGTTTAACTTCAGTTGGATCGTCAGTAAAATTAATTCCTCCAATTTGAGCGACCCCATAATCTTTCCCGTGGATGACAAAGCGATGTAGATGCGCGACGTTTGCGGGGGAAGCTTCCCCCGCAAAGCTCGCTTGGGAATCTGTCCACCCCATTGCGATCTGGATAATGTAGTGTAAATCGGCGATAGTGCTGTCACTACGAACTTTAACCCGTCGCCAAATCATGGGACTGATATCCAAGATAAAAATCTTGAGTTGGTAGATGACAAGTTGCTCGGAGTAAGGCATCCGGCTATCTTACCATATTGTCTATCCTTCATTTTGCCCGAATAAGACTACTCTTTCTTATTGGAAAAATATTGTCCGAACTTATCAAAATTGTACCTCTAGTCTTGGAGTCGATTCGCCAGATCTCCAGCGGCGAGGCTTTGCCAACGGCAAGGTTGAGTAAAATTGTCGCGATTTGAGAACAAGGAAAACTAATTTACCGTGCGCTAAACTAGAAAGAAATTACCCTAGCTCGGAGCATCTGATGAGAAAGGATCTCACCACCCAGATTTTCACCAACCCCCCATCGCCGCTCTCCAGTGTTGAGGCACAAAAGCTGTGGTTAGAATTCCTGCAACTGAAAATGTCACCCAACACCCAACATACTTACGCTAAAGCAATTGCTGATTTTTACCAGAGAATCTACAGTTGCAGCGTCTCGCCACAAGCTTTAGGTCGATTTCTAGCTCTTGCCCAGAACGAAGCAGTCTATCAGGTTTGCTACTATCGTTCCCTACTCATCGCCGCAAAATTAGCTCCCAGCACGATTAATACGCGGTTATCCGCACTCAAGTCCTTAGTCAAATACGCCCATCAGTTAGGACAATGCAGCTTCAACTTGAGCGACGTAACCGGGTTGAAAGTTGATGGTTATCGAGATACCACAGGCATTGCCCCGCAAGGATTCCACGACATCATTAGTTTACCAGATCGAGCGACACTCAAAGGCCGTCGCGATTATGCCATCCTCAGACTCCTCTGGGATAACGCCTTGAAACGGGGCGAAATCTCTAACTTGAATGTCGAAGATTTCGTTAGCCTTGTTGGCAAAGCCTCTGCCGCCTCTGAAGCCTCGATAGAAGAGCATCTTGGAGGGAGACTGGCGATCTTGGACAACAGAAAAATCCAGCACAGTTTCATCGCTCTAGCTCCAGCTACCACACGCGCAATCGGCGATTGGTTGGCACTTAGAGGTAATTGTCAGCTCCAAGATCCACTCTTCGTTAGTTTGGATCGTCGCACCAAAGGACATCGATTAGATGGCAGCAGTATTTATCGGTTAGTCCGAAAATTTAGCGAATCCGCTGGGATTGACACGGTAGTCTCCCCTCACCAAGTCAGACACAGTGCGATTACAGCGTATCTCGATGCTAGTGAAGGGAATGTTCGTGGCGCACAAGGATTAAGCCGTCTTACCAACCTGAACATTCTC
>JANPJH010000196.1:0-11471 GCA_031425415.1 Chamaesiphon sp. VAR_61_metabat_425 | reverse complement strand
AGCAGTTCCAGGTCATCCTTCAAGTTTTTTTAAAAGCCAGACGTTGCTCCTTGTCTTGCTTGTAATGTTGTGGTCTTGCCATCTTCAACTTGGCTTTAAGCCGATAACGGGTCAATTGATAAACTGCATGATATTCAGCTTCTACGCCCAATGTTTGCGATAACCATTCCTGCATCTGGCAAATCCATTCTCTGACTCTTGTAATCGCTTAGACAAAGCGGTTTCTGCCCATTTCGGAATTACTCTATTTCCTCAATTGAGGTCACTCCTGCCATCTACCTATCTCCAACGCATCATTCTTATTTTACCGCATCTGTCATCTTTTTGATTTAAATTGGTATGAAACTGTTTGAATCGCCTGATTTCTATGACGCGATCGTTGCCGCCACCGCCCATTTTCAGGGTTCTGGACTGACCGAGCAGTCGATTGAAAAAGATTACTATGTTACGGAGGCTCTGCGAGTCATCGCGACTTTATATCCCACTCAGGTCGTATTCAAAGGTGGCACGAGTCTATCGAAAGGCTGGAAGCTCATCGATCGATTTTCCGAAGACCTAGACTTGTTTCTCGACCCGAATGCCTTCGATTTCCCTTTGAGTTCCAACCAGACAGATAAAGTCCTCAAACACATTCAAGCAGCGGTCGGTGAATACCCAGCCTTGAAGCTCCTAACAACTAAGCAATTGAGCCGCAGTCGTTCGGAGAAAGGGATTTCGCGGACTAGCGATTTTGAGTACGAGCCAAAATTTTCCGGCAATGGGGCGATTCAAAGTCGAGTGCTGTTAGAAATGGGCATTCGGAGCGGCAAATATCCGGTCGAGTCGGTGCGGTTAAGCTCATTTTTAGCAGAATTCTTGCAAACTACGGGCGACACTTTAGGCGCAGAGGATGAGACATCCTTCCCCATGCGGTTGCTGCATTTCCGCCGTACATTCGTCGAAAAGCTGTTTAGTTTGCATTCTAAAGTGACTCAGTATCAGCTAGATGGCACCTCGTTTGCCAACTACACCCGCCATTACTACGATCTGGTTTGTCTGGCTAAATGTCCAGAGACAATCGCCATGCTCCAGTCTGAAGAATATATCGATATCAAACAAGATACCGATCGAATTAGTCAGGTGTATTTCCACAACCAGTATCATCCCCCGCAAGACCTGAATTTTTCTACTAGCAGCGCATTTTTCCCCACAGGCGAACTCAGATTCGCGATCGCCAATGAGTATAAACAACAATGCGACACTCTTTGTCTGAGTGCTTACCCCGCCTGGGAAGCTGTCGAGCAATGCTTCAAAGAACTCAGCCAATGGCTATAAATTACAGCAAGGTGTGGCTGGGGTCGCAGGTACGATCCTAGTCGAGCGAATCGGGAGTTCGATCGCAAGACCAGTAGCAATCGCCGGATCGTATTCGCTCGGTGGTAGCTCTTGGTGGGGTATAGCCGAGATACGTGCAAAATGGGACACGTTGTAAAGTTTTGTTAAGTTAAACCGCTAAAACCAGTGATATTTTGTTATTTCAAAGTGTATTCATAATGTCAACTAAGTTGGAGAACACCTCCAAAAATGGTTATTTATGGGCAAGTTTGAAGCAGTGAGGGGGGAACGCAGAATTGGGAGAAAATAGTACGTTAACGATTTCTTGTGTAAGGAAAGGCTCTATGACCTGTTAGGGAATATGTCAATTTATATATAAATAAAAACAATAATTCTGATAACTTAAAATAATTCTCGACACCAATGCTGTATAGTTATAACTATAAGTAAAAGTGCTTCTACTAGTAGAAACACTTTCTGAGCTTTTTACAAGAAAGCGGATGCTGGATTCTAGAGATTTCTCGGTCGAGATTTTTTAGGATTACTTCCAGTTAGAACTGAATAGCTCTCCTTGACAGATCTAGCTTACCCAAACCCATATTGAAACTATTGCATCGCTCTGACTACATAGTCAATACAGAAAATGTGACTCGAAGCTGGAGCGAACAAAGCATCGGCATACTATGATGAAAAGCTCTACTCGGCGTAAGCCACGTCATGCTGCTCGAACAGCTTTTAAAAACGAAATTCGTGACTTGATTCGCGGGGCATCAAGTGGTTTTTTGTTTGGGATTCCATTACTGTACACGATGGAAGTGTGGTGGATTGGTTCGTTTGCCGAACCATTACAAATGCTGATCTCAATACTGACGAACTTTGTAGTTGTCTTCTTACTGATTCGGACTGAAGGTTTTCGAGGAACGGTCAATACCAAATTGAGCGATGCTTTGATGGATAGTATTGAAACTTTGGCAATTGGATTTGTCTGTACTGCCTTAATTTTGGTGCTATTACGAGAGATTAGTCTGACAACCTCTATCAATGAAGCCGTCGGCAAAATTATTTTTGAAAGTGTTCCGTTTTCTCTAGGTGTAGCTGTTGCTAATTCATTTTTAAGCGGCGAGCGCAACCAAAATGTCAATGAACAGACCGCTCCATCCCCTCAGCCTCAAAACCCAGAAATTAACGCAACCCTAGCAGACGTTGGTGCAACTCTGATTGGTGCGCTGTTTGTGGCATTCACGATCGCACCAACGGAAGAAGTGCCGATGTTGGCTTCAGCGATGACACCCCCTTGGCTATTAGCAGCTATAGCAGCTTCGATACTCATTTCCTACGGGATTGTATTCGTGGCTGGTTTGACCAATCAAACTAAGCGTTACCAGCAAGAGGGTCTATTTCATCGACCTATTACTGAGACTTTGACCGCTTATCTAGTGTCATTAATGGCTGCATCATTAATGCTATGGTTTTTTCATCAACTCAGTTTTGAAGATCCGTGGACAGTGTGGTTGAGCCATGCAATCGTGCTAGGATTGCCAGCTACAATTGGTGGTGCAGCAGGACGGATAGTCGTATGAGCCAACCCGAACAAAAACAACAGCGATCTGTAGCCGAATGGATAACTTTTAGCATCGCATCGAGCATTGTGGCTGGTATTGTGGGATTGGTAGTTTATAGTTGGGTGAAAGTCGGAGATCGACCCCCAGTTTTAGCACTCGAACAGAGCGGTAAGATCCGTCAAGCTGAGGGAAGTTTTTATGTACCGTTTACTCTTACCAATAAGGGGGGAGAGACGGCTGATGCCGTTCGCGTAACTGCACAATTGCGGATCGATAGAGATGTCGAAGAAACGGGCGAACAGCAATTTGATTTCTTAGCCGGAGGAGAAGCCGAGGAAGGCGTATTTTTGTGGCTCTTTATGGATTCCGGGGAGCTAGGCAAGAAGACAACAGAGAAGAGAGGAAAGGAGTGCCTTACCGCGCTTACGGGTATTGTGAACGAACTCGAAGAACCCCAAATACAAGGGTAATCGCTCCTGAGAAATGCCGCGATGTGGACGGAACCAAGACCGTAACAAAGACCAGAAACCTTCGATCGTGTTAACATGAACTTCGCAAAAACCATCCCCATCTTCATCACGGGCGTATTCGCCAGTACTGTGGCAGACGGTTTTATGCTCGTAGCCCCATTCAGTTAAACGAGCATAGATGTTGTATTCATCAGTGTAGATCAGCGTCCCCGCGACGATCGTACTAGTAATTAATGGCGCAATGGTCACTTGCTGAACGTTAGGCAACATTTGAATCACAACTTCTCCTTGCCGTTGCATCATGCCAAAAATTGGCGGTTTCTCAGAGGCGAGTGTTCCTCTTCCTGGCTTGGCTTTCAACCGACGTACCCGTCCTTTCCGTCCTTTTTTTTTACTACTTCTGGCTGTCCTTTATGCCCTGCAATCACAGAGACTTCATCACACTCAACTGCTCCTGATAACTGTACTTCAGGCTTGTTTTCGACGATGCCCGCTCTGAGTTGACTGGTCATCTGCTGCACATCGTCCTTGTTCAAATCTAACTCTTGGGCTATTTGATTGTTTGACAGATTCAACCCCATCAAATATAAGCACAATATCCACTTCCGTAATGGCTGATGATGCCCAGTGAAAATCTTCCCACTCAGATCATCGAAGTTTTTCTGACAATCCTTACACTGGTAACGCTGCCGCTGTGCTTGTGTCTCGTCAAACCCTCTTTTGTTCACCTGTTTCGACTGGCCTTCTGGGCAACTCACCCCTTCCGCCCATCTCAGTTGTCTCACACTCTCAAAGCACTTCCCGTCATCTATTAACGTCTGGAGATCGATCGTTAGGGGATTGCTCATGAATTCTTGACAAACAAGGGATAGTAGCTGTGAATGCTTTTTCCCATTTTCTCAATATGTGCAGTTATCACAGTTTTATTCAATTTTTTGCAACCCAACGATCTTGGGATCGATAATTTTTTGACCTAAATTGGGGAACTTAATTGCCACAGATTGCTTGCTATCTGTACCAAATACATGGGTAATCTGTCCCACCCCAAAACTGCGGTGAATCACGCGATCGCCAACCCGCCATCCTGAAACTTGGTTAGTCGCATTACCGACAGTTTTAGGGGATTTTTGAGCCGTTTTAGCGGTAGTTTTAGTCTGAGCTTTAACGCGCTGATTAGTCTCGATTAGTTCTGGGGGTAATTCCCCGATGAATTGCGATCGGATAGCTGGTTCTCGCGATCCGTATAGGCGACGTTCGCGGGCGTGGGAGAGATATAATAACTCCTGAGCGCGGGTGATGCCAACGTAACACAATCGGCGTTCCTCTTCGACGGCTAGGGGATCATTTAGCGATCGATAACTGGGGAATAATCCGGCTTCTAATCCTACCAGGAAAACGACGGGAAACTCTAAGCCTTTGGATGCGTGTAATGTCATCAGGGAGACGGCTTCTTTACCTTCTTGCAGGTTGTCTAAGTCGGAACTTAAAGCAGTGCTAGCTAAATAGGTATCAAGAGTTGGTGACTCATTTTCTTCCTGAAATTGGATCGTCGCGTTGACTAATTCTTGAACGTTTTGGACTCGTTCTAATGATTCATCGGTGCCTTGATTCTGTAATTCTTGCACATAGCCAGAATCTTCGATAATTCCCGTCACAATATCAACTACCGGACGGGTTTCAATTTCTTCGCGCCATTTCTTAATAATTCCGGCAAAGCTTAGCACCCCTTTTGCCGATCTTCCGGCGACAGTGTTAACGGAAGTTTCATCATTAATAATCTCCCACAGGGGAACTCCCAATTGATGCGCCGCATTTTGAAGATTATCGATGGTAGTTTGCCCTACGCCGCGTCTGGGGGTATTAATTACTCGAAGTAGACTAACTGTATCGCTGGGATTCATCACCGCTCGGAGGTAGGCAATAATATCTTTGATTTCTCGTCTATCATAAAACTTTAAACCGCCCACAATCGTATAAGGAATTTGCCATCTGACTAGAGCATCTTCGATCGGGCGTGACTGGGCATTTGTTCGGTATAATACGGCAAAGTTACCATAATTTAGCTCCGGATTTTCGCGCTCTAATTTCCGCACTTCCCCGACGACAAATTCAGCTTCATTAATTTCATCCTGAGCCGTGAAGAGAAAAATTGGTTCACCTGCGCCGCGCGTTGCTTTGAGGATTTTATCGATCCGTTGAGTATTATTTTGGATCAGGTGATTGGCAGCGGCTAAGATATTTTCACGTGATCGATAGTTCTCTTCCAGTTTTACCATTGTTTCGGTACGATCGTCGGGCATTCGATCGCCGAAATCATCCTGAAAGTTCATCAAGATTGTAAAATCTGCGGCTCTAAAAGAATAGATAGATTGATCGGCATCGCCAACGACAAAAATCGATCGATGTCCCCATTCATCGAAAGTTTTACTATCGACTCCATTGGTAACTAGCAGTTGAATTAGATCGTACTGAGTCCGATTAGTATCTTGATATTCATCGACTAGAATATGTCTAAATTTCTTGTGCCAATAGGCTAATACTTGTTCATTTTGGCGGAAGAGTTGAACAGGAACTAGTAATAAATCGTCAAAATCGAGCGCATTATTTGCACACAGGGCATCTTGGTAGTGTTTATAGACATCGGCAATCACTCGACCTTTATAGTTATTCTGCTCTTTACTATACTCATCTGGCGATAAGCCTTGATTTTTGGCATTACTAATTGCATAGCGCACCGCTCTTGGCTCAAACTTCTTATCATCCAAATCTAACTGTTTGACAACAATTTGTTTAACTAATCCCTGACAATCTGCATCATCAAAGATCGAGAAATTTTTATTCCACCTTCGCCCTTTCTCATCTTGATATTTCTCAATATCAAATCTTAAAACCTTACTAAATAAACCGTGAAATGTGCCAATCCATAGGTCTTTTATAATTGTCTTATAGACATGTGATCGCAATTGTGTTTGCTGATATTCATCCAGCGCACCCCAAGCTTTACCATATTTTAATTCTGCCTGTTGCCCAGCAAATAAAATCTCGATCCGCGATCGCATTTCTTTCGCAGCTTTATTTGTAAATGTAACTGCTAAGATGTGGGCGGGATCGACCTTGTGGGTGCGAATTAGATTGGCAATTCGATAAGTAAGTGCCCGTGTTTTGCCGCTACCAGCTCCAGCCACCACTAATAAAGCTCCACAATAATGCTCGACAGCTTTACGTTGAGAGGAGTTGAGATGAGCGAGGAAGTCAGTATTAGTCATTGAGGGCAGCAGCAACAGTTGGTAATTTTGAACTAGCTAAAAATACTATCAAAAAACTCGATCGATTCAATTAGAGTAGCAATAAATGTATCGATCTCTTCCTTAGTATTGTAGAAGTGTAAACTCGCCCGCGCCGTAGATTGCGCTTTAATAAAACGGTGTAATGGTTGAGTACAATGATGTCCCGCCCGAATTGCAATTCCTGCTTGATCTAACATGGTGGAAAGATCGTGAGGATGAACATCACCAGAGGTAAAAGCAGCTAAAGCAGCACGTTCTTTTGGGGGCTTTGGCCCATATATTTTAACTTGAGGAATTTGGATCAATTTGTCAAACATGTAGGTTGTCAATTCTACTTCATAAGCGTGAATTTTATCCATTCCAATGTTTGTTAAATAGTCTAAAGCAACACCTAGCGCAATCGCTTCAGCAATTGCGGGGGTACCTGCTTCAAACTTATGAGGTAAATCCGCATAAGTAGCATTTTCCAGAAACACATCGGCAATCATTTCACCACCGCCCAGGAATGGCGGCATCGATCGCATTAAATTCAGCTTACCATACAGGAAGCCAATCCCCGTTGGCGCGCACATCTTATGTCCTGATGCAACTAACCAATCACAGTCTAGATCTTGAACATCCAAGGGCATGTGTGGCGCACTCTGGCAAGCATCAATTAATACTTTTGCACCATATTGATGGGCGAGAGCGGCAATATCTTTCACCGGATTAATACAGCCTAATGTGTTAGACACATGAGCTACCGACACTAATTTAGTTTTATCATTAACTAATGATTGATAATGCCCAAAATCGAACTCTTCTTCAGGTGTTAATTGGACAAACTTTAACCTAGCACCTGTCTTTTGAGCGACGAACTGCCACGGAATCAGATTGCTATGGTGTTCCATCACTGTCAGGATAATTTCATCGCCACGCTGAAGATTGCTCAATCCCCAACTATAAGCCACTAAATTAATTGCTTCCGTGGCATTCCGGGTGTAGATAATTTCTTTCTCCGAAGCCGCATTGATAAATTTAGCAATCTTCTCCCGCGCACCTTCATAGGCATCAGTAGCTTCCCCACTAAGAGTATGCACGCCCCGATGCACATTGGAATTATAGTGACTGTAATAATGTTCGAGCGCGTGGATGACAGCGTGCGGTTTTTGAGAGGTTGCCGCATTGTCTAGATAAACTAGGGGTTTACCATGTACTTCGCGATGGAGAATTGGAAAGTCGGCTCGCACTGTTTCAGCGAGAGATTTGGTTTGAATATAAGTCATGGTGTCCGCTATGCCTGTAAGATTTTGGATCAGTCGTTGGATTCGGCTTTCTCTAGTCATGCCTGCCAATTATTAGTTAGCTTTGAAAGCTTTCACTGCTGCTGCTAGTTTTTCACGTACTGAGGCGACGGGAATTCGATCGATAATCTCTACAGCAAAAGCGTTAATTAATAATATTTTAGCTGTTTCTACATCCAAACCCCGACTCTGAAGGTAAAAAATCTCATCGTCTTCGAGTTGGCTGACTGTCGCCCCATGCGAACACTTAACGTTATCAGCAGTAATTTCTAGTTGGGGTTTGGTATCGATTTTGGCTGTCGAGGAGAGGATCAAATTCCGGTTCAATTGCCCTGCATTGGTTTGCTGTGCCGCTTGGGGTACGAATACTTTCCCGTTGAAAATCGCATGGGCGCGATCGTCTACAATACACTTGTGCAGTTGGTTGGTGATGCCGTGGGGTTTGGCAAGGGCGATGCTACTGTGGGTATCTGATTCCTGCGCCCCATTTACCATCGTTAAACCGTTGAGATAGGTTTCTGTCTGCGCGCCGATTTGGAAGATTTCCCAGTTATGGCGAGAGAGTTTGCTGCCTAACTCGATCGAATTACCAGTATAGGAACTATGCTGAGATTGGGAAACCGCTGTTTTGCCAATATGGATGGCGGCGATATCTTCATCTTGAATCCGAGTATGGTTGAGTTTAGCAGTATCTCCCAGCCAAATTTCGGTGACGCTGTTGGTGAAGTAGGAGTGGTCGGGAATTGATGTGTGTAAATATTCTTCAACTACAGTAGCATTACTCCCAGCTTCGAGGACGATGAGGGTGCGAGGTTGAATTGCGATCGCCCGATCGTCTACTGTCGCAATAAATAATAGCTGAATCGGTGTCTCGCACGGCGAGCCGTCTACGCCAGCCATCGAGATATCTTTACCCAGCCAGACAACAGCAGCTTCATTAATTCCCGCCGTGTTAATGGCGGTGAAGACTTCCTCCCCTCCAGGTTGTTTGCCCAAATAATCAGTAATCGCCAATCCAGCTTCCATAGCTGCTGCTAAATTCCCGATAAATAATCCAGCAGGTAAGTTGCGGCTGGAGTGCTGGGGTGAGTAAATACCGTTGACGAATACCAACCGGGTATCTGGAGCTTCCGGAAGGATTAAGCTGTTGATATTAACTTTTGGGATTTGGGGGTTAGGAACGGTGAAGGTTTGGGTGAGCAGTGGGGATAAATCAGTGAATCGCCATTCCTCATTTTTGGGGTTGGGGATGGTTTCTTCTTGCAGGTATCCGGTTGCTTGGGTGCGGAGTTGTTGAAGCTGAGGGTTTGGGGGTGGGGTCGTAAGGAGTTGGGTAAGGGTGGGTGTCATATTGTTAACGCAGAGGGCGCGGAGAGGTTGTTTGTGGGGCTTTAAACACTGAGTTGCGGGAATTATACTGGTTGAAGTTCTGTAACCCAGTCGTAGCCTTTGGCTTCCAACTCTAGCGCGAGTTCTTTACCGCCGCTGGTGAGGATTTGTCCATTTGCCATAACGTGTACGAAGTCGGGGATGATGTAGTCGAGGAGGCGTTGGTAGTGGGTGATCACTAGCATGGCGTTATCTTGATTGGCTAGTTGATTTACGCCGTTGGCAACGATTTTGAGTGCGTCGATGTCTAAGCCGGAGTCAGTTTCGTCGAGAATCGCTAGACTCGGTTCGAGGATTGCCATTTGGAGGATTTCATTCCGCTTTTTCTCACCACCTGAGAAGCCTTCATTCACGCTGCGGCTGAGGAAAGCGGGATTCATTTTGACAATCTCTAGTTTGTCCTGAATCAAGTCGTCAAAGTCAAATACATCTAATTCTTCCAATCCTCTGTGCTTTTGGCGAGAGTTATATGCCACACGGAGGAAATCTAAGTTACTCACGCCAGGAATTTCGAGCGGATATTGGAAAGCCAGAAATACACCCGAACGCGCCCGATCTTGTGGTTCTAAGTCAAATAAGTTTTCACCTTTATAGGTGACTTTCCCTCCCGTAACTGTATAGGCAGGATGTCCTGCTAATACTTTGGACAAAGTACTTTTACCAGAACCATTCGGCCCCATAATGGCATGAATTTCGCCAGCTTTGATTTCGAGACTCACACCATTTAAGATCTGCGTATCATCGACGTTTGCAGTAAGGTTCTCGATCGAGAGGATAACTGGACTATTAGGATTAATCATCTTGAGATTTTGGTAATTGAGTTTTAATAATATTTGATCGATATTACCTGGTCTTTTATCTTAACATCATCGGACAACTAAACTAGCTGCTCTCGTTTTCTAGAATTAATGAAATCTCTTCGTAAATCCGCTCGATTGGGAAAGTTAAATTGACACTTTTAAGTTCGATCGTATCTCCCGCTTGATAGTTAATAATCTCCCAACTGCCACTTTCAGTTTTACGATATAGATCGATCTCAATCTTCTCGGAGCTAACCAATACATAATCTTGTAAAATCGGATTTTGACGATACATTCTAAACTTACTACCTCTGTCATAAGCTTCAGTGCTGGAAGAAAGCACCTCGATGATTAGGCATGGATAAGTAATGTATTTAGTGGTGGTTTTATCACGATCGTCACAAGTAACACTTACATCTGGATAAGTATAATTATTTGATTCTACGATATTAACCCGACAATCTGAATTAGCTGTCTGACAAGCACCTCCACTGAGGTGATTATCTAATAAAGCACCAAATTTCAGAGCAATTCGACTATGGTCAACAGTCCCACCAGTCATACTATAAACTTCACCGCCGAGATATTCATGCTTTTCTAATTGTTGTTCCTCCCAAGCAAAGTATTCTTCGGGACTAAATCTTGGGGAGTTATCTTTTATTGCAACCATAACATCGATAAATTATTTTATATTAAAGTTATTTAAAAATTGTTAAATATCTAACTATCTCTTGATGCCATCCATTTTAAAATGCCTAGCAATGGTTCAAGCGGTGGTAAGGAATACTCTTCTGGATCGATCGTAATGTTACTTCCTTTCATCTCAATAAATTGCCAACGAGTACCGCTGGTAACAACACCATAGATAAATTCGATCGAGTGTTGTCGAAGTTGATTGAATCTCTGTGCTGCAACCATTTCGGCAATACATTGACCCCAGCCATCTTTTAGCACACCTTTTTTGGCTTCGACTAATGCTATTACGGGTGCATTAATTTTAAACTGGATCGGCGATCGACTAATTAAAAAATCACAAATACCATTTAAGCCTAACTCTCGATCGACTGTAAAGTCTTCCCCTGAAAATAAACTAATCGAGTTATTCATTAAGGTTCGGACTTCTACCAAAATTGGCGAAACAAGAAGTTCCGATCTAGCTTTTTCTGAGCCAGTTTCCCGAGCTAATGGCAAAGTGATGTTTAAGAACTGTTCTAACATCAAGCTAGGAGAAATCGGCTCGATATTTGGTAAAAAATGACCTGTCTGCAAGTTTAGATTAAATTTGGATTCTACCTCCTCAATTGTGAAGCTACTATAGGGCATAAGTTTACCTTTTTGTAGGGTGGGCACTGCCCACATTCAGATT
>JANPJH010000195.1:0-11634 GCA_031425415.1 Chamaesiphon sp. VAR_61_metabat_425 | reverse complement strand
TAAAAGCCATGAAATCTCTGGACAGATGTTTGACAATGAATATGACTTAGCCAAAGCTGTGATGGCGGGAATGGAATCTCGAAGTGTTGCAGGCGAATATTCACTCGATCGTTTTATATTTAATTGCGCCTAGCTACTTAGAAGCGGAGTTAGTGTTCGATCTACTCCGCGACAGGTATCAAGTAGTCCATGCTGGCTGGTCGAATCAACGTCGAATCTATGGGTGTGTTTTACATCTAGATATCATCAACGGTAAAATCTGGATACAGCATGATGGTACTGAAGGTGGTATCGCTAATGAAATAATCGATCGAGGTGTTTCCAAGCAAGACATTGTATTAGCCTTTCATTCTCCCTTTAAGCGCAAATTTACTGACTTTGCCGTTGGTTAAACTGACTACAGTGGCAGATATCAACGGAACAGCAATTGCATTAAAACAGATTCTCCAGCGTCCGAACCAATACCCAATTTATCCCTGCTGAAAAAATTTACCTGATATAAAAATTATCGAATTGGGCATCATAGAAGTATCTGTAACTTCATACTGTTCCCTATTATGGCGATCGCTCGACCACATCCAGATATTCTAGTCTTCGATCCCCCACATCAATCAATTAAATACTTTCGCGCAGTACATCGATCTCTGATAGTTTTGGGTATTGTTCTGCTGATCGCGATCGCGATTGGAACTACTATTGAAGCAACTTTATGTTTCGAGTTACTCTTACGTTATGAGATTTATCCTGCATCTTCTAAGCTGTTATTAGTAGTCATACTTAGCTTGTGTGGTATGACCGTAGCAATAGCTAACTCATCGCTTATTTATATCTTATTAAACCTTTTCAAGCCCATATTAGTACAATCATGTACGTTCGATCGCAGTTTAGGCGAACTATCGATTCAGCAATATAATTTGTTCGATCGACAGTTGAGAATAATAAAAATACCCTTAAATCAAATTGTCGATATTCAAGTCAGACATTATCCTGGCTCATTAGTAGATGGTTACTTCAATATTTCATTGATGACTCGACTGTCTAGCAAACCTCTCTACATCTATCAGAAAATTTATGTGAGGAGAGTTTTATCCGCATCTACCATACAATCTCTCCTTAACGAAGTTGAGATTATGCGAGATTTTTTGAGTTTATCAAGTGAGTCAACTTATAACACTTTCATCCGGTTAAAGTGGTATGAAGTCTTATCTGTTGGTCTTCCAATTGATTATAATCGAATCCGATCAATCGAACAAACTAATGACACTTTTGTCTGCGACTTTCGCAAACGGTTTAGACTGGGGGAGATTTGGATGATTGATTGTTTCTCTGCATCGATTAAGATTGAATGCTGCACATTAATCAGTAATCATGTTAAATATATAAATAAGTCAGAAATTAAAACTATTGATGTGAAAACAGAATTTCTACCGTTGGAAGCAGCAAGTCATAGATTAAGTTATTTCTTGCATAAAAAACAGTATCAAAAGCAATATAGCGCGATTTTGATTTATAGCGATCGAGCTAAAACAACTGCTAAAAATAGTTATAGGCGAATATTTACCAGTACGGATCTTTCGCTAGTGATGGATATTGCCGATCGAATTAGAGTGAATCTCGATTTACCTTTAGATCAACCACAATCAAATCACGCGATCGAATTAGACACAGCAGGAGCAGTAAAATGAAATTTAGATCGGCATTAATTGTATTGAGTATCATCCTCGGATCGTCGATCGCAGATCTGCAACTAGCTCGAAGTGAAAGTAGTAAAAATCTCATCGAACAGGGGATTACTAAATCAGAATTTGGTTCTGATGCAGAAGCAATTAAATTATTTGATACTGCTTTAAAACAAAATCCAGATTCAGTTATAGCTTATCTCAAACGAGGTAGATCCAAAAGAAATCTCAAACAATATCAAGCAGCACTAAAAGATTACGATCGCGCAATAGCACTAAATCCTCGTGCTATTTCAGCATACACTGGGCGAGGTAATACTTACGATTTATTAAAACAAAATGTACTGAGAGATAAAGACTTCGATCGAGCATTGCAGCTAACTCCCCGTGATAGCAAAGAATATGCCGATCTGGGCTGGATTTACTGGCATCGCCAAGAATATGAAAAAAGTATCAAGTATAATACTATTGCGATCGAACTCGATCCAGATAATCAATATGCTTATGGTTGTCGTGCTTATGCCTATGGTGCAATTGGCAAAAAAGAGCTGTCAGTTGCCGACTTTAATAGCCTGCTTAAATTAGACTTGAGCAGTCTGCTTAAATCGAAGAGCAGTATTAGCACAAAAGAGCATTCTTACTATCTATCACGGATATCGTCAGATTATTTTAACTTAGATAAGTATCCTGAAGCGATCGATAGTGCAAACCAAGGAATCAAATTAGATCGAACTAATTCATTGAATTTTTACTGGAGAGGAAACTCTTATCAATCACTAGGGAAATTTAATTTAGCGATCGCCGACTACAAAAAATATCTTGAATTAGATCCAAATGACAGTTACGTATTTGAGCAAATAGCATGGAGTTATTTTAGATTAGATAAATACCAAGAAGCAATCCTGAATGCCAATAAAGCTATAGCGATTGGCATTAAATTGAATTATGCACTAAGCATAAGGGGAAGGGCTTTCTATTCTACAGAAAATTACTCAGCCGCTTTATCCGATTTTAATACAATAATTAAGACCGATGAAAAAGATGCAAATGCTCACAAATGGAGAGGTCATAGCAACTTATATATAAATAACTATCAACAGGCAATTTTAGATTACGATCGAGCTATAGCGTTAAATCAAAAACATGATGATATCTATTTGTATCGGAATCGAGCTTTCGCCAAACGGCAGTTGAACAAAAAGGCAGAATCGATCGCTGATTATCAACAGGCATTAAAAATCGCTGAAAAAGAGCGGAATGTAGAGAAGATTAAAGAGTTAAAGATGTCTATCTCAGATATTCAGAATGAACCCCAGCGGTTAGCTATTGGTACTCTTTTAACACTAATAATCACCGGAGCTAGTTATTGTGGTTTGATAAAGATCGATCGGCGTAATGAGTCTAAATACCTAGCGCAGTTTCAAGATTGAAGTAAATACCGATTTTAATCCTTGTGCAGTATTTACTTTGCCATCGTAAAAATTCGCAATGCTGTCAGATTCAAACAAGGGAAAGTTGGGGATTCAACTCGATCTCCATCTCGAAACTGGCCAACTTGATATTCCCCATTTACCAGCACGTAAACTGAAAGTGTAGGTAATTTTGGATCTCCGGTATAACGAGATGCCCCAAAAGCGGCATAGTCTACAATCCAGAGTTCTGGAATTCCTAAAGCCTCGTATTCTGCCAACTTGGTGAGATAGTCGTCACGCCAATTATTACTGACGATTTCAATCACCATTGGTGGCGTAGTGTATGCAGCCGCAGAACTAGGGCTTTCTTTGAGCCTTAACCACTCTGCCTTGTCAAAAACCACAATATCTCCTCGGCGACTTCGATCTCTTTGTTCTGGCTCTGGTTTGAGCCGAATCTGTTTAGATAATCTTGGGATATATGGGAGATCCAATGTTTCACAGAGATTTTCGATATATGCAGATAGCCTTGCAGCCAAATCTTCATGGTTAGCATTAGGATCGTTAACAGGCATCGGAAATCCATCGATTAATTCAAAATTTCGACCTGTTCCATCATCCCAAATCAGGAATTCTTCAAAGGTAAGGGGTTTCAGTGCAACTTGAACCATCGAAGCCCTCAGCTACTGAGAAATTTATGCTAACACCGCGAAATTGGGGCACCTAATACTAGGTACCCCCCACAGATTTAATATTCCAGGACTGAAGAATCGACTTCTCGACTCCACGCCTGAATCCCACCTTTGACATTCGTCCCCTCGATGCCTGCTTCCTTGAGGATGGCCAGAGCTTTTGCCGAGCGACCGCCCATCTTACAATGAGCAATTAGGCGATGACCATTGAGCGCGGCTTTGACTTCCTCAATTCCCTTACCCTGTTCGATATCAGGTAGCGGAATCAAGATCGAGCCAGGAATTTTGGCAATCTCATACTCATTAGGATTGCGGACATCGATCAAGACAAAATCATCAGCACTGCTGTCGATTAATGCTTTTAGTTCCGTAACAGTCATTTCTGCTAGCATACTTTGTTGTTCAGCTTCAGCCGCTTGAGCTTGAGGAATTCCGCAAAACTGTTCGTAATCGATGAGTTTTTCAATTACTGGACGGACGGGATTCGGTCTGAGTTTCAACTCGCGAAACTTCATTTCCAGGGCATTATACAACACCAGCCGACCGCTGAGGGTAGTGCCTTTGCCCAAAACGATTTTAACTGTTTCGGTTGCCTGAATCACCCCAATAATGCCTGGTAGAATGCCTAAGACACCGCCTTCGGCACAAGATGGCACCATCCCTGGTGGTGGTGGCTCTGGATATAAATCGCGATAGTTGGGACCACCCTCGTAGTTAAAGACAGTCGCCTGTCCTTCAAACCGGAAAATCGACCCATAAACGTTGGGTTTATTTAATAAAACACAAGCATCATTGACCAGATAGCGGGTGGGGAAGTTATCCGTGCCATCTACGACGATATCATAGGGACGAATGATGTCTAGTGCGTTTGCCGAACTCAAAGCTGTCTCGTAGAGATCTACTTGACAGTAGGGATTGATTTCATGAATCCGGTTTTTCGCCGATTCGATTTTGGGCTTACCGACCCAGGAAGTACCGTGAATAACCTGACGTTGGAGATTAGAATGGTCAACGACATCAAAGTCTACAATGCCGATTCGTCCGATGCCCGCAGCGGCAAGATAGAGTAACAGTGGCGAACCCAGTCCTCCGGTACCAACACAAAGGACACTGGCTGCTTTGAGGCGTTTTTGACCCTCTAGCCCAACTTCTGGGAGGATGAGATGCCGTGAATAGCGGGCATATTCTTCAGGAAGCAACTGGATTTCGTCCAGATTCGGATTGAGCATGACTAGTGTAGTAAAGCTGATGATTGGTGAGTTTAGCAGCGATCGCAAAGAGGTGTGGTATCTAGCAAACTAGCACTCTGACCATCGCCAATCGGTTTACAGTCACAAATAGTGGTTAAAAAATTTAATGCTGTTTACCGCACTGATAATTCTTATTCTACCCTTGCGACAGGCATAAATATTCAATCTGCTGAATTTGAGATAATTTGCTGATTGGATACCCAAGCACGGCACATTCTGACAAAAATTCGGGGTACATCTAATAAGATATACCCCGATCGAATTATAATTTTAGAGCAGTTCTAAGCCGCAACAATAGCCGGATAAACGCTGACTTTTTTACCGTTTTTGCCTCTCCGCTCGAAAGTGACAACACCATCGACTAGCGCGTAAATAGTGTAGTCTTTGCCAAGACCGACATTATTACCAACATGGAATGATGAACCGCGTTGACGAATAATAATGTTGCCAGCTTTGACGACTTCGCCACCATACTTTTTGACACCCAATCTCTGGGCGTTTGAGTCCCGCCCGTTTCTTGTACTACCCGTACCCTTCTTAGAAGCCATAATTACCTCGGATTACTAAAGTTATATCGATCTTACTTTGTAGTCAGCAATAGTTACTTGACTATCAGTCTATACTGCTGCGGCTTCAGCTTTGACTGCTTCAGCGACAACTGCACCACCGATGCTAATCGAATTGACCAGCAATCGAGTGACTTCTTGACGATGACCGCGTTTTTTGCGGGTTTTCTTTTTGGGCTGCATTTTGTAAACGATGATCTTCCGCGCCCGATAATGCCGGAGGATAGTGCCTTCAACTGTGGCACCAGCGACTAGTGGCTGTCCGATTTGGATCGTGCCATCGTTTTCTAATAAAAATACTTTATCGATCGAGACATCACTGCCTACGTCGCCTGGGAGTAGTTCGATGTCATAGAAACGACCTGGTTCGACACGCATTTGCTTGCCACCAGTTTCAATAATTGCGTAAGTCATAGATTTAATGATTTGAGATGCCGTACGGGTAGTCTCGAACCTGATGGTGAGACATTTGGCAGAAGTTTGACCCGATCCGAGCGTGATTATAGACAGCCTCTTATTATGACCGATCGCAGCCAATCGCGTCAATGGTTTAGATGCGATCGATGTGCAGGTGAGCAGTCTCTGACAGTTGAGCAAATTCGGCATATTTGCCCAATGCTGATATCACAATCCCGTAGACAGATATGGAGATTGTCCCCAAAAAGATGACATTCATCAGCACTTGAGTCACGATGCCATTCCCGATGATGGGCAACAGCACGTATCTGAGTGCCATTCCACACAAGGAGATTAAAATCCCAATCAAAATGGTTTGAAGTGTATTAAACCGGATGAACCGACTAACCCGTGGGTTGTTGACAACACCAAGATATAACCCCAAGAACAAGATAAACCCCCCAAATGGCAGGCTATAAATTAGCATCAGAGGGAATAATGGTTGATATATCTGCTCTACAATCGGGAATTGTTCAAATACAAACCTACCGAAAGCGTAGGCATCGACGATCGGGAGTAAATAGACTAAACTCCCAAAAAATCTGTCTGCTGTTGTCTGTGAACTCTGCCAACTCATCTGATCTGACTCCCGATCGCTACTAAAACTTCCTATTTAATTAGGATACCGCACTTACTTCGAGAGGACATTCCGGGGAAAGAACTCCGCTATTGCTGACAACTTCTCTAGATCCTTTGTGCTAGCAGTTTCCGAGCGTCCGGTAGAATCGTATTTAGCTTGTAACTCAACTTTGACTCCTGCTAATGTTTTCCAGTTGTAAGCAGAATCTGTAGTGGCAGTATTAAAATTAAATTTACAGGTATATTGTGTATCCCCAACACAGCCATTTGCTGGAGCTGTTTCAATTGCCCTAGTAGTAGTATCGCTATATAATTTGGCAGAAACTTTAAATCTAGAAATACCTTTAATTAAGGTTGAAAAATTTGCTCCACCATCGACGGAGACTTTCAAATTACCATCGTTGTCTAATGTATATCTTCGCTCTTCAATTAAATAAATAGGACTCCCGGTATTATAGGCAACACCAGTATTCCGGCTATCTGTGGCTGACATCGTGCTAGTGCCATTATCAAATAGTCCCACTGATATACTATACTTACTACCTGCAGTAACTTCAATGTCATCATTGTAGCTAAAAATGCGAATACGTCCATTGCCATCAGAGATAGCTGCCCACACTTGTTCTAAATCTGCACTGGCTGGAGTAGGTTTAGTAGTTCGACAATAATCTGTCGTACTTATCGCAGTGTAGTTAGCATTAATATCGTCAAGTTTACAACGATATCTCCGAGCTTCTATTAACGCACTCGGTCGATTTATTGTAGTTGGACTTGTGGTAGTAGTCAATGTCCCTGGAGCACAACTTGTAGCTCCCGTAAGTGTACTATCTGCGACTAGTAAAGTTGTTGGCAATGGATTGACGTTAGCAGGGATTGTCTGGCACAACGTTAATGGTGAAATTAATGCTCGTCGAACAATGATGGTAGAAGAAGCGGTGACAACCGTGCCAGCAATTATATTGTCCTTAATTTCAACTGTTGGAAAATTAGCATCATTAATTTGCTCCCCAGATTGCTTGATGTCATTACCAATCATTTCTAGAATAGCCGACATATTTTGATTGTTATCAATATTTCTCTTGTCATCACGAAACATATTACTGGCATCAATAAAAGCATTCATGGCAAGGCCACCAATTATGAGCGTAATTACCATTCCTACTATTAACTCTAAT
This sequence comes from Chamaesiphon sp. VAR_61_metabat_425, assembly GCA_031425415.1. Lineage (GTDB taxonomy): Bacteria > Cyanobacteriota > Cyanobacteriia > Cyanobacteriales > Chamaesiphonaceae > Chamaesiphon. The sequence goes on along the minus strand of JANPJH010000195.1, from coordinate 3,825 downwards.
AGAGTAAAGCCTTTACTCGAAGTCTGTATAAGTACCTTCAAGATCGTATACTTTTGAGCCATTAAAATTTACCTCTACTTTGAATTTTCGATATTTATTGCTACAAATAGTTGAATCTGAATTATATCCTTCACAGTAAGTAACTTTTGTTTGGTACTGTTTTCCCATAGCATTGGTAAGAAGCTTGTCTGAGGAACTAATTGTAATAGGGTTAGAAATCTCGGTATCTGTTGGCCTTAAAACAGGATTAGTATTATCAGTTCTAGGGCTATTCTTTCCATCATTTGAAGGCAGATCGTTAATTGTTTTCGATCGAATATCATCGAATATTCGCTGAGATACAATTAAGGCACCAGTCCGAATTTCACTTTTGGAGTTATTAATTTTGGCATACAAAAATAGTGGCATTGCATAAGCAAGACACACTCCCAGTGTCGTTAAAGCGATCGATGTTTCGATTAAACTAAAACCCTGAGAAGATTTTATCACCTGCTTTTCAATTTGAATTCGATTAAATTTTACAAACATAATTAATAGATTGATATTCTAAAAAACATATCTAAATAGTTAATATTTACGTGCTTTTACATTTTATCTGCAATCTAGACAGGATTAAAAAATCAATTAGTATATTTGCAGCTATTAGTAATTGTCAACAATAACATTGTTCTTGTTGTAAAGATAAATTTCGGCACCTCCTACCTTGCTAATGTCAAATAAGGCTATTTGTGCCTTGCCAAAGCCCTGAAAATCTTTGACAACGAACCGAACTGTTTTATCAACTATACCGCGATTATCGAAGCAAAGTCCCTGACCACTATTCCAATTCAAATTATTAGATACTGTGACTGAAGCTGGAGTTGAAAGGGTTGTAGTGGAAATATCAGTAATTCCAACCTTATCTGGTAATTCTAAATCAAACTGTGATGCTCGTTGCCATCCAGTAGTAATCGTACAATTAGCCGCATATTCAACAATAAATTTGCCAGGGATACCGTTTTTGTATTCAGCTCGACTTGTAAACATTGGCATAATTCGATAAGCTTGAGTGCTAGAGATAGCTTTTGATCGAACCAAACCTAGATGACTTTTGAACTGTGATACTCCATCCCGTAAAGGTTTATTCAATGAGATCAGGGAAGGAACGGCAATTCCCATCATAATAGAGAAAATCCCAATAACTGTGAGCATTTCTAATAAGGTGAAACCTTGAAAATTATGTTTAGGTGGTCGGATCGCCACGATCGATAATTCCTCAATAAAAGGTCAAATAATAACTGTTATATAATCTAGCCGCTAACTATTAGCATTCTTATGATTCCCACATAAGTGGAGAAGATCCGCAAAATAGTTGTTTTTATAGGAGTAGTAGATGTGTGGAGATACTCTCAAGTTTGGCAACAGGTAAGTAAATTTACGGATAAATAAATCTCTGTTGCTAAATAATTTAGGTCTCTAAATTTAAGCATAGCCCTTCTATTAAGTGCGAAGGGTGACTTGGATTGCTCCGTATTTATACGGAATTTGCCATGAAGTTGTAAGATATAACTCAGTAAATTTTCAGACGATCGCACTAACCTGACGAGGAATCAAATCAATGAGTTTGTCTACTGCTGGCGAATATCGGTGTCGAGTTCAGCTAGATCTTTATAGTTCCCCAGCTTGCGAAGGATTAGCCACTCAAGCTGCGGTAAATCGACATTTGCAAATTGTGAACCTCACCCCAACAGAGCGGGCTATTCCAATTAGGCTATGTGAGGATAATTATCCAGCTTGGTTGAAGCTGGATGATGTTGAGAATTTAGAGTTGACGACAGATATATATCGCTCGGCTACTCTCGATCGATCTGTAATAGCTGCTAGGATTCCCCAAATTATTGAGTTCGCGCAAGCGGCGATGAAAGTCCCCAATCAATATCTGTGGGGTGGTACCGTCGCCCCCAATTATGACTGTTCGGGATTGATGCAGGCAGCATTTCAGTCACAAGGGATTTGGCTGCCCCGTGACTCCTATCAGCAAGAAGCTTTTACCCAGCGGATTTCGATCGCGGAAATGTTGCCAGGAGATCTAATCTTTTTCGGTACGCCAGAAAAAACCGATCATGTTGCGTTACATCTGGGGGACTTGCGCTATATCCATAGTTCGGGGGTAAAGATGGGCCGGAATGGCATCGGCATCGATATTTTAGCTGAGGGCACTCAAGATCCGATCGGCTCTGGTTACTACGCTAAATTTCGGTGTTGTGGCAGGGTGATGAAAAGCTTGCACAAATCTGAGGTAGGCACGATTCATGAATTGCCTCTACCCTAGATTAATTAGTCAATTAATGGCAGATTAGGCGACGGACAGATTAGAATCGTTGGCAGAGTCTCTTCTGATGGAGAGTCACACTAAGGACATGAATATATTTAGGGTAAGGCAGTGATGATGAACGACGATGATAAGCTGCAAGCACCGCCTACATTATCCGATCGCGAAGTAGAAATTATCGAACTCGTGACTGCTGGCTTGACTAATGAGGATATCGCTGCCCAACTAGAAATAAGCAAACGCACCGTAGATAACCACATTAGCAATACGCTCAAGAAAACCGGTGTTGACAATCGAGTAGCACTAGTCAGGTGGGCTGTTCAATGGGGTAAAGTTTGTCTGGATGATATCAACTGTTGTTCGTTACCGAATCGAGAGTAAATTGAGGGGATAGTTAATTATGTGTTGAGGCATTGCGGTAAAATCGAGAGTGCTGAGATAGATATTTAAACGCGATCGCAGGTTATCGGTTCTTAAATTTAAGTAATTATGGATTTTAATAATTTAGTTGCCCAGCTTAATGCTGGGGCGATTCTACCAGAGGGAATCGTCGTTATCACCTTGTTGACAGTCCTAATTGGTGATTTAATTCTGGGGCGGACTGCCGCCCGTAACCTATCGTATATTGCGGTTGGGGGCTTGTTAGTGGCGATCGCTGCCCTAACATTACAATGGGACAATCCCAATCCCACTGCGTTTATTGGTGCGTTTAACAGCGATCCACTCAGCGTTGTGTTTCGGGGGATTATCTTACTCTCAGCAGCAGTGACGATTTTGATGTCAGTCAGCTATGTAGAACAGACGGGAACCGCGTTGGCGGAGTTTGTGACGATTCTACTAACAGCAACTTTGGGGGGGATGTTACTCTCCGGAGCAAGTGAATTAGTCACTATTTTCGTTTCCTTGGAAACTTTGAGTATCTCCTCTTATCTAATGACGGGGTATATGAAACGCGACCCCCGTTCTAATGAAGCGGCATTAAAATATCTGTTAATTGGGGCTTCTAGTTCGGCAGTCTTTTTATATGGTGTCTCCCTGTTGTACGGATTGTCTGGGGGTGAAACTACCCTCGATGCGATCGCGTCAGGTATCGCGCAGGCTAGTGGTAATCTATCGTTAGGTTTAGTTGTATCCTTAGTGTTTGTGATTGCCGGCATTGCCTTTAAGATTTCGGCGGTACCCTTTCACCAATGGACTCCAGATGTCTATGAAGGTTCACCGACTCCAGTCGTTGCCTTCTTGTCTGTTGGCTCCAAAGCAGCCGGATTTGCCCTCGCCATTCGGTTATTAGTGACAGCATTCCCACTAGTGAGCCAAGAGTGGCACTTTGTCTTTACCGCGTTGGCAATTCTGAGTATGGTGTTAGGGAATGTTGTTGCCCTAGCGCAGACGAGCATGAAGCGGATGCTAGCATATTCCTCGATCGCCCAAGCTGGGTTTGTGATGATTGGGATGATTATCGATACGGAAACAGGTTATGCCAGTATGGTGTTTTACCTGTTTGTCTATCTATT
>JANPJH010000194.1:0-12846 GCA_031425415.1 Chamaesiphon sp. VAR_61_metabat_425 | reverse complement strand
ATCTGATTTCCCCTTTTCCCTGTCTTGATTCGCTAAACCTGGAGGAAACCTCCAGAGCGCGAATCGCTTTCCCCTTTCCCCTATAATTACGGGAGAGCCAGGAAGAGGGTTTGACGGGGCTTAATTGCTACCTGACCCCCCTGTGAGATGTGTCAAGATAGTGTCAATTTTGCCATTCAACTCAGTACTAAGATCGTCAATTTTAGTATTCAGATCGTCAATTTTAGTATTCATCTCAACTCTCAAAGCAGCAATCTCTCGCTTAATCTCAGTAGTGTCACTACTAACCCGCTCAAAGGCTCTAGCAAACTCCTGGGGCGAAATTTGAGTATCTTCTAATCGCTCTAATCGTCTGTTTAAGTGCCCAAATCTTCTTTCTGTTTCTGCCCTAAAATCTTCTGGTTCTCTTGCTTGTGTCATAACTGGCGATAGATATCTTAATATTTCGCTTATTAGTCGCTAGATATCCCCCGATTAGTTTAGTCGCTAGCGGGGGATATCTTATTTTAAGACATATTAGTAGCTCAGAAGTTCAGCCTTAATCTATTGCACTGGTGGTAGAATCACCCGTTTAGCTAAACCGAGCTTCTGTAGAAGTTGAATTGACCACCAAGTCATATCAATTTCCCACCACTGCCAGCCACCTTTGGCAACATTGGGATAAGCATGGTGGTTATTGTGCCAGCCTTCGCCATAGGTAAGTAAGGCTGCCCACCAGAGGTTCCGCGAATTGTCCTCTGACTCATGGGTGCGATAGCCAAACATGTGACTAGCTGAGTTGATTAACCAAGTACTGTGCCACAAAATTACCGCCCGAACGAATACCCCATAAATCACAAATGACCAACCACCCAAGGCATATAGTAATATGCCTACAGGGATTTGTAAAAACAAGAAATATTTGTCGAGCCAACGATAATAGCTATCTTTCGCTAAATCTGGAGCAGCGCGCTTGTAATCATCAAAGTTGAAAAAGTCGGCTTTCGGGTAAAAAATCCACAGCATGTGACTCCACCAAAAGCCTCGTTTAGCTGAGTAGGGATCTTTATCCCAATCTTCGGTATGTAAGTGGTGCAGACGGTGGCCGGCTACCCAGAAAATTGGCCCACCTTGTAAGGCTAACGCGCCTAATGTGGCAAAGATATATTCTAGCCATTTTGGTACCTGCAAGCTGCGGTGAGTCAGCAAGCGGTGAAAACCCAAACAAATGCCGATCGACCCAAACAGCCAGTGCAGCACAATTGCCACTCCCAGCGCAGACCAATTAAAGCACCACGGTGCCAGTAATGCTAGGGCGTGGAACGCTCCGAAAAATACTACGTTTGTCCAGCTTAATGGGGCTGTTTGCCCCCGCTCTAAGCTAGTTTCGATCGACTTAGAAGTCACTTCGCTTTACTCCAATTCAAAGTTTAAAATTAACCAATCTTCCACTTGAATTGGACGCGGATGGCGCATCTAGTTATAGTGGGAATAGATAGTGCAAGTAACGCTTGCTTTACCTAGCTTAACAAGCTTTTTCAAATTATGCAAGTATCACTTGCATTTTGTCGCTAAAGACTAGCAATCGTGGGCGAAAGTACCCATCCCTACAGGTTTTGCAATTAACCGCATCATGCCAACGTCCCGCAATCTTAATCGACAACGACTGATCTCAGCGGCGATCGAACTCTTTTCTAGTCAAGGGGTAAGTGAAACTACCACCAAACAGATCGCCGAAGCCGCTGCAGTGAACGAAGTAACGCTATTTCGTCAATTTGGGAATAAGCATGGACTCTTACTGGCGGTAATTGAAGAGTCAGAAGTCTTTAGCCAATTAGGGCAAAACTTAGTCGGCGACTTGCCACCAGCTAGCAACTTACCCCAAATGCTCAGAGACTATGCCAATACTTGCTTGCAAGCACTGGAGCAGACACCCGCAGTTGTCCGAGCCTTGGTGGGTGAATCGGGACAATATTCGATCGAAAACCGTCAAGTATTGGGTAAGAGTTTCGATCGCACAAATCGCCGCGTTGCTAAGTATTTAAAAACCGCCATCGGCGAATCTTCATCGAAGTTACAGCTACCTGTCGAGCAATTAGCTAGTTTGCTTAATACGCTCCTATTTGGCTATGCCGCGATCGAATTAACCAGTGAGTTTCATGGCTTGTGGCGAGATCGAGCGGATTTTCTCGATCGAGTAGTCGCGCTCCTGCTCACAGGTGCAGTCGCTCACCCCATACCGCCAGCCACCCTTTCCCTGAATTCGATCGATCCCTCAGTGGGAAAAAATTATCCCGACTTGCCAGCAGCGATCGTCCATCAAATCCTGGCGCAAGCCCAGAAACGGAGTTTACAGACTTATGCACTCGTCTATGTATTATTTGGGGCGGGATTGAGTGCGGCGGAGATCGTTAGGCTCAATCGATCGAATCATCTTAGTAGCAGCAATCGACAACTATTACAGATTACCACTGGATTGGTACGTCAGGTACCTGTCAATCAATGGATTATGGGTAAGCGATATGGCTCATATCTCAAAAATCCGCTCACCCAATGGCTAAAAAGTCGGAAAGATCGCAATGTGGCTTTATTCCTCGATCTCGATGGAGACGCACTTACCGAGGCAGATTTGCGCCAGCAGTGGGAGCAATTAACTAATGAATTGATTACTCCCCTTGGCTCACCACCCGCAATCGAACAAGCCCAATCGACGTGGTGCGTGGAAATGTTGATGCGGGGACTAACAATTGACGCGATCCAATTACTCACAGGTTGGGAAGTCAGTCAGCTTGAATATTATGTGCACCGAGCCACCGAGCAAACCGCCCTAGCGCAAGCATTCAGTCTCGATAAGCCTTAATTGACACTCCCCGCTAATAATATCAGCGATCTGGCAATTCACAATTCTGCATACAGGAAACCGTATACAGGCTAACAGAACCAATAGCCATAAATTGCGATGATGATTTTGGTCAAGGTCTTTTGCAATTAAATACACTTACTTATGAGTGAAACTAGGTCAAACGCAAACGAATTGTATTGGAAAGTACATTTATTGTATAGCAAATCATTTAGATTGAACGCATTCAAAATTGGTGCATAATCCCAGCCTATCAATTTAGTTTGTTTAGAAGCAATAATCTATCTTTGTTTCTCAGCCCTAAATTTTAGTCTTCATCGTTGGTATTTATTCGAGAAATTGGCAAAATCCAGGTGAAGTAGAAGTCTTCAGATAGTTTGCCTATGCTAGTATCCATCCAATTTATCAGAAAAAATATTCTCGATTAAGTTAGCAAAGCTAATCGTGAGAATATAAAGTTGCTTCGATAATGAGAGGGCGTTAGCTGACAATATCTGTCGCATTTTAAGAATTAGATTTTCTAATTCTATAGTCCGATTGGTTGCAAAAGTTGAACTTTTTGGTGTATTGGTGTGCAGGAAAATAAATGAAAGGAATTAATTTTAACTTTCGGCTGATTCATAGTTTTTCATGTCTATTCTGCTTTGGTTTTTTAGCATTTGCGGCTAACGTTAATGCAGAGGTAAAGACATCAAATGACTCATCGTTTAACTCATCTTCTCCAGCTTCAGTCATCACTCGATCGACTACTGAGGTTGTTAATCCCCGCTCCGATCTCAACTTACCTGACGATCTGAGAGCACAAACTTCGCTCGATAGTATCTCTTTAGAAGTAAAAGCTGCTGATACTACCCAGGCTGAGACTGCCACCCTAGAACGGGTCAAACAAGCCACTGAATCCTTAGAAATCAAACCTACAGACTGGGCTTATCAGACCCTAGTTGCCATAAGTAATAAATACAAATGTGGTACACTACCCGCTGGCAATCTCACTTTATCCCGCGAAGAATTTGCCACTAGTTTAAGTAGTTGTCTAGTGTCGATGGAAGACCTAGTTGCTCTAGACAGGAGAAAACGGAAACGACCCGCCATCCGCAAACGGCCTCCAGTCGCGAAACCCTCGGTAGTAGCTCCCGCACCGATCGAACCCGAACCAGTAGTACCTACCACACCTCCCGTTGCGCCCCCACCGCCAGAGAATACGGTTTCTCAGAAAGATTTAGAGGAACTCAAACAACTGACTCAAGCTTTCAGTGCCGAACTTAAAGCTCTGGATACGAGATTGCAAGCCATAGAAGCCAAAACCGCCAAACTTGAAACACAGCAATTTTCAGCCACTACCAAACTCAATGGTTTGGCATTCTTCAACATTACCGGGACTTCTAGTGCTAATAATTTATTAGTTGAAACAGGATCTCGAAATCCGGTAACAGGTCAGCCAGTTGTTGGCATAGCGGCACAACCTAATACCACCTTTAGTAATCTGGTTTGGCTGACGCTCAAGTCGTCATTCACTGGGAAGGATCTACTGACGACACAACTTGCGGCGGGTAATGGCAATTCACCTTACAACAGCTACAACCAAAATAGTTCTTTTGGCTTCTTTAACACCACAGGTGTACCTTTCACCGACCAAACCGCTGGAACTAGTTCTAATCAAGTGGTTTTGCGTGAATTGTCCTATCAAGTACCAGTGCTTGACAAAGCCAGCCTAGTGGTTGGTCCGATGGTCAATTTTTATAAATACTTTGACGATAACCGCTTCACATTTCCGTTGAATGGCACTACCAGTTTTAACTCGATTAACAGCACCTTGCTCTCCAATGCTAAACGTGGTGCAGGTGCTGTATTTATAACGCCGATCGGAGACAATTTTGACTTCAGGGTTGGCTATCTATCCGAGGCAAATGAATTCTTGCCCGGTCCTCGTTCTGCGTCCAATCCGGCATCGGGTCTGTTTGGTGGCAACAATGCTCTAACTGCTGAAGTTGGCTTTAAGCCCACCGATAGCTCTAAAATCAGACTACTTTATAGTCGGACAAACGCCCAGGCGGTGAACGGTCTAGTCGGGGGATCTGGGGCGACACCATCCTTATCAGGAGTGGCAGATGATGGATTGGGCGGTGCGCTGAGTAATGGTCAATCTGATGTTCTGGCTGCTAACTTTGACTGGTTGCTAGCCAAGCAATTTGGATTGTTTGGTCGCTATGGTGTCAGTACTACTAACCTGAATCGGGTTGCTGGCGGTTCTGCCGGAAATGTAACTACTCAAACGTTCCAAATTGGCATGGCATTTCCCGATCTATTTAAAGAAGGTGCATTGGGAACTCTCTCTTTCGTCATGCCCTTTAATTTTACTAGCGGTCGCAATCTTTTGGTTGCTGGTGCGGGTAATGGCGGCATTCAGTACGATATAGAGGCGGCAGTTTCTTTACCCATAGACAACAATATCACTGTTGTACCTGCTGCTTATTTAATCCTCAACCCGAATAACTTCACTGGCAATCCCTCCGTATTTGTGGGTAACTTGCGCGTTCAATATAGCTTTTAGTATCTCTTAGGATCTCTTCTTGCTAGGTAGTGTTCCAGATATGTTGCGATCGCATGTTTGGGACACTTATATCCGAACTTTGATCGCAATGTTTCGATCTCACGACATTTGGGTGTCGGTCAGTTAAGCATAAAATTTTGGTGGGCAAATTGGATAGAAATCGTATATATGTACGCCGTCGCCAGGTAATTCGTGGACTGCTGGCTACTTCTGCCTTTGGTGTGACATCTCAACTTTGGACGGGATGTGCGCCAAGCAACCAACCCAACCCATCGGGCGAGCCAAGTCCAGGAGCTGGTGGAGCTACCACCACAATTGGGTTTATTTATGTGGGGCCAAAGGATGACTTTGGTTATAACCAATCTCACTTTGAAGGGAAAGAATTAATTGGTAAGCTACCCAACGTCAAAACCATCGAGGAGGCGAGTGTTCCCGAAACAGCGCAAGTTCAGGAAACAATGCTGAGCATGATTAGCCAGAATGGGGCAAACGTCCTATTTCCTACCTCTTTCGGTTATTACGATCCGCACATTCTGAAGATTGCGGCAGAAAATCCTAAAGTGCAATTCTTCCATTGTGGTGGTCTCTACGTAGAGGGTAAACATCCAAAAAATGTCGGCAGTTACTATGGATACATTGATGAGGCTGAGTATATTGCCGGTATTGTGGCTGGGCTGACCAGTAAGTCTGGCAAATTGGGCTTTATTGGTGCTAAACCGATCCCGCAAGTGTTGCGGAATATTAATAGCTATACCCTGGGTGCTCGGAGTGTTAATCCGAAGATTACCACCCAGGTAATTTTTACTGGAGATTGGTCTTTACCACTCAAAGAGGCTGAGGCAGCTAGCAGTATGATCGACCAAGGCGTTGATGTTCTCACCTGTCACGTCGATAGTCCCAAGGTAGTGATTGAAGCCGCAGAAAAACGCAAGATTTTTTGTACGGGATACCACGTCAATCAATCTAAACTAGCCCCTAATGGCTATCTCACGGGTGCTGAATGGGATTGGGGGAATGTCTACGCCACATACGTCGAACAATTTAAAGCTGGTAAAACCGTCCAGGATGGGAGTATTCCCCACTTAGTTCGGGGCGGTTTGAAGGAGAAGTTTTGTAAGGTATCACCCTATGGTACTGCCGTGAGTGCTGCTGCTAAAAAAGCCGCTGATGCTGCCATGGCGAAATTTATGGATGGCAGTATGGTCATCTATGCTGGCGAAATCAAAGACAACAAAGGCAAGGTGGTAATTCCCAAAGGGAAGCAGTTGAAACAAATCGATCCAGAGTTAGAAAAGATGGATTGGTTGGTGGAAGGTGTAATTGGCAGTACTAAAGGCTAAATCCTAAAAGATCGATACCAAAGGCTAAATTATGAGCAATCTCCTCACTAACTGGCGGTCTTGGGCTGAGAAAATAGCGATTACGAGCGGGGCATTACTATTTTCTCTCTTGATATTTGGTTTATTTTGTGCAACTAGGGGAGCTAATCCCTTGGATGTATACGGGGTGATTTATAAATCAGCCTTTGGCAGTTCTTTTTCTTGGCAAGGTACTTTAGTCCGAGCAGCTCCACTGATGCTAACGGCTTTGTGTACGGCATTACCGGCGCGGCTGGGCATGGTGATTATCGGCAATGAAGGCGCGCTAGTGATGGGTGGGATTGGCGCAATTAGCACAGGGCTGGCTTTAGGCACTTCTGTGCCGCCGATCGTTGTCCAAATTGGGATGGCACTCGGATCGATCGTTTTTGGCGGTTTGTGGATCGCGATTGTCGGGGCATTGCGATACTATCGGGGTGTCAATGAAACGATTAGCGGTTTGTTGATGAATTACATCGCGATCGCCATCCTCAATACCTTGGTTGAGGGACCTATGCGCGACCCTTCCAGTCTAAATAAGCCCTCTACATTTCCCATTGCTGAGGTCAACTGGTTGCAGACTATCCCTGGCACCAGAGTCCACTATGGCTTAATTTATGGCTTAATTGCTTGCGCGATCGCCTACTTTCTGATTCAGCGCACTACCTTTGGATTTGCTGTCCGAGTGACTGGGGGTAATATCCGCGCGGCGAAGATTGCCGGGCTACCCGTCGGCAAATTAACACTGATTGTTTGTTTTCTGGCTGGTTCCTGTGCGGGATTGGCGGGGATGGTCGAAATTGGGGCAATTCACCATGTCGCCAACGCTTCCCTCAATGCCAACTACGGCTACAACGGCATTGCCGTGGCGTTTATTGCCCAACAAAATCCCCTAGCGGCATTTGTCGTCTCGATACTGATTGGCGGAATTATGGCTAGTGGTAGTGGTCTTCAACGATCGTTCGATCTACCTGATGCAACGGTCTTGGTGTTTCAGGGGATTGTATTCTTGACAATTTTATTTAGTGAGTCGCTCTATGGCAAGTTTGACTTTTTCAAACAACGAGAGGACACCCCCGCTGCCCACCAAGCTGCTCCTGTTTCCTAAAGATGCAGTTGCAATTCCATTTAACATTAACCTTAATGTCTGGAGAAAGAAGTCAATGGCCGCAGAAGCAACAGCAGATTGGTTGGGAGTACCTTTAGCCCTTATCGGTGGCACCCTCAGAGGAAGTGTGCCATTTTTATTCGTAAGTTTGGGCGAATGTCTGACCGAAAAATCAGGAAAGATCAATTTAGGGCTAGAAGGAACGCTATTACTCGGTGCAATGAGTGCCTATGCCGTTTCTTACCTCACTAATAATCCTTGGTTAGGGGTGTTAGCGGCAGGTTTATCCGGGATTTGCTTGGGACTGATTCATGCTTGGCTGTCGCAGTTACCCAGGGTAAATGATGTGGCTGTGGGTGTCGCCATGTTTATCTTTGGTAGTGGTGTGGCTTCATTCTACGGCAAGCCCTTCATTAAACCCCAAGCTCCTAAGCTACCGATGCTTGAACTGGGCGCATGGAGCGATTATCCACCACTGCAATCGGCACTCCAAGTTAGCCCCCTGTTATTGATGGGAATTGCGATCGCGCCGCTGATGTATTGGTTCTTTAAATCTACCCGTTGGGGCATGTACGTGCGGGCGGTGGGGGATAGTCCGGGGGCAGCTCGTGCGATGGGGATTTCGGTACTCTGGACGAGAACCTGTGCGATCGTGGCTGGTAGTTGTTTAGCTGGTATTGGTGGAGCTAGTCTTTCCCTTTACTATCCAGGTATTTGGTCGGAGACTATTTCTAGCGGACAAGGCTTGATGGCAGTCGCGCTGGTGATTTTTGCCCGCTGGAATCCGATCCAGTGTTTGTGGGCTGCTTTACTATTTGGCGGTGCCCAATCGATCGGACCTGCCTTACAAGCCGTCCGGATCAATGCTTTTCCCTACTTATTCAATGCGGCTCCCTATATATTCACCCTATTTATCATGATCGTCACCTGTTCGCCCAAACGCACCCTGACTGGCTCCCCTGGTGCCCTGGGTACGAATGAATAATTAATAATTCTCAATTTATGTAAATGACTATGTTTGTTGAAGCCGATCCTTACCCCTATCCCTACAACGGCGATCTCAGACCAGAGAATACCGTTTTTTTGATTATCGATATGCAAACGGACTTTTGCGGTATTGGTGGTTATATAGACAAGATGGGATATGACATTTCTTTAACTCGTGCGCCGATCGAACCGATTAAAAGCGTACTTAAAGTCATGCGTGACAAGGGATTTCATGTCATGCATACCCGCGAGGGGCATCGGCCCGATCTATCTGATTTGCCAGAAAACAAACGCTGGCGATCTCGGCGGATCGGTGCGGGCATTGGCGATCCTGGCCCTTGTGGCAAAATTTTAACCCGTGGCGAACCTGGGTGGGAAATTATTCCCTATCTTGCCCCTTTGCCGAATGAAGCCATCATCGATAAACCTGGAAAAGGCTCATTCTACGCCACCGATTTGGACTTGTTATTAACACGTAACAATATTCAAAATATTATTCTGGCAGGGATTACCACAGATGTCTGCGTACACACAACGATGCGCGATGCTAACGATCGAGGCTACGAGTGTTTGCTGCTCTCTGATTGCACCGCAGCTACAGACTACGGCAATCATTTAGCGGCACTGAACATGGTCAAAATGCAGGGAGGTGTATTTGGGAGCGTGTCTGATTCGGAATCATTGATTACAGCAATTAAATCAATTGGCCTCTAAGCTATTGTTGAAAAAGTCTAAAAGACAACTTTTCAAATAACCTTTAGATAAATTAAAAATCGGCAACCTGAATGAGATCGCAGTGGTGGGATTGGGATTTTTTACATAACGGAGAAAAATCATGTCAGACAGTATACCTAAAGGATCGGCAGATTTCGTCGGTCAGAGCGAAACCGAAGTTGTGAAGACAGTACCAACTAGTTCAACAGCCACTACCCCAACACAGGAAGCCGAACTGCCACCAGAAGTTGAGGTGGTCAATTTGACCAAGCAGTTTGGTAACTTTACTGCTGTCGATCGAGTTTCCCTCATGCTAAAACCCGGAACCTTTCATGCCCTACTGGGTGAAAATGGGGCGGGCAAAAGTACTTTAGTCAAATGTATGATGGGCTATCATCCGGCTACCCATGGTGACATTTTGATCGGCAAGCGTTCTCGTGACATCAATAGCCCCCGCGATGCTTGTAAATATAGTATTGGCATGGTGTATCAGCACTTTACCGTAGTGCCCTCGATGACGGTGGCTGAAAACTTGCTCCTCGTGCGCCCTGACACCCCAATGGCGATCGACTGGCGTTCGGAACATCAGAAATTAGAGCAATTTATGGCAACCTCGCCGTTCCGGATCGATCTCCATACACCCATTTCCCAACTTGCTGCTGGGCAAAAGCAAAAGTTAGAGATTCTCAAACAGCTTTATCTCAAAAATCGCGTTTTAATTTTAGACGAACCCACGTCTGTACTCACACTCCAAGAAGCTGACGAGGTTTTAGGGCTATTACGGGAGGAAGTCACCGCTGGACGATTGAGCGTGCTGATGATTAGCCACAAGTTTCGCGAGATCACCGCCTTTGTAGATGAAGTAACCGTCCTCCGTAAAGGCAAATTTGCAGGACATGGATATGTTAAAGATCTGAGTGTAGCTGACATGGCAGCCATGATGCTGGGCGAACAACGGGACCCCAAAAAAGTTGCTAAAACAGACACAAATCCCGAAATACCTGTCTTAGAAGTTAAGGGGTTGTGTGCCAATAAAGATAATGGATTTCCTGCTTTAGAAGGATTAGATTTAACCATTCGGGCTGGAGAAATTATCGGGATTGCTGGTGTATCGGGGAATGGCCAAAAAGAACTGGTGGAAGTCCTTTCTGGACAACGTGTACCGACAGAGGGTCAGATTTTTGTGAATGGGGAAGTCTACGGTGCAACGCGGGCAGAGATGCAAAAGTATCATGTCTATGCCTTACCTGAAGAACCACTGCGGAATGCCTGTATACCGCACATGAGCGTAGCCGAAAACTTAGCCCTCCGCACATTCGATCGCCCCCCCCAAGCAAAGGGGATCTTGTTGATGTTTAAAGCCATGCGCGATATGGCAAAAAACCTGATCGGTGTATTTTCGATTAAAACGCCTTCCCCGGATACGCCAATCGGCAACCTGTCAGGCGGAAATGTCCAACGGGCCGTGTTAGCTAGAGAACTATCAGCCAATCGGATTAACCTCTTGATTGTCGCCAATCCCGTATTTGGACTGGACTTTGCCGCAGTCGAGTATATTCACGGGCAAATAGTCGAAGCCCGCAATCGTGGTGTAGCAGTACTGCTGGTTAGTGAAGATCTCGATGAAGTTCTCACTTTAGCCGATCGCTTTATGGTGATTAGTGACGGTAAGTTCACCTACGAGAGTACACCAGCCGCAGCGGATTTTGCGACGATCGGTCAAAAAATGGCGGGACATTGAACGTAATGCTAAATCCAGATCGAGCTTTGATTTTCAAAGATCTATTCAATATCGAAACGAATCATCACAACCTACCTTGGCAACCCTTTCGATCGGGTGTAGACATCTATCGATTATATGGAGATGGCACGGGAGCCGGTGCAGCACTCTTGCGTTATCAAACAGGTGCCAGTGTCCCCACCCATAGTCATTCTGGCTTTGAACATATTTTTGTTTTGGCTGGGGCACAAACCGATCTTAACGGCACCCATGTAGCTGGCACTCTGGTCATTAATTCCCCAGACACAAGCCATAGTGTCTTTAGTGAATCTGGTTGCATTGTATTGGCAATCTGGGAGAAACCTGTGGTAATGGAGGCGAACACATGACTACGATCGCGGCACAACCCTACGATTATGAACTGCCCACTTCCGGTAAGCTGGCACTAGTAATTATCGATATGCAACGAGACTTTCTAGAGCCAGGTGGTTTTGGTGATGCTTTGGGCAATGATGTCAGCCTGTTACAAGCGATCGTTCCCACAATTAAAAAATTACTAACAGCCTTTCGGAAACTGGGTTTGCCCGTGATTCACACGATCGAGTGTCATGCAGCCGACTTGTCAGATTGCCCACCCTCTAAGTTAAATCGAGGTAAATCTGAACTGAAAATTGGGGATGAAGGTCCGATGGGCAGAATTCTCGTTTTCGGTGAAGCCGGAAATAATATTATTCCAGAATTGGCACCGCAGCCAGGAGAAATCGTGATTACGAAGCCCGGGAAGGGGGCATTTTGCCGGACTAATTTGGAGTCGATGCTCCAAGCAGAGGGCATCACCCATCTGTTATTTACAGGCGTAACTACGGAAGTTTGCGTCCAAACGACGATGCGGGAAGCCAACGATCGCGGCTATGAATGTATGTTAATTGAAGACGGCACCGAGAGCTATTTTCCGGAATTTAAGCAAGCAACTATTGCCATGCTCCGCGCTCAAGGCGGAATTATCGGTTGGACGACAGATGCTGATGCTGTCCTGCGATCGCTTGAGAACTTTCCTTGTAATACCGTTCGGTTAGTCAGCGATTGAAGTCGCTGCTAGTGATGCAAAGTCCGCCTACGCGGACTAAACTCAGTTCAAATATTTACTTAACCGAACCGTATTGGGAGTAATCGTACATGAAAGCGATTCGGGCTGCTTTTCTAGATTTTGTTAGCGATCCTTTCTTTGGATTGGAATCTGACAGTATTCGGTTTATTCCGGATGGCTTGTTAGTGCTCGAACATGGCAAAGTAAAAGACTTTGGCACATTTGCTGCATTGCAAGAAAAATATCCTCATGTGGCGATCGAGTCCCATGTTGGTAAGTTGATTCTGCCTGGATTCATCGATTTACACGTTCACTATCCCCAAACCGAAATGATTGCTGCGTATGGGGAGCAACTGTTAGCCTGGTTAGAAAAATATACATTTCCGACCGAAAAAAAGTTTCAAGATCCAGAATATGCACGGCAGATCGCCTCTTTCTTTCTAGATGAACTGCTCAAAAATGGCACTACGACAGCAGTGGTC
>JANPJH010000193.1:0-44006 GCA_031425415.1 Chamaesiphon sp. VAR_61_metabat_425 | reverse complement strand
TCTAGCCACCAAAGCCGCAAAACTCGGTCACATGCTGCTCCAAACTTATCTGGTGACAGTGGGGATCACCTGGAACGAGGAACCGCTAGATGTCACCGCTCGGTACGATCGATTGGATAAACTCCGCCACCTGGCTAAGAGTAGTCATTTGCTGTTGAAGGAAGAAGCTAGACCTGTTGGCGTGGCTTTATTTAGTACTCCTTCACTCACATTGCATTTCGGCTTCGACCAAGCCAATCTAGCCATCGACGGCTGGTATCGAGATAAACATCATCCTTATGTCCAGGCAGTATTCCAAATTCTCGATGCGATCGCGATCATGCCCCAAGTCAACCGACTAGAGTTTACGATCGCTAATGGCCCAGATCCGCTCACTGGCTTACAGATGCAAATCGATCGACATACATACGCCAAATCCCAATTACCATCTACGCTTAGTGCCGAATTGGAACTTCAGGTGATTTATAGCTTCATGTAATAGATAGGGATTGTATAGACCGATCCTGTGTAGATATCTATGTCTGCTTACTTTCCATTCATGAAATTTACCATTCATAATTTAATGAATCGCTATTTTTATCTTTGCTGTACCCCAATCCTGCTTGGGATGGTTCCCGCTGCTTATGCTTACAACCCAGCGGATTTGAAGACTTTAATTTCTACTAATAAGTGTATCGGGTGCGATCTCAGTGGTGCAGATCTCAGCCGCAGACAACTAGCTAATGCAGATCTTCAAGCGGCTAACCTCGTCGGTGCCAAGTTGGTGGGGACAAATTTAACAAGTGCTAAGTTGGGTGGAGCCAATTTGACTGGAGCAGATCTGACTAATACTAATCTCACCGAGGCTGTATTGCAGGCTGCGAGCTTAATTGATGTCAATTTTGTTGGAACAAACCTTACTCGTACAGATCTGACCTATGCCAATCTGGTGAATACTAATTTTAGCCGCGCGATCCTCCAAAATACCAATTTAGCTGTAGCTAACCTAGCCTTAGCCGACTTTACGGGTGCCAATCTCAGTACCACTTCCCTAATTGATGCCAATCTAACTGGTGCTAAAGGGGTCAATCTACCACCAAGCACACCACCAACTCGATCTTCGCCCATCCGGAAAAATCCCCCTACAGCTATGCCAAATGTCGAAGAAAGTAGGCCCATCTTCCGCACAGTTACGCCCGATGTTGAAGAAAGTAGCCCTGTCTTCCGCCGTCGTCCCGTCTATCGGATTCCACCTGACTTGGGCAAACCGCAACGACTAGTTCCCGGCGGTACACGAGTTGTACCATCACCTGGCACAAATGAATAGGCATAAAAATAGTGAGTATTTCAACTCTCATCTCCCAATTTTTATACTTGAGCCACATCCGATTAAATATATAAAGTAATATAATTAATTTTGGTAGTCGATCCTCAACCCACTATTTCTTATTAGTTTGATGAACGATTAAATAACTGATAGATAAAGAAAGAACGGCAACAGCTAGGGCAATTAAATCATCACTTCCTTTTTTTTCTAAATCGAGAATAATAATCTTTCTGGATACAGCGATTAAAGATGTCACGATCACTAGTTCTACCTGAATTACGTGCTTACGGAGGTAAGCCGTAATATTTTCCATAATTTCTAGGGCGATTAAAACATTTAGAAATAATCCAAATAATTCAAATAAGGTAGTATTAAAGTTATCATTACTCGGTTGATCGAGTGTAATGAGTAGTTTTTCAATTAAGGCATAACTCAACTGTGCGATTGCGACAAAAATTACTACAATCATGCCGATCGACAGGAGTTTAGAAACGACACGTTCGATGTTTTTAATGGTTTCTAAAAACTTTTCATCCTCAGTTATTGTAGCTAGCAACCTGCGAATAATTTGCATTATCAAAATAATACCTACCTCATCTGAATAGTGATAATCGATCGTTGTTAAATAACAAAACCCCATCGATTTACTCTCAGGGGTTTGATACTGGCTATGTACTCATTTACTAAACTAGAGTAATTATCCGGCACCACCAGCGGCTTGGAGTCTAGCTCTCGCCCGTTTAAAAGCTTGAGTAGCTTGGATCGTATCTTGACGGTTACCCGTTTGAACGGCAGCTAATTTCTGTTCTGCTTCTGTAAAGGCTTTTTGGGCTTGTTCGCGATCGATCTTTTCACCGAGTTCTGCACTATTAACTAACACAGTAACTTCATCATTTTCAATTTCAGCAAAGCCACCCATCAAAGCGATTGGGGTCCATTTATCTTTGTCTGTTTTAACCCGCATCACCGCAGTATCCAAAGCAGTAACCAAGGATATGTGACCAGTCAAAATACCAATTTGTCCGGTAGTACTGGGCAAAATTACTTCATCTGCCTTGCCATCCCACACCGTTTTATCAGGAGCAATTACTTTTACAGTTAATGTCATATTTATTTAGTAGTTATTTTTTATAGTTGGGAGTTGGGAGTTGGGAGGAATGTAGGCACATGTGCCTGCACAGGCGTTGAATAAGCTATCTATGTCTTATCAATCTTTTTATTACTCCCAACTCCCATCTCCCATCTCCTAACTCTTAGCCTTTGAGTTTCGCACCTTTTTCTTTCGCTTCGTTGATATCACCAACGAGGTAGAAAGCTTGTTCGGGTAAATCGTCAAGTTCGCCATTGAGGATCGCTTGGAAACCTTTGATGGTATCTTCTAGTTTCACGTATTTACCAGGCGAGCCAGTAAAGACTTCCGCCACGAAGAAGGGTTGCGATAAGAAGCGTTCGACTTTCCGCGCGCGGGAAACGATCAACCGATCTTCCTCAGCGAGTTCATCTAAACCGAGAATGGCAATGATATCTTGCAATTCTTTGTAGCGTTGGAGCGTAGACTGGACAGCACGAGCGGTGTTGTAGTGTTCTGCACCAACGATCGATGGTTGGAGCATCGTCGAAGTAGAATCGAGAGGATCTACTGCGGGGTAAATCCCTTTAGATGCCAAACCACGAGACAGTACTGTAGTACCGTCCAAGTGGGCAAAGGTAGTTGCCGGAGCGGGGTCAGTTAAGTCATCCGCAGGTACATATACAGCTTGTACGGAAGTAATCGAACCTTCTTTGGTCGAAGTAATCCGTTCTTGTAAATCACCCATGTCAGTACCGAGCGTCGGCTGATAACCTACCGCCGAAGGCATCCGCCCCAGAAGTGCCGATACTTCCGAACCCGCTTGAACGAAGCGGAAAATGTTGTCGATAAACAGCAATACATCTTGCTTATTTACATCGCGGAAGTATTCCGCCATGGTTAAAGCAGCCAAACCAACGCGCATCCGCGCTCCAGGTGGCTCGTTCATTTGTCCGTAAACTAGGGCAATTTTAGAATCGTTCAAGTTATCTTTGTTAATAACTCCAGATTCCATCATTTCGTTGTAAAGGTCATTTCCTTCACGGGTACGTTCGCCCACACCACCGAACACCGATACCCCACCGTGATTGGTGGCAATGTTGTTAATCAGTTCCATCATGATGACGGTTTTGCCCACACCAGCACCACCGAACAGACCGATTTTACCGCCCCGACGATAGGGTGTCAGTAAGTCGATGACCTTAATTCCGGTTTCAAATACGGAAGGCTTGGTTTCGAGTTCGGTTAATTTGGGAGCTGCCCGGTGAATGGGGAATCTTTCTTTGGCATCTACAGGACCTCGGTTGTCTACAGCTTCGCCTAAGACGTTAAAAATCCGACCCAGAGTAGCTGGACCTACAGGTACACTAATCGGTGCGCCGAGGTCGGTTACTTCCATCCCACGTACCAACCCATCGGTAGTACTCATGGCAACGGCACGAACTTGGTTATCACCTAAAAGTTGTTGCACTTCGCAGGTTACGGACACGTCTTGTCCGGCTTCATTTTTGCCTTCAATTTTGAGGGCACTGTAAATCTGGGGCATCTTGCCACCAGTAAATTCTACGTCCACAACTGGACCGATAACTTGGGTGAGTCTGCCCACGTTTGTTTTTTCTGCGGTGGTAGCCATGTGCGCGTTACTTAATTATTGTGTGTTTTTGACTATAGCGAATCGAGGCAACCAGATCGGTTATCAGTCAGCAGTTCGGTTTTTTGAGCCTAAGTTCTCGATTTAATCGACAACGTTAGCATGAGAGCGGGATAAAGCTCTTAGCATCGGCTTGATAACTGTTCACTGATAACTATTCACTGATTTTGTTAGCTATTCTTAATATTTTGCAATCCTAACTGTTCAGTTTATCATCGAACGCGCACGGTGCTGAGGGTATTTCTGGACGATTCCGATCGATTTTAGCAGTCTGGCATCATGAAGTCGCAAGGTATCGCTCAAGCGATCGATCGCCGATATCCAGCCACAATCTACTGGCGCGTTGCTTAAACGGCAGCAAAATATACTACTTAGGTGCTATCGGTTTAGCTAAATTTGGGCACCCTATGGACAATTTAGTTGAACTTGACTGTCCGCGCCTTCCTTTCCAAGTCTCTAGCTATCACCGCTTCTGGACTGTAGTTTATGGGCTAGGCTCGATCGGTTTAGGACTCGTTATTCCTCTCATCTTTCGGTAAACACGATCGGGATTTACAAAGTTTAGCGCACCAAGCAGGATAGTAAGAGATCCTTTCACCTTTCCCCAACTAAATACTAGACAAACCCTAATTCACCCTGCTATATTGATAGTCTGTGAATTTTTCCAAAACACATGAATGCTCAGGAAATTATTCGCTCGATCGAAGCGGAGTATATAAAATCCGATCTGCCTACCCTTCACGTTGGCGATACCGTCCGCGTAGGCGTAAAAATTCAAGAAGGTAATAAAGAACGGGTTCAACCATACGAAGGCATTATTATTGCCATGCGTCATGGTGGAATCAACGAAACTGTTACTGTCCGTCGCGTCTTTCAAGGTGTTGGTGTGGAGCGGGTATTCCTGTTACACTCACCCAAGATTGATAACGTTAAAGTAATCAGACGTGGTAAAGTCCGTCGGGCGAAACTGTTTTATCTCCGCGATCGTGTGGGTAAAGCAACTCGCGTCAAACAACGGTTTGATCGTCCTCTGGACAATTGAACGACAAATATCGGGTGTCCTGACCATTAACTTTATTTTTAAGACTATACTAAAGTACAGGGTCAGGAATAGCACTCTTCGGCACATCTGCGTCCTTAGTTCAGTTGGTAGAACGTTGGTCTCCAAAACCAAATGTCGGGGGTTCAAGTCCTCCAGGGCGCGTCTAAATAGAGAATAAGAATTAGAGAGTAGAGGCTAGTAGCACAAGTGTTGTCCTCTATCCTCTATGTTCGTGTTTTCCAACTTCCTAATCTCGATCCTCTACTCCCTAAACTTACAGCCCTCACAAGGGCCAATGGGATGAATCGCACAGCGAATCAGGGTTGACCTGGCGTTGTAAATACACGTAGCATCACCCATTACCCATTGACCATTAATCAAGCTTTGCTCCTCTGGGCGGGTAGCTGTTTGAACGTAGAGGGCAATTTTGTGTAGCTTGTAGCGACCAGATTGCAAATGATAGCGATGGCGACGTTCTAATACAGCGTAAGTCGAACCATCCAAGTCGAGATAGTTACCCGGTTGTGGAGTCCAATCCAATTTGAGTTTGGCAAGAACTTCTCTCGATTGGGTCAAAATTACCTCGGTCGGTAAAGACTCTGGTTCTGTCATTGCATTTCCTTAGTTAGGCGTGAGTCTTTATTCTAGGACAAAACAGAATCATCGATCGCCGATCCCCGATCGATGATAACTGTTAAAAACCTTTAACTTATGTAGCCTTTTTAGGTGCTGACATGAGAGCGTAGGGTAAACTAAGCCTTGATTCTAAGTTTTGGTTTCTCTAAAGCTTTATCGTTGGGAGGATGATTATATGTCTCATAGCGTCAAAATTTATGACACTTGTATTGGCTGTACTCAATGCGTCCGGGCTTGTCCCACGGATGTATTAGAGATGGTACCTTGGGATGGTTGCAAGGCGGGGCAAATTGCCTCTTCTCCGCGCACCGAGGATTGTGTAGGCTGCAAACGTTGCGAAACTGCTTGCCCTACCGATTTCCTGAGTATCCGCGTTTACCTTGGCGCGGAAACTACTCGCAGCATGGGTCTAGCATACTAGCAGATCTTGGTGACTGGAGACTAAGGGTACGTTGTGGTGCTTTTAGTCACTAGTCACTAGGGGAAAGGGGATAGAGTGAGGTTTTGACTAGGTTCGCACTAACTGTTACATTCGAGTGCAAATTGGGCAACTATAATAGAGTCGAGCAGAGTCTTGACAGAGATGAAATTGCCACAAAATGCAGAAACTAGGGTAGCCTGGTTTTGGAGATAGAGATCGAATGGTAGATTTGCGGGAGCATTAGAATATATGTGTGGAATTGTTGGCTATATCGGTACTCAACCAGCCCAGTCCATTTTAACCTCAGGCTTAGAAAAGCTAGAGTATAGAGGTTATGACTCCGCAGGGGTAGCAACTATTGTCGAAGGTAAGCTCGATTGTATTCGCGCCAAAGGCAAGCTTCAAAATCTCCGCGAAAAAGTAGAATTAGCAACAAATCGCTCCCCAATTGGCATCGGACATACCCGATGGGCAACCCATGGCAAGCCAGAAGAGTATAACGCTCACCCCCACACAGATACAGCTAGAAAGCTGGCAGTGGTGCAAAATGGCATCATTGAAAATTATCGCGAACTGCGGGAAGAATTAAAGACACACGGACATGAATTTCGATCGGAAACCGATACGGAAGTCATTCCTCATCTGATCGCTCAATGCTTTGCCGAAGGTGCCGATACCTTGATGGTAGCAGTCCAACAAGCCGTACACAAATTATCCGGCGCGTTTGCGATCGCCGTAATTTCCGCAGATTATCCCGACGAACTAGTTTTAGCCAGACAGCAAGCACCCCTGGTGATTGGCATCGGCGAAGGTGAATATTTTTGTGCTTCGGATACGCCCGCGATTGTTCAATATACCCGTACCATCTTACCCCTAGAAAATGGGGAAATGGCAAGACTGACCAGAGCAGGGGTAGAAGTCTACACTTTCGCAGGTGAAAAAGTGCGACGTACACCTCGCACGATTACTTGGAATCCTATCGCTGTCGAGAAACAAGGTTTCCGCCACTTTATGGCAAAAGAAATCTACGAACAACCAGCCGTAGTCAGAACCTGTCTCGAAGCATACCTCGATCTAGACTGGACAACAGACAGTAGCAAATCTCCATTCAAACTAGATCTGCCCGAATCCATCTACAAAGATCTCGAAAATATCCAAATCGTCGCCTGTGGCACCAGCCTTCATGCCGGAATGGTGGGCAAATATCTAATCGAAGAACTCGCCCAAATTCCTACCGCCATCCAATACGCGTCCGAATTTCGCTATTCACCCCCACCCCTGACAGCAAATACCCTCACTATTGGCATCACTCAATCCGGTGAAACCGCTGATACCCTCGCTGCCGTCGAAATCGAGCAATCTCGCCGCCAAGACAAAGATCCCAAATATCACTCCCGCCTCCTCGCCGTCACCAATCGGACAGATAGTGCCATCACCCGCATCGTCGATTGCGTCATCGATACCCATGCAGGCATGGAAATCGGCGTAGCAGCCACCAAAACCTTCATGGGTCAACTAATGGCGTTTTACTTCCTCTCACTCGATCTAGCCCATCGTCGCGGGACTATTACAGTCGATCGACTAGCCGAAATCATCACTGGTTTAAAAGTACTGCCCTCGCAAATCGAAGTAATTCTAGAAACCCAAGAGAAATACATCGAAGAACTCTCCCATAGTTTCCTCGATACTCAAGATGTGATCTTCTTAGGTCGCGGGATTAACTTCCCGATCGCCTTAGAAGGTGCCCTAAAATTGAAAGAGATTAGTTATATCCATGCCGAAGGTTATCCCTCTGGCGAGATGAAACATGGCCCGATCGCCCTACTCGATGCTAAAGTACCTGTAATTGCGATTACCATGCCAGGGAAAGTATACGAAAAAGCGGTATCGAATGCTCAAGAAGCAAAGGCGCGAGATTCGCATTTGTATGGAGTAGTTGCAGCTAGTGATAAAGATGCAGCAGAGATCTTTGATAAGGTTTTACCTGTGCCTGATGTGGATGAATTATTGTCACCAGTGTTAACAGTTATTCCCATGCAATTGATGTCATATCATATTGCCGCAATGCGTGGATTAGACGTAGATCAGCCAAGAAATTTGGCAAAATCAGTTACGGTTGAATAATTCAACATAATTGTTATTGTTATTGATATATTGTGGTGAGGGTTCTGGGTTTAATACGCTAGATAAAATAGATTCGATCGTGTGGCTACTTTGAAGATCTTGATGTACTTATATCGATCAAATCAAACAAACCAATCCAAACTTTACTCACTAATTTTAAGTAATTCGACATCAAAGATCAGCGTAGCATTAGGCGGAATAACGCCCCCAGCACCAGCCGCACCATAACCTAATTTAGGTGGAATAGTTAACTTGCGCCGATCGCCAACTTTCATCATCCTCAAACCTTCATCCCAACCCTTAATCACTTGTCCTACGCCTAGTGTAAAACTAAAGGGTTGACCGCGATCGCGAGAACTATCAAACTTTTTACCATTGGTGAGGGTGCCAGTATAGTGAACAAAAACCGTTTGTCCTTTTTTTGGCGTAGCTCCTTTTCCTGCCTTAATTACGACATATTTTAAACCAGAAGGGGTAGAAATCGTTTTCGCATCTTTGGTTACTGCTAAAGCGATTTTCTCTGGGAGAGGCTCCGCTAAAGCGTTTTGTCCAGTTTGGTATGAAGAATTAGTAGCTAAGATCGCCGCTTTGGCAATTGAAGTGAATGGTAATAACGAACCTAAAACACCACAGCCAAGTAACCAACTAAAACGAACTAAATTTTGGCTCATTAATCTACCTCAATTTTCAACAATCTACCATATCACAAATTAATCTAAGTTAAAACAAATTGTGGACATCATCGGGGAGTTGTTACCCACACTACTAATTGGCATGAATACTATTCGATCGCATTCAACAACACATCAATGTCCGCATTATGGTGAATAAACGAAAATAGATGCTTGAAGATAATGCGTCCCGTTCGATCTAAAACAAATTGAGCTGGAAGTGGTGCGCCGAGAGCTTGTCCCACATAATAACGGCGAAATCTCCCACAACTAGGATCGCTCAGCAGTGGCATTTTTAAATCGAGATCGCGTACCACAATTTTACTCTGTTCTCGATCGGTACTAGTAATCATCAATACTTCCACCCCTCGATCGACAAATTCTGCATAGCGTTCGTTCATTGCCTTAATATGTGGATAACAAAAAGGGCAATACTGTCGATCGGTAAAGATGCGGGTAAAGTATAAAATGACGGGTTGAACACCACGATAATCGGATAATTTGATTTGCCGCCCGTTGCGAACATCCTCAATCTGGATCTCAGGCGCGATCGACCCTAACTCCAACTCATTTTGGGCAGGAATCGGTAAAAAGTTATCAAAAAACCGTCGATTAATTAACCCCTCGAACCTATTCATCACTTGCATTAGGCACCTGCAAAATAATCTTTAGATTTGACTGGATCGGGATACATTGTTTTACTCCCTGGTTGCCAATCTGCGGGACAAACTTCGTTAGGATTAGCTTGAACATGTTGGATTGCTTGCAGTACTCGTAAGGTTTCATCAACGCTGCGACCGAATGAGAGATTATTGATCGTTGCATATTGCAACACACCAGATCGATCAATAATAAACAATCCACGTAATGCTGCTCCAAGTTCTGGATCTAAGACATTATATGCCGTACTAATTTCTTTTTTAAGATCCGATACCAACGGATAATTAATCTCACCCAGACCACCCATTTTTCGTTCGGTTTGAATCCAGGCTAAATGCGAGAACTCACTATCCACAGATATCCCTAAGATCTCAGTATTCAGAGCCTGGAATTCAGCATAGCGATCGCTAAAAGCAATGATTTCCGTCGGACAAACAAAGGTAAAATCTAGCGGATAAAAGAACAGGACAACATATTTGCGATAACTAGACAACTTAATCTGTTTAAACTGTTGACCGACTACCGCAGTCGCCGTAAATTCTGGGGCGATTTGACCTACTCTCAAGCATCCTTCGGTGTAATTATTCATCTAGATCTTATGCTTATTACCAACTACAGATAAAATTCGGAGTTGTTTACAATCCTTTATAAATATACTATACAAAAATTCTACCTATTCTGCGATCCTGACTGGGGTTCCGCCAACAAAAATGTTAGTCTTGAAAACGTTGCAGCAATCTGCTCCGCACATCAATCTATCGTCCACAAGAGCTAGAATTGTCAGTTAGTATGGGTTCTTTAACACAGTTATCATTACTAGTCACAGACCTCGATAATACCCTAGTTGGCAATAATGAAGCACTACGTCAACTGTTGCAGCTACTCGATCGATATCGTCAGACCCAAGGCACCAAAATAGTCTATGCAACGGGTCGATCGCCAGCATTGTACCAAGAATTAGCTAGCAGCGAATATCTCCTCGCTCCAGATGCCCTGATCTCTTCTGTCGGTACCGAGATTTATTTCGGAGATGTGTCCAAGCCAGATCTGACGTGGGCGAACAAATTGAGCCACAACTGGCATCGCGATCGAATTGTCGCGATCGCCAGTCACTTTGCCGACCTAGAACTGCAACCCCAATCAGAGCAACGTCCATTTAAAGTTAGCTATTATCTGTCAACGAGCGTCGCCGCCGCAGTTTTAGTCCAGTTACAGCAAATGCTCGAACAGCAGAAATTAGCTGTTGAGATTATCTATAGTGGCAATAGGGATCTAGATATTATTCCCTCTGGTGGAAATAAGGGTAATGCTGTGCAGTTTCTACGATCGGTTTGGCAGATTGATGAGATCGATACAGTCGTCTGCGGCGATTCGGGCAATGATATTTCTTTATTTAAGTATGGGACAGAACGGGGCATCATTGTCGGCAATGCCCAACCTGAGTTACGCTTGTGGCATGAACTCCATCCGGTTGATTATCACTACCTCGCTGTTGCCGATTGCGCTGCGGGTATTTTAGAAGGGCTGCAATATTTTAGCTTTGTAGAATAGGGGATAATGGCTATGTGTAGAGATTTATCAAGATAGAGATCGGCCGATCGACTTTGAATGTAATCGTAATAAAAGGTTACTCTGAACGGGTTTGGCGAGCAATCGTCGATCGAATCCAGGGATACCGCCAGACCTACCCCCTTGACAAATGACCAAATATATCCCAACTTGACTGTTGAGTACCCTCGTTGGCAGAGCCTCTCCCTTGGAGAATCGAGCATTACTAGACCTAACCCCAACTTTTAGCTAATTTCTGACTCCTGACTTCCGTCTAAACGCCCCTATGTCAACTCTCGTCATCGTCGAATCTCCCACCAAAGCTCGGACTATCAGTAAGTTTTTGCCATCAAGTTATGTGGTAAAAGCCTCGATGGGACACGTCCGCGATCTTCCCCCCTCAGCGGAAGAAATCCCCCCAGAATATAAATCTGAAAAATGGGCAAACTTGGGAATCAATGTTGAGGATGGGTTTGTACCGTTGTACATCATTCCCAAAGACAAGCGGAAAATTGTGCAGGAGCTAAAAGCCGCCCTCAAAGGTGCTGACGAACTGATTCTAGCGACGGACGAAGATCGGGAGGGCGAAAGCATTAGCTGGCACTTATTACAGCTACTCAAGCCGAAAGTTCCAACCAAACGGATGGTCTTTCATGAGATTACCAAAGAAGCGATCCAGAAAGCACTCAAGAATTGTCGGGATATCGACGAGCAAATCGTTCACGCTCAAGAAACTCGCCGCATTTTAGATCGGTTGGTAGGTTATACCCTATCGCCCTTGTTGTGGCGAAAAATTGCTGGTGGTTTGTCTGCGGGACGGGTGCAGTCGGTAGCTGTCCGATTGTTAGTGATTAGAGAACGCCAACGACGGGCGTTTAAGTCGGCTCAGTATTGGGATTTAAAAGCATTGCTCGCCCACAACAAAGCTGAGTTTGACTCAAAACTGATAACGGTAGATGGGACGAAAATTGCCACGGGAGCAGATTTCGATCCGAATACCGGGAATCTGCTAGCGGGGAAAAAAGTCAAAGTTCTCAATGGCGCAGAAGCAACCGCCTTAAAAGATCGCCTTCAGGGTAAAACCTGGACGGTGACAGGATTGGAAGAAAAACCCGTCACTCGGAAACCAGCAGCACCATTTACTACCTCTACCCTTCAACAGGAATCTAACCGTAAACTTCGCCTGTCGGCGCGAGAAACCATGCGGGTAGCTCAAAGCTTATATGAGCAGGGCTACATCACCTATATGCGGACGGATTCCGTCCATTTATCCGACCAAGCGATCGAAGCCGCGCGTGCTTGTGTATCAACAATGTATGGGCAAGACTATCTCAGCCCCAAGCCCCGTCAATACACCACCAAAGCCAAAGGTGCCCAAGAAGCC
The DNA here is from genome assembly GCA_031425415.1 of Chamaesiphon sp. VAR_61_metabat_425. GTDB lineage: Bacteria > Cyanobacteriota > Cyanobacteriia > Cyanobacteriales > Chamaesiphonaceae > Chamaesiphon. The sequence goes on along the minus strand of JANPJH010000193.1, from coordinate 31,494 downwards.
CACGAAGCCATTCGCCCCGCCGGAAGTACGTTTCGGACACCGAAAGAGACGGGATTAGCTGCCAAAGAACTCCAACTCTACGACTTGGTGTGGAAGCGGACAGTCGCCTCCCAAATGGCTGATGCCCGTCAAACTCAACTCAGCGTCGATTTACAGGTCGAGAATGCGGGATTTCGATCCTCCGGTAAGCGAATCGATTTCCCTGGCTATCTTCGGGCGTATGTCGAAGGCTCAGACGATCCTAATGCGGCGATCGAAGACCAAGAAATCATTCTCCCCGCCTTAGTTAAAGGCGACCATCCCAACTGTAAAAAACTCGACGCGATCGATCACGAAACCCAGCCCCCCGCCCGCTATACCGAAGCATCCCTAGTTAAAATGCTCGAAAGTGAAGGCATCGGTCGTCCCAGCACCTATGCCAGCATCATCGGTACGATTATCGATCGGGGCTACGCCCAACTCCAAAGCAACGCCCTAGTGCCCAGTTTCACCGCTTTTGCCGTCACCGCCTTACTCGAAAAACACTTCCAAGATTTAGTCGATCCGAGCTTTACGGCACGAATGGAACAAACCCTCGATGATATTTCTACAGGTGTCACCCAATGGCTCCCCTACCTAGAAAAGTTCTATTTAGGTGAGACTGGCTTAGAAACTCAAGTTAAACAAGGCTTCGACAGCATCGATGCCACCTCGGCACGGACTATCGCCCTCGATAATTTAGATGTCAAAGTCCGAATCGGTAAATTCGGTGCGTTCATCGAAACCGAATCCGGTAATGCCTCTATTCCCAAAGATCTCACCCCCGCCGACTTAGCTCCAGAAACGATCGAAATGTTGCTCAAACAAAAGAGCAGCACCCCCGATACCCTCGGCAATCACCCCGAAACAGGCGAACCGATTTACCCCAAGCTAGGGCCATTCGGCCCCTACGTTCAACTGGGTGACAAGGTTGAAGATAGCAAGAAAAAACCCAAACAATCCTCCCTGCCCAAAGGGATGAAACTTGAAGATGTCACCCTCGAAATCGCCGTAGAGTTACTCAAACTCCCCCGCAGTTTGGGCGTACACCCCGAAACTGGGGGTAAACTCCAAACCAACCTTGGCAGATTTGGCCCCTATATCCTCTACGATCGCGGTAAAGAAGGCAAAGAATATCGATCGCTCAAAGCCCCCGATGATGTCCTCACCGTCAGCCTCGAACGGGCTGTGGCAATTCTGGCCGAACCCAAAGCAGTGCGCGGTGCTAGAGGTAAAAAAGAACCCCTCCGCCTCATCGGCAATCATCCCGACGATAACCAACCTGTGGCAATTTATGAAGGGCCTTACGGTAAATATATCAACCACGATAAAACTAATGCCAGCATCCCCGAAGGCGAGACAGTCGAGGGCATTAGTTTAGAAACTGCGCTGAGTCTGTTAGTCGCTAAAGGTGGTGCGGCGAAGAAAACTACTAAAAAGACCACTACTAAAAAAGCAACTACGACTACTAAGAAAGCTGCGACAACTAAAACTCAAACAACTACTGCTAAAAAGACCACAACAGCTAAGAAAACTACCTCTAAAGCCAAACCTTAAACTCATCTGGTATTGTGAGTTCGATGGCAGATAGAGGGAGCCAGAAACTCTTCTTTTCTTTCCGGTTCCCCTCTATTCTGGCTTGACCGTAATCACCCCATAAGCGGTGGGAGAGAGATAATGTCGGGCGGCAAGTTGAAGCGTGGGAGTATCTAGAGATTGAATTTGTTGGGGATAATTTAAGGCTGGGGCGATACTCCCGACTACCGATCGATAATATCCGTAAAGATCCGCTCGATCGCTGGGAGTTTCTGTCCCAAAGATATAGCGATTGGCAACTTGACGGCGCACGCGGGCAATTTCAGCTTCGGTAACGAGACTATTTTGCAGTTTAGCGATGTGTTGGGTGATGATTTGCTCCACCAGGTGCAGATTTTCACTCGGTAACTGGGCACTGAGATAAAATAATCCCTGAATCCGGTTACTCATGTTGCTGACGCTAATATTATTGACTATTTGGCGTTCTTCGCGTAAATCTTTCACCAACCGCGATGTCCGTCCCGAACCGAGAATGGCGGCTAAAATATCCAGGGGATAAGTTTCGGCTAAATTTGCTAAACCAGGGACGCGCCATACCATAATCAATCGCGCCTGTTGGAGACTAGGATCGATATGTTCTTGGCGGACTACTCCCGCAAATGGAGCTTCGGGGGTTGGTTGAGACTTTTTGCCAGCAAACTCAACCGGGGGAATTGTGCCGCCTTGGGAGATAAAGCCATCAGCGACGATATTAATTAACTCATCGACAGGTAAATTGCCCACAGCCACTGCTGTCATCGCCGGAGGTTGATAGTGGGTAGCATGAAAATAACGCATCTGTTGGGGTGTAACACCCTCAATTACCGCCTCTGGCCCCAAAACCGATCGCCGATATGGTAACTTGGCAAATGCGACCTCGATCGCGTGTTGATAGATCCGGCGTTGGGGACTATCCTGGGATCTGCGAATTTCTTCGAGTACGACTAATTTCTCGCGTTCAAAGTCATCGTCTGGGATGCAGGGATTGGTGACGACATCGATTTGGAGTGGCGCAAGAGCGGCAAAATCTTTGGGTGCGGTGGTGATGTAGTAGTGGGTATAATCGTGACTCGTTGCCGCATTTGTCACCGCACCACGTTCTTCTACCAGTCGCTCAAATTCCCCGGCTACCAGTCTGGGGGTGCCCTTGAACACCATGTGCTCTAAAAAGTGCGCCATGCCATTGATCGTATCGGCTTCTTGGCAGGAACCCACATTCAGCCAGATATTTAAATTCACTGCTTCGACAGGCATCTGTTCGGCAATAATTGTTAATCCATTCGGCAAGGTGTGGATGGTGGGGCTATTGAGGGTGGTAGTCACTGGGCTTGTTCTCCTGATTAAATATGGCTTTCGATAATTAATAATTAATAATTGATAATTAATTAGATAGATAGATTGACCGATCGAGTGAATCGAATCACAGCCAAACTCACTGAGATCGTTCTCCTTCTAAATATGGCTTAAATTCACCTGTAGGTGTCCATTGAATTGCACCATCTCTACCAGTATAGTAAACACGGACATTGTTTTGTTCTAATAATTTAATTGTATCTGGATCGGGACTAGCTGTAGCGGCGATCGCCACTTGTGGACTCATTTTTTCGATCGACTGTTTGCTCAGTTTACCGCCCCGCCAATATAATGTTTGGATTGGGTTGAGGAGATCGACATCGATGACTGGTTGCGCTCGATCGAGTTTAGGATCGCCAATCACTACCCATTTTTGTTTGAATTCGGCTAGCTCGATTTGCAGGATAACCGGACTAATTTGGAGCGTTTTAATTTCAACTCGATCGAATTGCTTGGATGTGCCCAATGGTAATGGAGTAAATTTAATTACGTTATTATCGCTACTCGCATCATCGATGCTATAAAAGTTTTGAATTGATAAATTTTGCGTGAGCGTTGCCCAACTATTTACTTCAGAGCGATCGCGAGTGAAGTCGATCGCATTATCGATTTGATTGATGGCCTGTTGCTGGAGAAATGGCATTACTGTAAATCTAGCGGCACTTTCATTTCCCGTATTTACTAGGATTGTTTTACCGCGATCTTGGATGGTTAAAATCTGTCGATCGTTACTGGCTAAGACTGTGATTTGCAGCTCATTCACTTTAGCAAAAAATAATGGAATGATAATTAGCAAGAAGCCGATAACTACAGGTAATTTCCAGTTTTTCTGCCATTTGGGCAATGCCCAGACACCCAAGATTAATCCATACAGGGCAAATAACTGCCAACTGTTAATCTGTCCCACCGCAAATGATGTGCCTGGTAGATGATTGAATAAATCGACAATACCAATCAAGATCTGTGTAGGTAAATAAAGACTCCAAGAAATTGCACTCCCGACAATTGGGAAGATCGCGCTGGCTATTGCGCCAATTGTCCCGCCGATACTAATCAGGCTAATCAATGGGCTAGTCAGAACATTCGCGGGCAAACTATAGAAGGGGAAGACCTTAAATACATATAGCTGAATCGGTAATGTCCAAATTGATGCGGCTAGAGGAACAGTAATTAAATCGGCGATCGCGGGTGGCAGCCAGTCTAATTTTTTCTGTAATGGTTCGACCGTAATAATTAAGCCCAGTGTTGCTAGAAAACTTAATTGAAAACCAATATCCCAGATCCAGATCGGGTTGAAAATTAATAATAACGTCCCAGCAATTAAGAGCGAATTGAGCGGATCGATCTTACGTTTCGATCGCAGGGCAACTAACACCGCCATCCCCATCACCACAGAGCGGACTACAGCGGGCTGAAACCCAGTTAAACCAAGAAAAATGAGTAAAGCGATTACCCCCAAATTAAACTGTCCCACAACCGATAATCGGTTACGAGTCAGTGTGAGGATGGCATTGAGAATCAGCGAGACTTGGAACCCCGATGCCGCCAGAGCATGAGCCAAACCCACCCGCACAAATCGATCGCGTAAATCGAAGGGTAAATCCACCGCCTCCGATCCTAATACCATCGCTGTTACCAACGGCCCGACCGGAATATCTAATAACTTCACCTGGGCTGCGGCAATCCGCTGCCGCAGTTTCCCCCAACTCCATTTCCGTGTCTGACTCTCATCCGGTACCCGCAACTGGACCCCGCGCATCCCTGCAAAGCCACCCGATTGGCTCAGATAATCCCGAAAGCTAAAGCCGCCAGGATTGGCACTAACTTGCGGTAGGTACAAAGTTCCCGTAATCGACACTTCTACGCCCGGTTGTAAGCCCGTCCCGCTCTGTAATGGCACAGTCACATACACCCGACCGCTAACCGCTCTAGTCACCTCCGCAGGGCGTAATTGATTGCCCTGAATCTCATTTAACTGAGTGGCATTGAGCCAAAATTGACTATTGTGATTGCGGGTGACGCGGGGATAGCTATCGACAACCCCTTGAACGATCGTAAATTGAGATGTTCCCCGTTCGACAGTGGCAGGAATATACTTACTAATATCTGTGTCGGTGGGGCGAGGAATCCGCGCTTCTAGATAGAATGTAGCACCTACCGCGATCGCGATCGCGACCAACCAGAGCTGCCAATTGGGTCCTTTGCGCCAAATTCTAGGGACTACCCAAGCGGTAGGGATCGCTACGAATAGGAGTATCAATCTCGCCCACGGCTGAAATGTTGCGAACAAACCGATTACATAAGCCAGACACAGGACGATCGCACCTTGAGTATTCCGCATCGGGGGGTTAGGATTCTGTCATCGTAAAGCTACAGGTAGGATTGTTGTCTGTTAGCTGGCACTATGTCAACTAGGGATTAGGAATTAGGGGGTAGCTGTAGGGTGTGTTATTGATTAGGTGCGTTACGCTTCGCTAACACACATTACGAGGGTCATAGAGATTGATCGTTAAATTGCTATTCTAGTAAAAATCATCAGCAGTCCATCTATCCTACATTCATCATGAGTCAATCAGTAGCCGTATTTTACAAGCGAGATGGATTTGATACCGACGGGACGAGATTGTTGGGTAGACATGCGGCGGGAGAAGGTTTTCTCAAAGCTTTGATCCGGTATGGGACTGCCGAGCCGATGTATTGCTACACCAGTCAACGGCAAGAATTCGATGAGTTTTGCGATCGAGTGCGTCCCTGGCTGACGAGATCGAGATCGATCAACTGGTTAGCAGATAGCCAGCCGCACTTATTAGCCAAGGCTGGCATCTTGTACCGTCCCGATGCGGCGATCGTCGATTTGGCTTGGCAGCGGCGGTTTCTCGACCAACGGGGCTATAGTATTTGTGGCTTGACCCACACGATCGCTAGTAAGGAAACCCTGAAAACAATCGGCGATCTGTTGACGGCTCCCGTCCAGCCGTGGGATGCGCTGATTTGTACCTCGACTGCTGTGAGAGTCGGGATCGATCGATTACTCGATAATTGGGCAGAATACCTCGCCCAGCGGATTGGCAGTCGTCCCCAAACGCAGATTCAATTACCCGTCATTCCCCTCGGTGTCAACTGCGATGAATTCGATCTGGGCGACAATACTGACTCGATCCGAGCAGCTTTACGCCAACAGCTTGGGATTGAGGCAGAGGATGTAGTTGCCTTGTATATGGGGCGGATGATTTTTTATGCCAAAGCACACCCGATTCCGATGTATCTTGCTTTAGAGCAAGCAGCTAAATCAACTCAGACCAAAGTTCATTTGATTCAAGCTGGCTGGTTTGAGGAGAAGTGGGAAGAAGAAGTTTTTATCGAGAGTGCCAAACGGTTTTGTCCTTCAGTGAATGTGATTTTCGTCGATGGTCGCCAGCGGGAGGTGCGATCGAAGATTTGGTCGGCGGCGGATCTATTCATCTCCCTGGCTGATAATATTCAAGAAACCTTCGGGCTGACCCCGATCGAAGCAATGTCGGCGGGTTTGCCAGTGGTGGTCTCGGATTGGGATGGTTATCGGGATACGGTGCGGCATGAACTGGATGGATTTCTGATTCCCACAATTACGCCACCGATCGGCGCGGGGGCAGATTTAGCGGCTCAATATTTCAGCAATGTGATTAATTACAGTACCTATGTCGGTCAAGTCTCGATCTCGTCGGCGATCGATGTCAATGCCTGCGCTCATGCCCTAGAGCAGTTGATTACCCAACCCGAACTCCGGCACCGATTGGGTGCGAACGGTCGCCACCGCGCTCGAACGGTCTATGATTGGCAGCAGATCGTGGGGGCGTATGAATCTCTGTGGGCAGAACTCACCGAACACCGGATTGCCGCCCAAATGGTCGCGCCAGTCAAGTCAGGTATGCCCCGGCATCCCCTGTGTGACGATCCGTTCCGGCAGTTTGCTCACTATCCGACAACGATGTTGACGACAGATTTAGTCGTCACAATTGGTAGCCCAGTTACCCCAGAGTTGCTGACAGAGCTGGGGCAAAATCGCCTTACTCGCTTTGGTAGCGATCGCCGGATGTCTGCCCCCAAAATTGCCAATTTGCTGCAAGCATTAACCGATCGCGGTGCAAGCTCGATCGGCGAAGTTATTCAGCTTTATCCCGATCGCAGTTCGATCGAGGTGATGACGACTTTAACCTATTTACTCAAATTTAATCTGATTAGCATTCAAACCGATCGGCAGGAGTAGCAATAATGTTAGTTTGGGTTAAGAATATTTGCTGTGCTCATCACCCGCCCGCGACTGAAGAAACGTAGGGCGGACATTGCTCGCTCTACAGAATACTACTACAGAACTTCCGTTATTTCTGGATAATGCCATCTCGATTGATTCCAGTATAGCCATCTCCTGGCATCAAGCCCAACCAGCGATCGCTTTTAGGCGTGAGAAATAATTGGTCGTACACTCTTGTATTCAAGCTCTCGACATCTACTGGCGCAAATCGCGATCCGAGCAGCCATTGATGAATTTGGCTGTGCAGGAGGTATTCGTTCCGGATACTATCGATCGCGATTAACTTTTGAAATCTATCGACTAGTTCGGGGATGGGGTCTTGATTCGTCCCTCGATCTTGACGATTGAGGCTGGCTAACTGGGGTTGTTTGCGGCGAATGAGTTCTCGACTATTTTCGGCTAATCTGGCATCTTCCTGGTGCAATTCGCCGAGTTTGACCCAGAGGGGATCGTCTGTGGCTCGTTTGAGGATGTCGCTGCGGCGAGAGAAGGCGCGACTGAGTTCGAGCATCGGTGATTCGATCGCCATTTTAGATACGGCAATTGGTGCGGCTTCGGCGGCGGTGGGGGGATTGCTAAACGATCCGATTACCTCCGGTAGGCTCGCCAACGATTTTGGTAACGGGACATTAATGCCTAATTTATCTAGATCTTGTTTCCAGTTGGCTTGGAGACTCGTAAGCTGAGTTTGATGATATTGCTCGATCGCCTCTTTACGTTTCGGGGCAGCTAATTGGTGGTATTTAGCGACAAATTCTGCCCCTTGGGTGAGATGACGTTTAAAAGCTTGAGGGGCATATAATCCGGGGAGAGCATCGATCGGTTGTCCATCTTTGTCTAGGATATAATGGATGCTGTTTCCGGTAATTGTCTGTTGAACTTTGCGACCATCGCCAAAATCGATCGTAATTTTGGGCACAGGGCGCACGGATTGCCAGTGGAGGATATATTTATCGCGCAACAACTGTGCAATTTCGGGGTGAGAGTAGAGGGTAATTCTAAAAAAGCGACTATTGGCACAACTCAATTCTTCATCCAGATTTCCCAACAGCCGGAGGGATAGAATCGGTTTGCCGCTGGCTTGTGCAGCTTGTTTAGCTGTGGCAAGATCGGTATGCCAAAATAGGCGAGAAGCATAACAATCACGTTGCTTGCAGAGTCGATCGAGGGTTTGATTTAACTTTTGCCAACGTGGATTGTCCACTTGAGTACGCAATCTCGCCATTTCAGCCTCGTTGATTTTTAAAAACCGCTCGATTTCTGGATATCCGGGCGATCGAGATCGGGTAATTTCAGCGGTGGATGTTTGCTCTCTAGCGTTAACGGGAGAGCGGGCATCTATTCCCACAATGCCACTACTCAGAACTAATAATGCCGTAATTGTTACCCTAGCTCGAATGTTCGACATATACTTACCATGGCTGCTTTTTGATTAAACTACACCAGCAGAGATCGGTATTCCGCAAAATTGGGGCATGATGAAATTCACAGAATTCGATCGAGAGATGATCCAAAGATGTCTGTCTCTCGCTAAACAAGCTTGGGGCAAAACTGCCCCTAACCCGCTCGTTGGTGCTGTAGTGGTTCAAGATGGGGAGATCGTCGGTGAAGGCTTTCATCCTGGCGCGGGACAGCCTCATGCCGAAGTGTTTGCGCTGCGGGAAGCAGGCGAGAGGGCACGAGGAGCGACGATATATGTCAGTCTCGAACCTTGCAACCACTATGGCAGAACTCCACCCTGTTCCCAAGCGGTAGTTGCAGCGGGTGTAAAAAAAGTAGTCATCGGGATGGTAGATCCTAATCCCTTGGTTGCTGGGGGCGGCATTGCCACACTCGAACAGGCGGGAATTGAGGTAGTTGTGGGGGTAGAAGCAGCCGCTTGTGCAGAGTTAAATGAGGGATTTGTCCAGCGCATCCTCCATCATCGTCCCCTGGGCATTTTGAAATATGCGATGACTCTAGATGGCAAAATTGCCACCGATAGCGGTCATAGTACCTGGGTGAGTAGCGAAACTTCCCGCCACTATGTTCATCATCTTCGTGCAGGTTGTGATGCGGTAATTATTGGCGGAAATACGCTCAGACAGGATAATCCACATCTGACTAGTCATCAACCAGATACACCCAATCCGCTCCGAGTTGTGATGACTCAGAAATTAGATGTACCCACGGACGCGATTTTATGGGATACCAGCATTGCACCAACTTTAGTGGTGACACAGACAGGGGCAAATCCAGCGATGCAGTTACAATTACGCGATCGAGGTGTACAGATATTAGAATTAGACACGCTCAAGCCTGCTCAAGTCATGCAACATTTATACGATCGCGGTTTTCTCTCCGTCCTGTGGGAATGTGGTGGTACTCTGGCTGCTAGTGCGATCTCTGATGGAGCAATTCAGAAGGTATTAGCCTTTATCGCCCCCAAAATTGTCGGCGGGAGGATCGCACCTTCACCTGTTGGTGATTTGGGGATTCGATCGATGAATGAAGCTCTAGTATTAGAACGAGTAACTTGGCAACAAATTGGCACTGACTGCCTAGTTCAAGGTTATGTGAAGAGTTGACAACACTCTCTACTCTAAACTACAATTCTTATTTAATGTAAGTCTAAATTTTTCTAATATTGAATCTGCTGGATTCGCTGCACTCGTAGTTTTTGGGCATCAAGCTTCTACCTATGCTAGATTTGGTACCCCAGAAACTACTGCCACCTTTTTCCTGGCTCTTGCCTTATTATTTGCATCCATCAATAGTAAAAGCAATAGAGTACAAATCATATCCAATATTTTATTTTCTACTTTTTCATTACTAGCTGCTCTTAATAAAGAAGCATGTATTCTCATGCTACCTGCATTGTGCTTGTTTAAAGTTTGGAGTTTGAGCAAAAAAAATTCTATTTCCTTGAGAGAATCTTTTATAAGGAACAAATATAATATTCTGTTCATTTCTAGTGTTTTTGTGATGTTTATCGCATACATTAAAGTCAAGAATATAACTGGGCCAGGTTATGCAGAAATCGACCAGAATACATTGTCTATAGTTAATCTATTTAATTCTTTAAAAGGCAACATAATATTTCGACTGGCAACTTTAGTTAACATTGTATTTTTTGTGTTGTATTCCAGGCTAATTTATCAGACAAAACAAAGCGGAGTAAATTGGACGGTGGCAGCTATGCTGCCACCGTCCAATTATTTTTATATTTTAATTTCATTAATAATTATTCCACAGTTAATCATCTACAATAAAACAGGAATGAACGATCATTACTATCTTCCTGCTACGATCGGCGGATCGTTATTAACCTTTTATCCAATTTCAAAAATTAGAGAACAATCCAGTTTATTTACGAGTCACATCCAAAAATTAACTTTAAAAGCTCTAATATTTGTTGTCGTAATATGTATAGCTCTGCAAATTAACAATACAAAAAAGCATTTCCAGGCTACGGCTATTTATGCAAGTAGTATTCAATCAATGGTAACTGATATATCAAATTGTGTTGGTCAAAATGCTCCATTAATAATTACAGCTAATCCATATACTAATTATGAAAAACTAGAGGCTTTTAAGGTTATTACTCAAGAAATAATTAAAAATGATCTAACTTATTTGGCTACTTATGGGAGTCAAAAGTCTTACTTAAATATCGATGTTTTAAAAGATGACGAAAAAATGTGGCATTATCTGAATCCAAAAATAATCGAGGAAAAATATAATAATCAGACACTCGACAAACTTAGTTATCAAGAAAGATCTAAGATACAAGGAATAGTTCTTGCGAATGCAAAATTAGTTGAAAATAGTTTAGTAGAGCTACAACTCGATTGGTTCAATCCATCTCTTATGAATAAACGCTATTATCCAGCACTTGATATTAGTGTTTACTGTAAAAAGTAGTTTAAGATGCGGCGGTTCATAATTGAGAGGGGAATTGCTCACTTAGCTGCTGATGCTGTTTTTCCCATCACTCATCTGTGGCTTCGACCTTCTTGTTTTCTTGGAGTGTAGATCTCAACAAGACATTGACTTTTTGCTTGGCGTTCTTGTTCTTGTTCGATCAACGCCGCTACAAACTCATCAGGAGTGTTGTAGGTACCGCTGGCTATCTGTCGGTCTACATAATCTTTCAGTGGTTCCGGTAGAGTTATAGTGAGGTAAGTCATAGAGTGTCTACGGAGTCGGATTAGTTGGATCATAACTTATGACTCAGTTTGTCAGACTACCGCAATCAAAAATAATGCTAAACTAATACCATGCCTACATTAGAACAGTCTAGAATGAGTGTACTTTTGTGTCATTCGCTCTCTAATTTTTTTCGCGATATCACTTTATTTCGGTTTGATGCATCTAAACAAGAGATTTTTATTTTAACATCAGATGATTTACAGATTGTTATTAACTCGCAAGGTAAGTGGAGGTTTGTATGAAGCCCAATTATCAACAAATGACCAATGCAGAATTGAGAACCTATATTAAAGAGCATCGAACCGACGAGGAAGCCATTCAAGAGCTTTTTGTCTATCGACGTTCCCCTGATGAATCGGCAACTTGGTATTCAGTGCCTTTTAGTCCAGAGGGAATCGAAGAAACAGAAGAATTAATTCGTCAAAAAATCCAGTCTTGATGTTGAAACGAGGGCAATAGTTCACGCCATCATTGAGGCGCAGGATTCACAACTGGACGATCGAAGTTGACAAGTCAGTTACACGACAAGCTGTATTTGAGCCTTTCGGTTAGCCACAATCTTCTTCATTCTTGCTCTTTGTTCAACCCGATCGATCCATTCATAGATAATCTCATTACCCTGATCTGGTGTTGGATGACTGTGGTGTTGCCCCTACTACCATTGTGCCATCATCGAGATAGCCGATTCCTTGGGCGGCTTCTTTACCATCTTTAATCACTTTGATTTCTAGACAGTCACCAGGCATATAAATTAGACGGGAAGTAAGTAGCCAATGCAATCTTTAGAAAAACCATTGTTGTTAGATGTTCATCGGATTACTCTTCACGTTACTCATGAGGAGTTCGAGAAGCTATGTCAAGACAATCCAGACTTGCGACTAGAGCTAACAAAAGACGGACAATTAATTACAATGGCACCAGCAGGATGGGAAAGTTCTAAACGAAATTCAAAGTTAAATAGTCTAGTTGACCTGTGGAATGAACGAGTCGATTTGGGTGAAGTATTCGACTCATCAGGCGGCTTTACTTTACCAAATGGTGCAGTTAGATCGCCAGATGTAACCTGGATTGAAAAGTCTAAACTTGAAGGTATTTCTCCCGATATTGCTTTCCCTGAAGTTGTGCCCGATTTTGCGATAGAACTACGATCGAAGACCGATAGCCTGAAAACTCTGCGGGAGAAGATGGAAGAGTATCGAACAAATGGGGTGCGAATGTGTCTGCTGCTCGATCCAAAAAATAAGCAGGTGGAAATCTATCGACCAGGACAAGATCCCGAAATATATGACTCTCCTACTTCAATCGACTGTAATGAAGTCATGCCAGGTTTCATACTGGATCTGAGCAAAATTTGGTAGTCATGCTTTGAAACTCTCCTCGAATTCTATGCGGCAGCGTAAGCAACATTTCACAATCGAGTAAATCGCAGTTTTTCATGCCATCATTGAAGCATAAGGTTTAGCAAAGATCATCCGTCCGGCGGAAGTTTGGAGCGCAGAAGTGACGATAATGCGGAGTTCGCCGCCTACATATTTGCGACCTTCTTCAACTACTACCATCGTGCCATCATCGAGATAGCCAATTCCTTGAGCGGCTTCTTTACCATCTTTGATTACCTTAATCTCTAGACAGTCTCCAGGCATATAAATTGGTCGAACTGCCTGAGCTAAATCATTAACATTCAAGACCGAAACAGCTTGGAGATTGGCAACTTTACTAAGGTTATAATCATTAGTGAGTAAAGTTGCGTGAATTTCACTAGCAAAGTGGACTAATTTGGCATCAACAGTATCGATCTCCCGATAATCGATCGGGTGGATGATAATTCGATCGGGAAAACCATCTTTCATCCGATTCAAAATATCTAAACCTCTCCGTCCGCGAGTCCGTTTCATATCGTTTGCAGCATCTGCCAAGGTTTGCAATTCCTGAATTACAAACTGCGGCACTAAAATTTGTCCTTCAACAAACCCTGTATTTAACAACTCCTCAATCCGCCCGTCAATGATGCAGCTAGTATCGATCACTTTTGGCGCGATCGCTTTCAAAGTGCCCTCAGCAACTAACATTGTTTCCACATTTTGGGGATTAATCAACCTCAGAAATGCCCCGCCGTGAGTATCGGCTAAAGTCACCCCCAGATAGCAAAACATGATACTACCCAAAATTGCAAACAGGGGTTTGAGAAATGAGAATTCCAAGGGTATCGGTAATAGAAAGATCGGTGCTAGCATAAGATTGGCAATCAGTAACCCCACGACCAAGCCCACAGCCCTAGTTAACAACACATCTACAGGCAGTCCTCGCACTTCCGATTCCAATCGACGGTATGCGGTTTTGACGATCGCGCCAAAAATCCCGCCAAACACTGCTCCGAACCCGGCGGTGACGATGCGTAAACCTTCTGGGTTGGTGACTTGTGTCAGCATCTGACTCGGCAAGATATCGACGATACCATAGCCAATCCCTGCGGCTCCGAGGATTAGTAGAAGAATAATAGTGAAGTCGAGCATGGGTAAGCTCCCGATCGGGTGATAGATCTCTCGCTCACCATTATATCCGCTGTCGATCGGTTATTTAGGGAATAGGGGGTAGGGGTAAAGGGTAAAGGGCAAAGGGTAAAGGGAAAGAAATAAAAAATTCCCTGTTCTCCTGACCTCCAATCCCAACTTCCATAAGGTGGTACAGCAACTCTCAACTCCCAACTCCCAACTCCCAACTCAATGTCTACTGCTGCTTATATTCATATCCCTTTTTGTCGGCGGCGGTGTTATTACTGTGACTTTCCGGTGTTTGTGGTGGGAGATCGCAAGACTGGGGCTAATTCTGGTAATATCCAGCTCTATGTGGAACAATTGGGGCGCGAGATTGCGGCTCAATTGAATTACCATCAACCCTTGGCAACTGTTTTCTTTGGTGGTGGTACGCCTTCTTTACTCACCGTAGATCAACTAGAGCAAATTCTGACCTGGTTAGACAATAAATTTGGGATTGCCAGTGGTGCAGAAATCTCGATGGAAATCGATCCGGGTACCTTCGATCTCGCCCAACTTCAGGGCTATCGCCAAATGGGGGTAAATCGGGTGAGCATTGGGGTGCAAACATTTCAGGAGCATCTGTTGCAACTATGCGGTCGATCGCATACCGTAGCCGATATTTACCATGCTGTGGACTTAATTCACCAAGCGGGTATAGTTAATTGGAGTTTGGATCTGATTTCTGGCTTACCACAACAAACTCTCACTAATTGGACAGCTTCACTACAAGCAGCTATTCAACTCAAACCCAATCATATTTCCTGTTATGACCTAATCGTCGAAGCTCAAACACCATTTGCCAAGCAGTATCAGCCAGGCGATACACCCTTACCTAGCGATGAAACGACCGCCCAAATGTATCGCACCGCGCAACAAATATTAACAGCGGCTGGTTACGATCATTATGAGATTTCTAACTATGCTCGATCGAACTATCAGTGTCGCCACAACCTCACCTACTGGCACAATCTACCGTATTATGGTTTCGGCATGGGCGCGGCTAGTTATTTAGAAGGATATCGCTTCACCCGTCCCCGCACGACAGATAAATACTATCAATGGATTGCGAATGGGTGTGATTGGCACATAGAATCAACATCTGAGGTCGATCGGTTTTTAGAAACCTTGATGTTGGGCTTAAGATTGGCAGAAGGTGTAAGGCTAGACTCGATCGAATCTCAGTTTGGCAGAGGCAAATTAGATAGTCTATTAAAATGTGTGCAGCGATATCAGGAACAAGGGTGGGTGGAAATCGTGAACAGCGGAGACGATCTCGATCGACGGTTGCGACTATCCGATCCAGAGGGGTTATTATTTTCTAATGTGGTACTAGCAGAAATATTTACTAGAGGAATCTAGTAACGCAAGTTCCCAGTTACTACTAGTTGTTAGTGCGAGTAGAGGGTAGGAAATACTGGCATTTAGTACTCTCTTACGGCGTTCCAGCTACTCCCATCTCCCATCTTCCATCTTCCATCTCTATACAAATTTAGACATGACCGTTACTCAATCTACCCTGACAGATGCCGATGTAATCATTAATGCCGTAGAAATTAACGATCGACATGGGGTAGGTATTCTATTACAACGGATATTTAAAGACCGCTCAAATATGATTTCAATTCGGTCTTTAAATATATATGGAGGCGATCATTCATTTTGCAAATTTGATTATTTCTTGGGGACAATCGGACTATCACGAGCGGAGATTTTTAACAAAGTTCAGCAGGCATTGGCTGGACATACGATCGAGCGGGTATTGTGCATCCCCTATCATAGCGAAGAAGTCTTTATGGCTCTGGCTATTCAGGAGATATTTGGCGCGCAAATTTGTACATATTTAATGGACGATCAAAACATATTAGCTGATGGTATTCCTGACAAAATTATGTCAGAGCTGCTGGCAAAATCTACATTAAGGCTGGCGATTTCTTCGGAAATGCGAGATGTTTATACCGCCAAATACAAACAGAAAATCTATTTTGCCCCCCCAGTTATTCCTGCTAGTTTAGTAAATACGGAGATCCCTTCAGCCTTTTCATCTGCGGTCACAGTCGCCGCACCAATACAGCATCAAACTGGGGCAATTATTGGAAATATTTGGAGTCCTCAGTGGTTCCAACTACTCCGAAATATGACTAAAGAAGCCGGGGTGCAACTCGATTGGTATGGTAATTCTGGCGCAGATTGGAATCTGGGAGATCGATCTCAACTTATCGCTGACGGAATTAACGAACGAGGCTTTTTACCTAGTGAGAGGGAAGTCGCCGCTGTCTTACGCAACTACCCCTATGTGGTAGTACCTTCAGGTACTCTTGATGGGCGAGATGATAATCATGCAACTTCATTGTTGAGTTTACCCAGTCGCATTCCCTTTGTTATGGCTACCTCTAATACACCAATTATCGTGTTAGGTAGCCAAAATACAGCAGCGGCTAGATTCGTCGAGCGGTTGCAAATCGGCACAGTAGCAGATTACGATCCAGTGAGTTTTCGCACGGCAGTTGCTTATGTCACACAGCCAAAAACTCAACTTCAGATGCGTCAAAACTCTGCTCGTCAAGTTCAGCATTTTATTAATGAGCAGATGGATGAGTGGATTTGGCAATCTTTAGCGGCAGGAGAACAGATCGATCGACGGTTTGCCGAACTTGATTCTGATAGCAACTATACCGAGGCATTTGCCGCTTGTTTAGATTTGATGAAAGGGTATCAATCAAAGATTAAGATCCTTGAATCCCCTCAAACTTTATCAACAATGTTTCCTCTCTATAAAGAGTACCGAATTCGTCTTCGCCGAATCTGGTTACAGATAAAGGGGCAAATTTAAAGTTAATGTAGATGAACTCTAAAAAGTGAAACAATTATATAATGAGCGATAGTTCACAGCCAAGTATATTGCAAATAAACATCAGCCAAATTCAAAAAATAACCCCAACAGTTCTGATTGATGGCGTATTCTTTCAGATTGCAAACTTGGGAATTGCTAGAGTATGGCGGAGTTTATTACAAGAGTGGGTTGAGACTGGATTTGCCAAGCATTTAATCTTACTCGATCGAGATGGTACTGCACCACAGATTCCAGGAATAAACTACCAGCTAATTCATGGATATGAAGAGTCCAATGCTGCCCAAGATTCCTTTCTCTTACAGGAAATATGCGATCGATACCAAGCAGATTTGTTTATTTCTACCTATTATACTACCCCCATTTCTACGCCAGCAATTTTACTCATTCACGATCTGATTCCAGAGGCAATTGGTACAAATTTAACTGCCGCCGTTTGGCAGGAAAAAAGCTATGCAATTTGCTATGCAGCTCGGTACATTGCCATCTCTGAAAATACTGCGCGAGATTTACATCGTTTCTATCCACAAGTTGCCCCGGAGACAATTACAGTCGCGCTCAATGGGATCGATCCTCTTTTTACCCCTAGCCTGGAGACACAAATCGAGCAATTTTGCATTACCCAGCAGATTACTCAACCATATTTTATTATTGTTGGCGATCGAGTTGGACTGGATGGATACAAAAATGGAATTCATACTTTTCGTGCGTTGTCTCAATTACCCGATCGCGAACAGTTTGAGATCGTTTGTGTGGGTGGAAATTCTCAGTTAGAAACCGAATTAGCCGATCTCATTGTCGGCATGAAAGTTCATCAATTATCTTTAAGCGATCGAGATTTACAAGCAGCATATTCTGGAGCAATTGCGCTCATCTATCCTTCTCAATATGAGGGATTTGGTTTACCAATTCTCGAAGCGATGGCTTGTGGTTGTCCGATAATTACCTGCCGAAATTCTTCATTACCAGAAGTTGCTGGTGATGCCGCTATTTATATCAGCGAAACTGATGTAATAGAATTAGTTTTAGCCTTGTTGCAAGTACAGCAGCCAGAAGTACGTTCTCAATTAATTGCCGCAGGATTGGCTCGATCAAAATATTTTTCCTGGCAGAAAATGGCTGAGATAATCGCCAAAGTACTGCTTGATACTCATTCAGCTATCCAATCTGGTATATTGCAACCATCACCTAAATTATCCTGGGCGGAATTTCGGTATCACCAACAAAAGTTAACCTCTATTCAAGAACAATTAACTACTACTCAAGCTCAACTAATTGCGGCCCAGAAGCAGATTGCTTCAATGGAAAATACTAAATTTTGGCAACTGCGTCAACAATGGTTTAGATTGAAAAGAATTTTAGGAATGATTTAATATTGTACAATCCAAAAAAATCAACTAATCAAATACATATTCACCACTTTTTCGGCATATAATTTACATTATTTATTAACTCGAAACATTTTTTTGAATTTAAACCACTGCTCGCGTAATTTCCAGAATTTTGTATTTTCCATTGAAGCTATCTTAGCTTGAGCATCACTCAATTCTTGGCGAACTCGATCGAGTTCTTCGCGCAATGCCTGTGAAGTTAGTGGCTGAAGATATTGAACGTTATCAATTTCCTTGTCAATCTTTACTGATTGAAGAAACTCCCAAGTATCATTCTGTTTCTGAGCGATCGGTATAATCCCGATTACATCAACTTTATTGATTTGAGTTTCATCTCCTACCCAGCTAAAATAGTCACGAAGAAATACTGGAAAGTTTTCTTGTTGTTGTAATTTCTCCCACTGAATTACTGCATCTTGATAACCATAATATTGCTCTTTAAACTGCAATTGCTCTGGGGTTACATAGGCAAAGTGTTGAAAAACTAAACCCTTACTTTCAGTTTCTTGATGTGAGAAAGAATTGACTGCTGCAATGTCCTGATTTTGTCCATCAGCTAAAGTCTGTACTAGGCTGGGTGGCTCATGAGCAGCCCAGAATGCCCCAGGTTTAAATCGCCAAGTTCGCAGCCATTCCTGTTGAGGATTTTGGGCATAACAGTTCCGAGTGCTAATAATCTGGTTTTCACCGACGAAATACCAACACCAATAATAAGCGGCTGTTTTTTCAGGATGGTTAATAAACATTTGGCGGGCATTTGATAATTGCTCTAATGTCCAGAGTTCATCTACATCCACCTGCCAAAGTAAACATTCTTTCTGAATATTTTTAAGTGGTGCATTGACCATTTCCCGTTTCCCATCCCAAAAAACTCCGGCTGGTTGACGATAGATAGTTACATTTTCCGGATAAAGTTGGGCGAGTTCATCTAAATATTCAGTAGTGCCATCATTGCTAAGTCCATGATTGTGAAGGAGATCGCTAATCTGTCCACCACGATCTAGACTCCAACTAGTATCATATTTTAAATCTGCGACGCCTTCAACAATATGCCAATGCCATTCAAATGATAATTGTTTAAAAATATCAATGTGGTATTTGATAAATGGTTGACCATTTAGAACAATAGTAAAAAAGTTAACGGGTAGTTTTGGAAATGCGATATAGTTTTCGTAAAATGAGTTAGAATTGGAAACCTGTTCACCAATTTCACCGTTAGTCAAAATTTGATGACATTCATAACCATTCTCGATTAATATATTGAATGTCGATCGAGCTTGGCGATTCAAACCATCTAGCATTGCTTGAGATATTTCAAATTGAATCAATTGAATTGATTTCGTCGTTAATAAATTAATAGCTCCTTGAAGTACGTCACTTTCAGCACCCTCTACATCGATTTTTAAATAGTCAATCGATCGAATTTGCTGAGCTTCGCAAAAATCATCCAACCTTATCGCCTCAACTATTTCTGTTCTAATGATTGGAATATATTTTCCCGATCCCTCTGGATCTAGCATTGCTGGTTTCCCAATACTGTTCCACACAGAAAAATTATCAGGAAATTCATTGAATTCAATCTGCGTATTCTCAGAATAAACAGCAAATTGAAATGGATATACATTTTGACAGTTATTTTTATTTAACCGCTGTTTCAATTTATCAAAAGTAATGGATGCTGGCTCAAAGGAATAAACTTTACCAGCACTGCCGACAAGTTTACTTAACATTAAAGAATAATCTCCAATATTGGCTCCAATATCAAAAACTATCATGCCCTGTCGAACATAATTTTTAACTAAAATTCGTTCGGATCGTTCTTGAACTGACAAAAACTCGTCACTCTCTGATTCGATCTTTTTAAATACTGAGTATCCATTGCGCAAAGAGGCATTTTCTGTCAATAGTGTGTAGTTAGAATCAGCAAGTAACTGACGATGACTGGCATAATTTTTATAGGTAGTAATGTCATCGAGGAAAATATATTTTGCTCCATAAACTTCAGCTAATTCCGCACTACCAGTAAATTCCGAACCATCGATTAAAACTACATCAAAATAACCAATTCGATTTTCTTGTTTAATCCTAGCAATTCCATTATCAGATAGTCCAGAATTATTAACGTAATCAATATCTTGTTTCAACCAATCTAAGACTTGTTCGACAGGGTAAGACTTGAGATTATTGAGAGTATTTTGATAAAAATTAATTATTTGCTGCTGATCGGGAAATTTATCTACCGATACAGAAGAGACATTATAGCATTTTACGAAATCATCATTTTGATAGCGTAAATTCAACTCAGTAAATCGAGATTGTGACACCTCTATACAGTACAAAAATGGGTGGTTGGGGTTGTCCCTCAATCCAGTCACAAAGGCTTCGGTACTTCCCTCACCAGAAGAAGATCCAATTTCTAGAACAGTCTGAATATTTTCTTCTCTAGCAATTTTCTGGATAATTGCATAAAATTCATCATTTTTAATTTCGGGAGGTATTAATCTGTCGATTTCAGAATTGTTACTTACTTCGTCCATCATTAAATGATAACTCTCTCAAAATAATTTACTTGACAGCATAGCAGTAAACAATGAAATTTAAATATTGTATTGTCGATCGACTAATTCAATGGTGGTAACTTAGATGGCCCGACAACAACATTAACATTATCTCGTTTGAGTTGCTCTTCAAAGCCCCAACAACCATCAGTATTTGTTTTATTTAGGGCACTCTTTGCCTGACAGCGTTCGGACAGGATTTGGACGATGGTGGATGTCAATAATCGATCGCGTTTTTGATAGGCAGATTCAAATAGTTTAATCGACTCGCGGAGGTCATTATCACCTGATGACTTATTTTCTCTCCCCCTAATCGCCAAAATTTGGGCTTTATAATATGTCAATTCGGGATTGTTGGGGGCAAGTTTGATCGCCGTACTAATCGCCGATATCGCTTTATCATACTCTTTCAAGTCCCGATAGCCGATATAAATTCCCCGATAGGCTAGATATTTAGGCTCGGCGTTTTTCAATTGATCGATCGCTTGATTTGTATCGGAGAATGGTACATTTACGGCAAGCAGTAAATCCATATAACCCTTAATCAGATTCAGTTCGGGATCGTTAGGACTGAGCTTTTTAGCGGCATCCATATATCTAAATACTTCCTGAAGCTTATTCAGCGCACCCAATGCCCCATTCTTCTTCATCTCATAAGCTGCACCAATTGCGCCACCTACCCCCTGATAGAGATTGCCGCGCACTGGATTAACACTCATCAACTTTTTACCAGCTTGGGAAGTCTGTTCGCTGTAAATTTTTACCTGCTCCAGATTTCCCGCACTAAATGGGTAGAGGGTACTCATTGCATAAACTAGCGGCTCATTCGGCTCACTACTGCGAGCGGCATCAAGGTACTTTTTGGCTTGAAGATAGTCACCATCCCTAAACATCGCTTGCTTTGCTCGTTCAATATTAGAACCCTGTTTGGCTTTATTTACACCAGTAGTAGGGAATACCATATTGCTATTTTGTTTAGCTGGCTGAGTGGCTGGCTTCTTCCCCGCGATTGCCGAGTCAATGGTTGGGTTAAACTGATTTAACGGTGCAACGATCGCTCCTAAAGTCAGAGCGATTCCACCAGCGAAAGTGAGGAGAGTATTTGCAGATAAGTTAAATTTCATGGGTTCCTCAGTATTACTGTTATGCGAAATTATAGAGGAGATTGCCATCCACTATGATGCCGGGACGCGATTTACAATCGGATGTTCCAGTGCATAGATTATCTCCGATAGGCTTCTGCTTAGGCAGAGGCTACGCCAACCCCAAAGACAACAGCAACGGCAATCATAATTTATTATGCTCAAACTCAAACATCTCTCATACCATCCCCCAGCAAGCGAACGCTCGATTCTTCAGGATCTCAACTTAGAACTACCACCTCAGCAATTAGGACTGATTATTGGACCTAGCGGTTCGGGGAAGAGTACCCTACTCGAAATTTTAGCGGGATTGGCAAGTGGCACCAGTGGGGGCGTATATTGGCGCGATCGCGTCTTAACTCCCGAACATCTGCAACAATTGGGCGGGTTGGTATTTCAATTCCCCGAACGGCATTTTTGCACCAACTCAATTTTGGAAGAATTGCGATTAGGACATCCCGAACTGGGTGCTGAACGGGTAGAATCTGCCCTCGCCGCTGTCGGTTTAGCTGACACCCCTTTGAATACGTCACCTCATGCCCTCAGCGGTGGACAGCAACGCCGTCTAGCTCTGGCTGTCCAATTAATCAGACAGCCCAATTTACTGCTGTTAGATGAGCCGACAGCCGGCTTAGATTGGTCGATGCGTCAGCAATTGGTGAGTCTCCTCGCCAAACTCAAGCAGGAATGGACACTATTAATTGTCACCCACGATGCGGGTGATTTATTAGCAATTGCCGATAAATGTTGGAAGATCGATCTCGGTGAACTAAAAGAGGTTGTAGATTAA
Organism: Chamaesiphon sp. VAR_61_metabat_425; assembly: GCA_031425415.1. Classification (GTDB taxonomy): domain Bacteria; phylum Cyanobacteriota; class Cyanobacteriia; order Cyanobacteriales; family Chamaesiphonaceae; genus Chamaesiphon. The sequence continues at coordinate 8,800 of JANPJH010000193.1, read as the reverse complement.
TGAGTATTTCGAGTGGACGAACTTTTCAATCTGAAGTGTTGAAACACAGGAGAAAACTAGATTTGTTATGATTAAGCTAAGGTTTTCTGGATTTACAGGCATTTTGTATGACCATTGCCCAATCGCCACCGACGCTATCATTACCAGATCATACCCAGCTACCTGAGTCGGATGGGACATTTGTGAAAAATTTTCAGGAACATCCCCAGAGTATCTTGCTAACTAGTTCTCTTCGCCCAGTGCTGGAACAACTGCATCCAGACGGACGCTACTGTATCGGTCAAGACTCCGGCATTTATTGGCGATCGATTGAGCCGCCAGAGCGGGGGGCGGAAGCACCAGACTGGTTTTATGTCCCGAATGTAGCTCCGTTACTGGATGGCAAGTATCGTCGCTCTTATGTGATGTGGAAAGAGATTGTTGCGCCCCTAATCGCGATCGAATTTGTGTCTGGGGATGGCTCCGAAGAGCGTGATGCCACCTCTCCTTTCCTCAATCCAGAAGCCAAAGCTGGAAAATTTTGGGTTTACGAACAGGCAATTCGCATTCCGTTTTATGCGATCTATGAAGTGCAGAAAGCATCGGTCGAAGTCTATGAATTAGTTGCCCAGCAATATCAGAGATTGAGTGCAAACGAGCTCGGTCACTATTCAATTCCAACCCTCGGTGTAGAGCTAGGCATCTGGCAAGGGCAGATAGATAATCAAACTTTGCCTTGGTTGCGCTGGTGGGATAGTAACGGTGACTTACTACTGACTGGAGAGGAACGGGCGGAGCTAGAAAAACAACGAGCAGAGCTAGAAAAACAACGGGCGGAGCTAGAAAAACAACGAGCGGAGCTAGAAAAACAACGAGCAGATAAACTTGCTGCCAAACTCCGAGAACTGGGTATAGATCCCCAAGATATTTGAGTGGGAGCGAAAGCGGTGACGGGGGTGTAATTTAACGGAAAATAATATTGTCGATCAATTGACGCTTGAGATAGTCGCTACAAATGTTCTATCTTTAAATCTAACTATCTATCTAAACATGAATCCAATATCACAACCAACCTCGATTTCCCTACCAAATCTGGATGACATTTGGAGATCGACAATTAATTGGGTGCCGACCGAGCAGCAGCAGTTACAATTAGAATCTTTATACACAGCAGTCGTAACTGCTAATCAAAACTTAAATCTGACTAGAATTACTGAACCCGAAGAATTCTGGGAAAAACATTTGTGGGATTCGATTCGAGGTGTTGGAGATTTAATTACTACCATTGCGCCACTTCATGCGATCGATATCGGTACTGGAGCTGGATTTCCTGGCTTACCACTGGCGATCACTAGACCTAATTGGCAACTCACATTAGTTGATTCTACAGCTAAAAAGGTCGGATTTATTCAGGCGATCGCTCCAGAACTCGGCTTGACAAACATTCATCCTTTAATCAGTCGAATTGAAGAAATCGGACAGCAATCTCAACACCGTCATCATTACGATCTTGCCCTGATTCGCGCAGTCGCTAGTGCAAATATTTGTGCTGAATATGCCTTGCCTTTAGTCAAAATCGGTGGGACAGCAATTCTTTATCGGGGGAATTGGACAGATGAAGAGGCAATCAGTCTAGAAATAGCTGCTGGAAAACTAGGTGGTGAAATCATCAAAGTCGATCGATTCACCACCCCAATTAGTAATAGTATTCGCCACTGTATTTGCATCCAAAAAACTGCAAACACTCACCCATATTATCCCCGCGCAGTTGGGATACCTACGCAGAAACCACTCTAAATTGCGATCGCCTACTTTTAGATCGAGATCGAATGACTGCCAAAATCTCGATCGACATGTTGCAATCCAGTTTTAACACCACTGCGCCGGATGCCTCCAGTGCGAATATCGAAACCGACAATTTCCCCATTTAATTCGGGGATTACTCGACAGGCATAAAGTTGAGCAGTTTCAGCTAAATATACTTGAGGATTTAGGGATGGAAAGTTAAACGGAGAGGTAGAGAGAAAGCCATGCAAACCACCACTTTGTTGAGTGGACGGTGCAAAGTCATTTTTTGCCCAGGAACTGTACAACAGCGCGTATGATTCGCCGGATTTATATAACTGAGGAACCTCCATCTCGGCATAGTAGCCCGGTTGAGAAATCGGCGGTAAATATTCCCACTGCTCGAAGCTATGATGCTTGGCTTTGAGTAGAGCTACTGCACCTCTTTTGCCGTATGGTTTAGTCGGATCTTTTGCGGATAACAACATGTAGATCTGTTGCTGGTGCAAAAATAGAAAAGGATCGCGCCAAGCATGGATCGTAGTATCTTCAGGTGCATGGCGCAGTGCATAAGGTGATTGAGGTTGAATCCGAATATTCGGAATCCGAAACCAGCGATCGAAACTCTGGATATGATGTGTGAATGCCACCCCAATGTTTTGCGTCATCCCGTCATCCGTTGCTTGATTTCTGGATGTATAAAACATCAAAAATCCACCTTGAATCTTAATCACATCTCCACTCCAAATTGCCGTATCATCCCATCCGTGGGGATCGGCACCCAATACTCGATCGGTAATCCAGTCGATCGTCAAAAAATCTGTGGTAGTCGCATAACCTACCTGAGCACTAAAATGATGTCGATCGTCACTGACTAACGAGCGATCGGCATTCAAATAAAATAAATGAAAGATTTTGGTTTCTGAGTCAAAATGATACCAAAAGTCCCAAACGTGGCGGTAGGGGTGTTGCAGCGTAGGGTAGCTAAATTCTGGAGCGAGAGTGAGCATTTTCTACCAATTCAAAATTTAAGATGGGGTGATTAAGTTAAGACAAAACTATTTCAGCAAAAACTGCTTGCCAATCAGGCAAGAATTTTCGACTATGGAGACACGGGGTAGAGATTGCGCCGCGATCTGATCAAAGATTATTCACTTAGGAATAATGAATGATTTTGGCTAAATAAGTTTCAGTTGCTGTTGAAAATTAATTATCTGGCTTCCACTACAATTTAGTTTAAGCCATGTCGATGCCAAGTTAGCAAGCCTCGCGAGATGATGTGAAGGCTTAAACTGCGCCATATTATAAGTATTCTAGTTGGCAAGAGTTGTGGTTATAATTTATGCTACCCAACTTATCACAATAAGCGATCAAAATAAATCAAAAAATTCGCCTAAAATCCGCTGAAAAATTTGAATGCAGATCCAAGCGGCGTAGCGAACGATCTTAGATTGCGACCGAATGCTAGGATAAAGGTTGATGAGTAACGGATCTAGGGCTAATACTGATGAAGTTGCGATTCTCTTTAGGAGAGGCTACGCCAACGTTGACTATTGCCATCATTACGGGGGTTATAGCCTGTGCGATCGTGGGTATGAGTATTTATGGGTGGATATCCGAACATCGATCGCTACTACTATTAAATCGAACAGTTAGCCAGCCACCGGCAACAGTGATATTTGTGGCAAAAAAAGCACCTGCGGTAATTTCGCTGTTAGCCAATCCTGACGACTTAGCTAATCTCAATCGTCTGGCGACACCTTCAGCCCAAAGAAAAACCGTAAATCGGGCGATCGGTCAGTGGGAACAACAGTTAGCCGATCGCTTACACTTAGATTATCAGCGTGAGATTGCTCCGTGGCTGGGTGAAGATATGACCTTTGCCATTACAGATCTAGATTTCGATCGTCTGCCCCAGAATGGCTCTCAGCCAGGATATCTAGCTGTATTTAGCAGCCGCAAGCCTCAAGTTAGCACCCAAAAAATTCAAGCTTGGTGGGATAAACAAGTTGCCCAACAGCGATTAAAGTTTGAATCTTATCAAGGGGTAAAGATTGGATACAATAGACGCGATCGGCTAGCTAGTGCGATCGTCGGGAATAAGTATGTTGCCTTTGCTAACCACCCCAAGGTACTGCGGGAAGCAATTAATAATCTTCAAGCCAGTAATCTGAGTATTTTAGACAACCCCGATTATCAAACGGTGCTAGCTGCCAATAATCATCATAAAATCGGCGTGGGCTACGCTCAGCTCTCCAAATTACCCCGCTGGATTGGGAAAGAACCAGGCGCACAGTATGAAGTAGTCGGACTAAATCTGGGGATCGATCGACAGGGCTTAATTGCTGATCTGGCATTGTATCCGACTATCGCCGCAACGCCAACAATTCCACCGCCAACACCCGCACCAGCGACCTTAATTAGCGCGCTCAAATATCTCCCCCGTCAGAGTACAATAGCGATCGCCGGAATAGACTTGCAACATTGGCAACAGCAATTTACCAACATATTCTCCCCCAATCAACAGATTACAAAGGCGATCGATCGCACTCAGGTTGAGATTGGTAACCAAATTGGCATCGATTTAACTCAAGATATCTTCAATTGGGTAACTGGTGAATACGCACTAGCAGGCATTCCCAACCCGAATCGAAAGATCGTCGATTGGGTATTTATTGCCGAACGCACCCTCCCAGCGCAAGTCGATGCCGCGATCGCGCATTTTGACGAATTAGCCAGTCTGGCAGGCTATAATGTTGGCTTGTTGCCTTGGCAAGACAAGCAAGTCATTGGCTGGACTAAACTCATTACCGATACTAGTGCCGATGCGACTCAATTAATTGCCAAAGTCTCCGGCGCACACATTACAGTCGCCGACAAGTATACGATCTTGGCTAGTTCTGTCGAAGCGATGGATATTACGCTCAAAGCAATCGATCGACAGTCTATTCTCGATAGCGATCGCTATCAACGCGCTGAGACACTATTAACGGCGACTGAAACTGGCTATCTTTACGGCAATTGGCACACGCTCAAATCCCTCTTACCCAGGCAATTCCGAGAGCAATCTCTAGTTAAATTGGTGAGTCGGGCGTTCCTATCTGGATTACCTAACATCAGTATCAGTCACTACATCGAAGCTGGTGTGCAGCGCGTCACGCTCCTGTTTCAAACTTAACTTAGAATATTCCATCCTGGTGACTTTCCGATTCTGCCATCAAGTCAGCCCAAATGATAGACAAATTGACCGATCTGATGTAAGATAGAGTGTTTGGCACTCTTGTAATTGTGTGCCAGTAGCGATAGCCCAATTACAACCAGAGCGAACTCAAGTTTCTGTAATTAAGAGAAGTTTACACACATGGCAAAGAAAGGCATGATCGAGCGGGAGAAAAACCGCAAGCAACTAGTGGCAAAATATGCGGACAAACGCGAAGCTCTGATGGAAGAGTTCCGAAATGCAGCCACTCCCCAAGCGAGATTCGCAATTCACCGCAAAATCCAACAACTACCTCGCAACAGCGCACCCACCCGCTTGCACAATCGTTGCTGGGTAACTGGTCGTCCTCGCGGTTACTACCGTGATTTCGGTCTATCTCGTAACGTCCTCCGCGAATGGGCACACCAAGGTTTACTACCTGGTGTAGTTAAATCTAGCTGGTAAATGGTCGATAGGTGGATGGGAATTTGACTATTCGCTATCCCCTATTCACTAAATTAATTCCCGCAGCAGCGATTATCGATGCCCAGACTGTCTAAAATGAGATCGCTGACAGCGTTAGCGACGGTGAATTCACCAAAAAAGCTTTCTTGAAAATTAAATGCTTGCATTTCAGTAACGATCGCAATGACGAGAGCACCTAAGTCATTTTCGCCTTCCATCCGCTGACGAATGTAGATCTGTGCCGCGCGACGAGCGATGATCGAATTAATGGCTTCGGGAATAAATTCACGATCGAGCCACTGTTGGAGAGATAATTGGAGCCAAGCCCCTTCTTCGATCGCGTCGGTGGCTGGTAGTAAAGTAATTGAGGCGATCGGTTCTGTCATTGGCGATTACCAACTGCGATCCAGCGAGAACGAGTCATGTAAATTTTAACGTGATTATGTCACTGGGACGGAGGTGATTGCAAGCCAGGACGAAGAAAATGAATTAATTATTAATATTAATCGACAGATCGACTAGCTCCAACTCAACGATGTTGAGTTGCTTGTTAGAAATACTTTGGGATACTTCAGCTTGACGATGAGCCAGTTCTTCCCCGTTGTCCCAAATAGTTGCAAATGCGGGTAGAGCCAACTGACATGCTTTCCAGTCACTTTGAACGGATACATTAAGTTGCTGACATGCGCCTCCGTGCATTCCCGCTGGCCGATAAAATCGACAGTGGCGACAAGCAGAAGTCAGACAATTTTGGTTAGTCATCGGCGTTACCATTTTGGGAGAGCACCAAATTCAATTCTCTCTTGTTTACTATTATGGCTGTAGCCAATTTAGATAAAAGTGGCAGCAAACCTCACTCCCGTGTAGCTTATAGCGATCCCCAAGCTAATTCGGATTTTATATTGTCTTTAGATTCAGTTTATGGAAAGATACATTTATTGGAGTGTTCAGTGCATTTACGGAGTCGATTTGTTAATTGTTAATCCTGCTACAAATTTACCTAAAACTATCGGGGATCGTTGAAAACCAGGAATCGATAGCCGATCGATATTGATCATTTGACTTGTAAAAAAAATTTTGCGGATGGTCGTGTATTTACACAATCTACCTAAAGCAAGATATTTAGGATCTAATCAAGCGTCCGCCAAGAATACCTAAATCGATCGCACAAAACTGGCAAACACCCCACCGGAGCAGTTCTCCCTGACGAGCGCGACAACTACAATGGGAACAAATCACGATTTCGCCTGAGTCTATCCCGATAGACTCAGCTTCTGTAGGTGAGGGTACTGCTGAATTAGCATAGCCAACAGGTGCGAAGCGTAAATCTAAAATCGGGATAGCCAATCGGGTATTTAATTGCTGACAGAGTGCCTGTCGCCCAAAAGTTAATTGATGGGCTAGACTAGCACTATTGGTGGCGATCGTCAGCACTTCTCTCGATAAGGATTTCGGTCGGCTACGGCTGGCAATAGCGGGTGATACCGAATCCGACCAAGCCTGAACGATTAACCCCCAATCGCGTACACCTTCCCAGCCTGGTCGCTGCTGGATCTCGGTCATAATTGCGGATATCGGTATCAATGACATAATGCTAAGTCGTGAGATAGTGACTAGTTACTTAAATGTCTAGTTTTCGATCGACACACTCGGATCGTGTCTGTGCGATCGACTAAGTTTTGGCATATATTTAGTTTGACCACCACCAACAGATAAAACAACATGCTTGGCACCAAACGAATTGTTGTCTGCAACAGCACTCGCGGGTAGTCTAAAAGCAGAGCTATTATAGATTCATTACCTCGATCGACCTTATTCTGTGTTTAAAGTGAGTTATGAACCACCACCCCTCTGGCAATAGCGCGAATGCGACCCATCCTAGTCAAACCACAGTCGAGCCTGAATCCGATCATCTCAACCCCTCCCTCCAACGAGCACTCGCTTGTCTAGATATCAAATTGGAAGATGAACTCACTAAATTTAGACACAAAATAGAACATCATGGGTCAGAGCCGCAATCGGTGGGAACCAGCGAAGAAACTTGGGAGCAGCAATCAGTTGACTATGATGCTGATTCAGGTACTCTAGGGGCAGAAATTATCAAACCAGCGATCTCCACTACGGCCATCGAGGAAGATGAGTACGAGATTATCCCCCCATCGGGCGGATTTATCATTATTGATGGAATTCCCACTCCAGAGACCAGTTTTGCGGGGATTACGACTGTTAACTATGCCCCGATTACTGTCTATGGGGAAGACATTTCCGTCCCTCACCAAAGTCTAGATTTAAACTTTTCACCTGGAGGACAAATTGCCCCTTTTCATGAAGAATATATTGCTTCCTCCCATGAATTATTAAGGCAGATTCAGGCCGGAGCTACTACTCCCCCTGATACCTTTGGCAATCGCCACCAGACAGCACCCACCCCTACCAAGCAAACGTGGGCGACTCCACTCAAGCTTGTCTCAATGGCCGCATTTGCTTGTGTCGTTGCTGGTGCGGGAGTATATACCTATCTCAATCCAACCATCCTAGCCCCCCTCACCGCTACCAAAGTTGGGACAGTTACGGCTACAACCAATTCACTCGGACAATTAATTCAAAGCCCTAATCTAGCCGCTAATGAATTCACTGAATTGAATTTGAGTACACTCAATACCGTTAAAATAGCCACAGCAGCACCCACAACTAGCGTCAGCACAATTGCTAATCCAGTCGGTACCCAGACAGCCACCAGCCCAGTTGCCATCCCATTTAATCCCGTTACCAAAACCATCCTGCCACCAGCTATCAGCGTCCAGCCAAGACTGGCAGATAGTCTGCTCAAATCTCTGCTTCCCTCCAATTTTCAGGCTCTCGCCAGACAGTCACAGCGGCCAGTGCTGCGACCAGGGGTTAAGCGTTAGGGGAGAGGTGATCCACCTCAGGGAAAGGGGCTAAACTAGCACCATTACCGCTAATAATCCTACTAGTTGTTAGTGTGGTGAAAGGGTAGAGGGTAGGAAATGGGGGCATTTTCTACTACCCCCTAGTCCCTAACTTCACCAATAACTCATAACTAGCAACTTGCGTTAATATTGAGCGATCGAGTGGAAGTTAATCAAGCATGAACTAGAATCTTGGAGCAGTTTACGCCAAGGTACATTTCAAACACCCACTGATTCCCAAATTGGGAGTCCCCGATCGGGAGATCGAGAAGTTATCATGATTACTAGGTTATGTATTTAAGTCGCGAGGTGACTGGCAAGCTAGATCCAAGGCAAAATATGATAGTGATGCCACCGGCTAATGTCAAAGTCACTGAGTATAAGCGTAAAAGCAACGATAAGAGGATATTAATATGGGATTATTCGATCGGGTGAGCAGACT
>JANPJH010000192.1:0-35677 GCA_031425415.1 Chamaesiphon sp. VAR_61_metabat_425 | reverse complement strand
TAAATCTTCAATAAAAATTAGTGAAGCGATGAAGATATTGGCAGTTTCCATCTCGCGCTGTAACCCAGCGTAGTTTTCGGGGTCGCGCAGTTCTTCTAGCAGATAGCCACTAATTTCGATCGCGACTTTGGGGTTGTGGTCGTTAATGGATTTCACAGCAGCAGATAAAGAACTCTGATACTGTGGCTCTAGCACGACATAGACCACCTTCAATAACTGTCTACCCTGGATGTTATCGGGGGCGATATGTCTAATGGTGGACTTGACGTTGGTGAACATGCGGGGTGACTCCTACGGGATAAAATCTATGGAACTCGATCGGCAAAGCAGATTGTAATTACCTTGGGGTTCCTTGTGCTGAATGCTGCACTAGGGAAATATATCTAAATGATATTGGCAATCGATGGGTGGTTGGAGAGATCGATTTATTACGTGTTGTAGCGTCGGCTCCTCAAAGTGTCCACTCACTTTCTCGCTGTGTATAGTTTTAGCAAAAAATCCACACCCATTGCGGATTCCTGGCTTTATCTGACACAATTTGCAATGAATAACTTAACATTTATTTGTGTTCAGTGATAAATATTTTTACTTTTCCTGAATTTATCGACATAAATCTTCATGATCGAGGCTACTAGCTCTGCTCGTGTTAAACACAGCGACTGAAACGCTTGGCAGTCATACGCAACCTCAATCAGGGAATCTTCACCAAGATAGATTCGATCGCTGGAGATCGCCTAATCCAGAGATGCCAAACAATTTAGATTCACTATGGAGGTGTCAATAACGACACACCAATTCCACCAGTAAAAGTATCGAGTCTTAACTCTCCATCCTGCATCGCATCACCTTGACCGGAAAACAATCGAGCTAGTCGAAAGCGGTGATAATTGTGGATCAGCTTGGGTAAAGGCAAGAGTTGGCGATCTTGGTGGTGATAGAGCTTGGAATGGAGTGCGGGTAAATCATGCCAAGGACAATTCATCTGATGATGATGAGCATTGTGGTAGCCAAAGTTCAGCACTAAGAGATTGAGCCAAGGATATTCGATCGAAACCAAATTGGAAAAGGTATTGGCTTGTTCGTAAAGGCGATCGTGATGGGGGAACTGTTGACCTAAGATTGTGTACTCGTAGGTATGATGAAATGCATCGACAAACCGCATGATATTCACAAAACAGACATAGGCCAAAAAATACAATAAAATTGCTTTCCACGATACCCAAGCCAAGATGAAAAATGCCACAGTCCGGTAAAGGATTAAACTAATCGTGCGTCTTAATAAATGTCGCTTGTGGTGATCTAAAACAGGAGCGAGAATAATTCGCCACCGCATTTCAAATTCTAAGGCGGGAAAATATAACCACTCTAGTACCACATAAATTCGATGTAACCAAGGATCGATAACTACCTGGAGATATTCAATAATATCGAATCCCACAACATCAACATGATGTAGATGATGGTTGAAATGATGTTCGACTAAATTTCCCCATGTGGCGTAACAGGCTCCATTGAAATGGGTCATCACCTGTCCCCAAAAGGCATTGAATTTTCGACTTTTAAAGATATTTCCATGAATAAATTCATGAGTCAAAGCGGTAGAAACGACTAAACTATGGACGATCGCAATTATGCCTAAGAGATTTAGTTGCCAGGATTCAATGACGATCGAGACAATGCCTAAACTATACAGAATAATGACGTAGGCAATCGCCGTGATATTTTTTAATCTAGGGTGAATCATCGATCGGCCACAACACATTTACTTGGGTCTGCATTTTACCTATACCATACAACTCGACATTAGTTCTAGTTATTTGGCACCTTTTCCGATCTAGATCGAGCTATTTAGCCGATCTAACCGAGCGATAACTCTGGCATGATTCTGATGGAAAGTTGATTACTTGTCTCCCTTCCAAGTTAGATGGTAATCTTGCATTCAAGTGTTGAATTTTAGCGAGACAATTCCGCGATCGTCGCTATTACTCCTCTATGCTCAATCTAGATAAAAATTCAGTGTCAACCGATACTATTTGTCAGATTCGCCAGTTCTTCATCCATCTAAGTATATGAAAGACTATGTCATCGATCGAGATAACGTCGAACGATACTCGGCTTTTCCCTATCCGAAACTAGAGGTCAAAAATGTCTCTAAGTCGTATCTTACACAAGGTAATCAGCAGCTCACGGTTCTAGATGATATTAACTTTCAGATTTTCCCCAGAGAATTTACTTGTCTGGTTGGGACTTCCGGTTGTGGTAAGTCAACTTTACTAAATATTATCGCCGGACTCTTGCCCCCTTCGGCTGGGGAAGTGTTGGTAGATGGTCGATCTGTCACGGGACGACCTGGTTCCGATCGCGGGATGGTGTTTCAGGGTTATACCCTTTATCCCTGGTTGACGGTGGCGGAAAATGTCGCTTTTGGTTTGCAGTTTCAGCAGATGACCAAGGCGGAAAGACGCGATCGGGTGTATTACTTCCTCGAAGTAGTTGGATTGCTCAATTTTGCCAATAGCTATCCCAAACAGTTGTCGGGCGGGATGAAACAGCGAGTGGCGATCGCCAGAGCATTAGCCAACCAACCAGCGGTACTCTTAATGGATGAACCATTTGGCGCGCTGGATGCTCAGACTAAAGAACAAATGCAGGAGTTCTTGCTCGAACTTTGGGACCAAACCCATGTGACTATTTTGATGATTACCCATGATGTTGAGGAAGCTATCTACCTATCGCAACGAATTTATGTGCTGAGTTCTCGACCGGGACGAGTGCGTTCGGAGGTGAACATTGAGTTGCCAGAACATCGCGAACTAGAGCTGAAACTATCCCCAGAATTCGTGGAAATTAAGCGGAAGGTGATTCATTTACTGAGATCGGAAACTTTAGCCGATCCAGCGGAATTGCTACCCCTACGGCATTAGAATCATTAGCAAACGGTAGCTACTATCAAATTACCTAAATTTTAGATTTAACCCCTCAAAATCTTGCCAAATTAATCAATTATTACTATTCATGTTTAAACTATCTTCTTGGATGCGTTGGCTCGGACTATCATTTGCGGCATTAACACTGACGATCGCCTGTACTCGTCCACCCAGTCCAACTGCCACCGCGCCTGCGGCTAGTCCCTCTGCTCCAGCTTCAACTCAACCGCTCATCTCTGCTACTAACAACTGGATCGGACATTCGGGTCATTATGTTGCAGTGAAGAAGGGGCTATTTACTGAAGCTGGTTTAAAAGTTGAGGATTTATTTTTCCAAAGCAGCAGTGAAATGGGTACGGCATTTATGGCAGGAAAAGCCGATTTAGCCTGGGTGACTACTGGCGATGCCGTCCAGATGGTCGCAAAAGATCCATCGATCGAGATTATTTACCTAATCGATTATTCTAACGGTGCAGATGGAATTATTGGTAGAAATATTAAATCACCTCAAGATATCAAAGGTAAGACCGTCGCTCGCGAAAATATTTTGTTTGAGAAGGTGCTACTCCAAGCCTACTTAAAAAAAGCCGGACTGACGGAGAGTGATGTCAAGATTAAGGATATGGTCGCGGCGGATGCGGCTACAGCCTTTGCGACCAAACAGGTAGACGCAGCAGTTACCTATGAGCCTTATCTGACTAAAGCGGCGAAACAAGGAGCCGGATCGGTACTTTTTTCGACTAAGGATACTAACCTGATTGCTGATGCGATCGCCGTCCGTAAGAACTTGATTCAAACTCGTAAAGCCGATCTTCAGACTTATTTAAAAGCGGTAGATAAAGCTGTCAAGCTCGTTAATGCTGGAGATACCGAAGCGTTAAAAATTGCCGCTGACAAGATGGGCGTGAGTGTAGACGAAGTAAAAGCCCAATTAAGTGGAGCGAAACTGTTTGACATCGAAGGTAATAAACAAATCGCCTTCAACAAAGGCAACCCCAATAACATCATTGGAAATCTCGAACTGACCGCCAAAGCTGCTACTGACTTCAAGATCGTCTCCAAACCGATCGATGTTAAGTCTCTGTATGATGCTTCGATCGTTGAATCTCTATAACTTTAGTTTGCCAAGCGATCTTCATGACTAACAAAGCCGTCTGTGAATCCTGGTTTTCGACTCAACGCATTAATGAAGGACTGTATCTAATTACCGAACCTCACTACTATTGGTACAATCGTGCCAATCTGTGGTTAATTAAAGGACAAACTCAGGATCTGTTAATCGACACAGGCTTGGGTGTGTCCAGCTTGCGGAACTACATTGTCAATCTACTCGACAAACCCTTACTGGCGATCGCCTCTCACATTCATTTCGATCATGCTGGGGGCATCCATGAATTCGAGGATCGCGCAATTCATGGAGCTGAGGCGCAAGCACTGCGGGAGGGTAACGCCCATGAAGCCCTCTGTTCGCAGCCAGGATGGATACATGCCGACCATTTCGAGCTGTTACCCCACAGTGGCTTTACCGTCGAAGAGTACACCTTCAATGCGGCGGAACCTACGCGGATTTTGCAAGAAGGGGATGTTTTAGATTTAGGCGATCGCGCCCTAGAAGTCTTACACTTACCAGGGCATTCGGCTGGATGTATCGCTCTATACGACCATCGATCGCAAGCTTTATTCTCTGGTGATGTCATTTATGATGGAGAGCTGCTAGACGAACTTCATTGTAGTGATATTCCTAGCTACATTAAAACTTACGAGCGACTAGAACGACTACCGATTGAGATGGTCTATCCTGGGCACTACCAGACCTTTGGCAAAGATCATTACCACCAAATTATCGGCGAATATCTCGATCGACGGCGCAAGCCAGGTTGTCCGTCTGAGAGCTAGACATCAGCTTGCACTTTGAGCTGACGATTGTAATCGCTGTTGTTAACAGCCCTCTGTACTCATCTCCCAGGAGTTTACGCTAGTGTTTGAAACCAGTTCCCTCGCACCCCAACCGCCCCGGCAATATCGTTATTTACCGCCCTCAGTCTTCTGGAGTATTCGTCAGGGATTTCCAAAATGGCTATCTTCACTATTAGTTATCTCATCTTTAGTCATCCCCCTACTATTATGGACAATTGTTAGCTCCCTCCAAATTATCCCGCCGATTTTCCTGCCTACTCCAATCGCCGTAATTCAGGCAGGCATCCAGATGTTCGCGGAGAATAACTTATTGGAAGATATTTTCTCTAGTTGTGGGCGGGTTTTGATTGGTTTTGCTTTTTCAGCTCTAATTGGTGTACCGATTGGCTTGGCAATGGGCACTTTTTACAGTATGGATCGAATCTTTGCACCGATCGTCGGCACGATGAGATACATGCCCATCACTGGATTTGTCCCGTTGATTATCATTTGGTTGGGATTGGGAGAACCCTCTAAAATCGCGATCGTTACCTTGGGAGTGTTACTGTATAACGTGATTATGGTAGCTGATGCGGTTAAATTTATTCCCAACGAAATGATTAATGTCGCTTATACAATGGGAGCTAACCGTTGGGATGTCGTCTGGAAAGTAATTGTTCCGGCTACTTTTCCAAGCGTCCTAGACACACTTCGTGTCAATATTTCTGGGGCTTGGAATTTTGTAGTGATTGCCGAACTACTTGCGGCTCAAAGCGGTCTGGGTTTTAGAATTATTCAGGCTCAACGCTCATTGCAGACTGACAAAGTGCTGGTTTGTATTTTCTTGATTGGGGGAATTGGCCTGATTATTGATTATGGATTAAGATGGCTATCTCACTTGCTCGCACCTTGGGCAGATCAAGTTCGTCATTAAAGTCAAATTAGACGAGATCGAAATTTAGGTAGTGAATAATTCTATCCCTGGCAATCGATCGGTAGAAGTTACCCAACCAATCGCACCATTTTCGCTTAATAAAACGTCAATTGCAGCTTGGTGTTCGATCGAACTCATCGCCGCACAACAGTCTTCTAGCAATAAACAATAAAAGCCCAGATCGCTAGCATGACGATAACTTCCGAGTACGCAGCATTGTGTTGTGACACCCGTAAATAATAAGTGAGTAATATTTTTTTCCTTTAAAAGCTGTTCCAGATTTGTCTCAACAAAAATTGATTGGGCTGGTTTATCAATTTGCAATTCAGTAGTTTGTGGTTGAATTTCTGCAATTAATTCCGTTCCCAGTTCTCCTCTAATCAAACATTTCCCCATTTTTCCAAGACTACCAATTGGGTATCCGGCATTGATATAGCGTAGTTTTTTGCTCGGTGAAACATCCGATAAATCTGGGAGATGACTTTCCCGCGTGTAAATAATCTGCACACTTTGTTGTCGTGCCCAAGCGATCGCCCTTTGAATTCGCGGGATAATTGCCCGTATAGAAGTTAAATCTGCTCCCAATTCATTGCCGCAATAACCATCAGGATGACAAAAAACATTTTGCATATCAATGACAATTAAAGCCGCTTGCGCTAGATTTAGCGGGAATAAGTGTTGATGGGTAGGCACTTGAATTATCAGATCGCCATCACTATTCATTAGTTCTAAGCTTTCGGTCTAAATTGTTCACCAGATGTAAGGTGGGCAATGCCCACCATTTATAAGCTAGGATATTTTCTATCTATCTTAGTTATTTCTGCTCTATCTTAGGCTTATAAGTAGAAATTACTTCTAACTCCTTAAGTTGTTTAGCATCTACATTTGCGGGTGCATTTGTGAGTAAACATTTTGCTTGCTGTGTCTTCGGAAAGGCAATTACATCGCGGATTGAATCTTCTCCGGCTAACAGCATGACTAATCGATCGAGTCCGTAAGCAATCCCCCCATGTGGAGGCGTACCATACTCAAATGCTTCGAGCAAAAAGCCAAACTTATCGTTAGCTTCCTCAGAGGATAAGCCGATCGCGGTAAACACTTGCTCCTGAATTTCTCGCTGATAAATTCGCACACTACCGCCACCGATTTCAGTACCATTAAAGATAATATCATAGGCTTGGGCGCGGGCAGTTGGTAGATCATTGATATCATCAGGATGGGGGGCAGTGAAAGGATGATGGAGAGCTTCGAGTCTTTTTTCATCAGCATTCCACTCAAACATCGGGAAGTCTGTCACCCACAATAAATTGACTTGATTATCATCAATTAAACCTAGTTCTCGTCCGAGGACTAACCGCAGCCGATCGAGTGTTTTATTCACCATCGCGGCATCACCAGCCCCAAAAAGTAGTAAATCACCAGGTTTGGCACCTGTGAGAGTTAACAACTCTTGCTTTTTGTCTGGCGAGAGTGAGTCTTTAATTGCCCCAATTGTTTCTAGTTCATTACCTTCTAACACGCGAATATAGGCTAAACCTTTGGCACCAGCTTCGGTAGCTTCTTTAAATAGATTTCCACCTGGCTTAATTCGGACATTCGAGATAGTTTGATTTCCACCAGGAATCGGTAAAACTTTCACGATGCCGCCACTGGCGATCGAGCCAGAAAACACTTTAAATTGAGAGTCTTTAAACACCTCACAAACATTAACTAATTTTAGATCGAAGCGGGTATCAGGTTTGTCACAACCATAACTATCCATCGCTTCCGCATAAGTCAATCGTGGGAACGGGCGAGGTAATTCTACACCTTTAATTTCCTTGAAGATTTGCCAAACCAATTCCTCATTTAAATTGATAATCTCTTCCTGAGACATGAAACTCATTTCCATGTCTAACTGGGTAAATTCTGGCTGTCTGTCGGCGCGTAAATCTTCATCACGGAAACATCGAGCTACCTGATAATAGCGATCGAATCCCGATACCATCAATAGCTGCTTGAATAACTGCGGCGATTGAGGCAGGGCAAACCACTCACCCAAATTTACCCGACTGGGGAGAATAAAGTCTCTAGCACCTTCGGGGGTAGAACGAGTCAATACAGGTGTTTCAACTTCAATAAAATTATGCCGATCTTCCAAAAAGCGACGAATGGTTTTAATCACTTGGTGGCGGAGTTGCAGATTCGCACTCATCCGTTCTCGACGCAGATCGAGATAGCGATATTTCAGGCGTAAATCCTCTCTTACCGATTCAGTTTCTGCTTGAGATACTTGGAATGGTAATTGTTGATGAACGCGGTTTAAGACCTCAATTTGTTCGGCATAGACTTCAATTTCGCCTGTAGGAATCCGCGAATTAAAAGATTCATCGGGACGCTGGTAAACTCGTCCAGTAATTTGAACTACATACTCACTGCGGAGCGTTTCGGCAAGATGATAAGAATCGGGCGTGCGAATGGGATCGCTCACCACTTGCACCGAGCCGGATCGATCGCGTAAATGGAGAAAAATTACCCCCCCAAGATCGCGGCGACGATCTATCCATCCGCAGAGGGTAATAGTTTCGCCAATTTGTTCGGTGCGGATTGTGCCGCAATAATGGGTTCGCATATACTTTGACTAAATCTAGTTCGATAATAATTAATTGAGCTTGATTTCACCCTGAAATGAGGAAATCTATTCTTCCCCCGATTTTAACTACTACAGTCACCCGATCTCAGAGTGATCGGGTATTTAGTGCCTAAATTCGGACGGGGATGAACGAGGCCTTCCCATTATCTACCATTCCCTGTCCCCTAGATCCAAGCTTGGCGATCTGATGTTATTAAAGCGCGATATTCATGTTTGGGACGTAGATCTCTGCCAAAGTAGAGATCGAATTAGGGAATTTAGTCAATGCTTAAATGACCAAGAACGCCACCGCGCAGCTAAATTCATCAATTCAGTTCATGGCGATCGCTGGACGGTTGCACGGGGGTATTTACGGCAGATTCTGAGTCAATATCTAGATCTTACCCCAGACCAAATCGTCTTTACTTACGGTCAACAGGGTAAACCAGCAATTGCTAGCCATAACGATAATCCACCGATCCAATTTAATTTATCTCATTCTCACGATCGAGCTATCTATGCCATTAGTGCCAAATATCCTGTCGGCATCGATCTAGAATATATCCATCTGGTTAACGCTGCGGAATTAGTCGATCGCTTTTTTTCTCCAGCAGAGCGAGCAATCTTTCACAGCCTACCGATTTCTGAGCAGCAAGCTGCATTTTTCCACGCTTGGACACAGAAAGAAGCTTATCTCAAAGCCTGTGGCACTGGACTGAGTATACCATTAGACCAAATTGAAGTCTCTATCGATCCGCGTAGCCCCGCACAGATTATCTCTACCCCTACACCCAACATTTGGCAGATCCAAAAACTAGCTATCTCTGCCGAATATGCTGGGGCAATTGTCATCGGCGGAGACTTCGATGCGGTCGAATATATTCTCTCACCCTGAATGTTGGCGATCTAAACATCCTGAATATTGACGATAAACATCTATATTTGTAAAGCAATAACTTTACGCTAATCCTACGATTCAACTAGCCTTTTACTCCAGTTCCCGCTGCCGTCGGCACAATATACCGCTGGACAAACATGAATAATACTAACACCGGGGCGATCGAAATTACCGAACCAGCGGCAACCAAACGCCAATTCAATCCAAATGCCCCTTCTGCCAACTTAGCTACACCTAATGGCAGCGTATAATAGGTATCTTCTTGCAGTACGATTAATGGCCACAAAAAGTCACTCCAAGCACCGATAAATACGAAAATTGACAAAGTAACTAATGCGGGGCGAATTGCGGGTAACATCACACTCCACCAAATGCCTATCTCCCAACAACCATCCATTCGCGCGGCTTCTTCAAGTTCTTTTGGTACAGATTGAAAGGCTTGACGTAATAAAAATATCCCGAAAGCTGAAGCTAAGTTAGGTAAAATCACGCCCAGGTATGTATTAACTAATCCCAATTGAACAGCCAAGATATACAGAGGAATCATCACAATTTGAAATGGGATCATAATCGTCGATACTACGATCGCAAAGATAATTTCTCTGCCTTTGAATTCCAGTCGAGCGAGAGGATAAGCAGCAAGAGCGCAAAAAATCAAATTAATAATTACACTCAAAATCGCCACAACACTACTATTGAATAGGTACCGCCCAAAGTCATTACTCTGCCAGACAGTAATGATGTTTTCTAAAGTTGGATGACTCGGTAACAATTGTGGTGGCGACTGAAAAATATTTTCATCCGCCGATTTAAGTGCCGTACTCAATAGCCATAACAGTGGAAACAGCATTAAACTGGCGATTGCACTCAATCCACCATAGATTGCGACTAATCTCGCCGTCGGTGATTTCCACCAATGGGTTTGAATCACGGCAGGTTTAGCTGAGTACGGCATGTTGCGATCGATTAATTATGGGTAAATCATAGATTAACAAAAATATAGACAACTTCGATCGCTTGGTGTAGAATTAGAGGCTGTGGTCTAAAACTTCCGGCTTTGATCAGCCGCGACTGTGGCAAATCGGCTGAGACGGATACTAAGTAGCAAGCTACTCCAGTCCTCACAGCAATTAACCCGATAGCCCATCAGTGACTTACTCTTCATTTGTGCAAGTAGTGAAATCTTCATCTCGCATCCGACGCATCTAGCGCGAACGCGCACATTTAGATGCTAAACTCGGCTGGATTAGTAAATTAAGTCAAACCCACAAATGGACGCGCCTGCCGGTGGAAGTCCATCATTTCCTGTTGTCTCAATTGTAAGGAAACATATCAAACCGTGTCTATCGGTATTCTCGGCACCAAACTCGGCATGACCCAAGTTTTCGACAAAGAGACAGGGAGAGCAATTCCTGTCACTGTCGTTCAAGCGGGGCCATGCACCGTTACCCAGATCAAAACCAAAGCCACCGATGGCTATAGCTCCATCCAGCTTGGTTTCGACGAAGTTAAAGAAAAAGCTCTCAACAGACCAGAGTTGGGACACCTCAAAAAATCTGAAGCTGCTCCCCTGCGTCACCTTCAAGAATTCCGTGTCGATAACACCGACGCTTGGACAATCGGTCAGGAAATCAAACCAGATATTTTCACTGTCGGTCAGAGTATTGACGTTACAGGTGATAGCATCGGTCGCGGTTTCGCTGGTTGGCAGAAACGGTGGAACTTTGCTCGTGGCCCAATGACTCACGGTTCTAAAAACCACCGCGAACCTGGTTCGACTGGTGCGGGTACAACCCCCGGTCGTGTCTATCCAGGTAAAAAAATGGCGGGTCGCTTAGGTGGTAAACGAATCACGATCAAGAAACTGGTAGTAGTTCAGATCGATGTCGAACGTAACGTCCTTCTGATTGAAGGCTCCGTTCCTGGCAAACCTGGCGCACTACTCCGCATCGTGCCTGAAGTCAGAGTAGGTAAATAAGTAAAGCTAGGATCGAGAGAAAAATAATTATGGCTAATTGCGTCATCCGCAACTGGCAAGGCGAGGAAACTGGCTCCACCACCCTCGAATTGGCTGTTGCAAGAGAAGAAAATGCTTCTCACATCGTCCACCGTGCCCTGATTCGGCAGACAAATAATGCTCGTCAAGGTAATGCAAGTACCAAGACTCGCGCTGAAGTCCGAGGTGGTGGACGCAAACCCTGGAAACAAAAAGGTACTGGACGCGCTCGTGCGGGTTCGATTCGTTCTCCGCTCTGGCGGGGTGGTGGGGTAATTTTTGGGCCAGCTCCCAAAGACTACAACATGAAGATGAATCGCAAAGAGCGGAGATTGGCTTTGCGGACTGCCTTGATGAGTCGGATCGAAGATACGATCGTCGTCGAAGAATTTTCCAGCAATCTCGCTCAACCCAAAACCAAAGAGTTTGTCGCCGCGTTGACTCGTTGGGGTGTTGAGTCAGACAGTAAAGTATTGGTAATCGTCCCCGAAGTTGAAGATAACTTGTTGTTATCAATTCGGAACATTGCCAACGTCAAAATGATTTCATCATCGGGGCTAAACGTGTTCGATCTTCTCAATGCCGATCGAATTGTCGCTACTGCTGACGCGATCGCCAAAATCCAGGAGGTTTACAATGACGATTAGAGTTGATGACCGTGACTTACCAGACTTAATTCGGAACGTCATCGTCACCGAAAAAGCCACCCAACAGATGGAACTGAACAAATACGTCTTTGACGTGGTTCCTCAAGCTAACAAAACCCAAATCAAAGCAGCGATCGAATCCTTATTTGATGTCAAAGTAAAACGGGTTGATACTCAAAATCTCCCCCGCAAAACTCGCCGCGTTGGTAAATTCTTAGGTGCTAAACCTCGCTATAAACGCGCAGTTGTCACCATCGTCGAAGGTCAATCGATCGTCCTCTTCCCTGAAGTTTAAGTAGGAGTAGATTCGTAGGTTGGGTAGAGCAAAGCGAAACCCAACACGAATTTAATCCCTTGTGTAGATGTTGGGTTCCACATTCGTTCAAACCAACCTACAGGTTATCTACCCTCTACCCTCTACCCTCTAACACCTAACAACTATGGGTACTCGCTCTTATCGGCCATATACGCCCAGTACTCGCGAAACCGTAATTTCAGACTTTGCTGAAATTACCGCGAGTAAGCCGGAAAAATCACTTGTTTATAACAAACACCGCGCTAAAGGGCGCAACAATCGCGGTGTAATTACCAGTCGCCGTCGGGGTGGCGGTCATAAACGTCTCTATCGGCAGATTGACTTCCGTCGTCAGGATAAAATCAACATCCCTGCCCGCGTCGCGACAGTTGAATACGATCCCAACCGGAACGCGCGGATTGCCCTCTTGTTTTATCGAGATGGTGAGAAGCGTTATATTCTACATCCGATCGGCCTAGAAGTTGGAGCCGAAATTATCACTGGGCCAGAGTCACCATTTGAAATTGGTAACGCACTACCTTTGACCAATATTCCCTTGGGTACGACTGTTCATAGTGTCGAACTCACTGCTGGTAAAGGTGCCCAAATTGCCCGTTCTGCGGGTGCTGCGGCGCAACTAGTGGCAAAAGAAGGCGACTACGTGACTCTAAAAATGCCTTCTGGGGAAGTCCGGATGGTGCGAAAAGAGTGCTATGCCACCATCGGACAAGTTGGCAACACCGAAGCGCGGAACATGAGCGCAGGTAAAGCCGGACGGAATCGCTGGAAAGGTCGCCGTCCTAAAGTCAGAGGTAGCGTCATGAACCCTTGCGATCACCCACATGGTGGTGGTGAAGGTCGCGCCCCCATTGGTCGGAGCGGCCCTGTTACACCTTGGGGTAAACCTACTCTGGGTTATAAAACGCGGAAGAAGAACAAGGCTAGCAGTGAACTTATCATCCGCCGTCGCCGGAAGTCCTCGAAACGCGGTAAAGGCGGTCGTCAGAACTAAGAGAGTGGATAGTGGACAGTGGATAGTTAATAGTGAAATTAACTATTGGTTATTCATTTTGAACTATTCGCTAGTAATTAATTATTAGGAACGTAAGCATAACGTTCGATCGATTACGAACCGCTAACCACTGTCTCGATTCACTATCCACTATTCACCATCCACCATTCACTAAAACTAAACTATGGGTCGTTCTCTTAAAAAAGGTCCTTTCGTCGCAGATCATCTGATGACAAAGGTAGAAAAAATGAATGCATCTGGTCGGAAAGATGTGATTAAAACTTGGTCACGGGCTTCCACGATCTTGCCTCAAATGGTTGGACACACGATCGCGGTACACAACGGTCGTCAACACGTTCCTGTCTTTGTTTCCGATCAAATGGTTGGACATAAGCTAGGTGAATTTTCACCTACGCGGAACTATCGTTCTCACTCGAAGGGAGACAAAAAATCCGGCAGATAATTCAAAGTTGATTTGAATTTTAAACTCTGGATTAAAGAGGAAAAATTATGGCGATCGATAACAAAACAGAAATTAAAGCAGTTGCGAAATATATTCGCATGTCTCCCTTTAAAGTGCGCCGAGTACTAGATCAAATTCGGGGACGTTCTTACCGCGAAGCCTTGATTATTCTCGAATTCATGCCCTACAAGGCTTGTGAAGAGATTATCAAAGTCTTGCGATCGGCTGTAGCCAATGCCGAGCATAACAATGGGATGAACCCAGCTAACTTAGTCGTTTCGACTGCTTTTGCTGATGGTGGACCTGCACTCAAACGCTTCCGTCCTAGAGCGCAAGGTCGCGCTTACAAAATCCGCAAGCCAACCTGTCACATCACCGTGGCAGTGGCAGAATCGAAATAGGGAGCATATAGGAATAACATGGGACAGAAGATTCATCCGATCGGTTTTAGACTAGGAATCACGCAGGAACACCGCTCGCGGTGGTATGCAGATTCTAGACGCTATCCCGAAGTTCTCCAAGAAGACTACGCCATCCGGCAGTATATCGAAAAAGACCCTACCCTCAGCACTGCTGGGATTTCCAAGATTCGGATCGAGCGCAAAGCTGACCAAATCGAATTAGAAATCCACACGGCTCGTCCTGGTGTAGTCGTCGGTCGTCAAGGCAGCGGGATCGAAACCATTCGTCAAGGGATCTTGAAAAAGATTGGTACCGACCGTCAAGTTCGGATCAATGTGATCGAGATTGCCAAAGTTGACGCTGACGCGGCATTAATTGCCGAGTTCATTGCCCAACAATTATCTCGCCGAGTCTCCTTCCGTCGCGTCGTTCGTCAAGCCATTCAACGGGCGCAACGGGCTGAAGTGAAAGGGATCAAAATTCAGGTTGGTGGACGGCTCAACGGGGCCGAAATCGCTCGAACTGAGTGGACTCGTGAAGGTCGCGTACCCTTGCATACCCTCCGTGCGGATATCGACTACGCTTCCAAAACCGCTGATACCACTTATGGAATTCTCGGTGTGAAAGTTTGGGTCTTTAAGGGCGAAATTATCCCCGGACAAGAAGATTTGGGGGCACCTGCTGTTCAACCCAAGCGTCGGCAAGGGCAACAACGCCGCCGTCAGCAGTTTGAAGACCGCTCTGAGGAAGGATAAGGATTGAGATATGTTAAGCCCCAGAAGAACGAAATTCCGCAAACAACAACGCGGTAGAATGACTGGTTTAGCGACCAGAGGCAACGAAATCGCCTTCGGCCAATATGGTCTCCAAGCGATCGAACCATCCTGGATTACCTCCCGCCAGATTGAATCCTGTCGGCGTGCCATGAACCGATACCTCAAGCGGGGCGGTAAAATCTGGATTCGGATTTTCCCTGATAAACCTGTCACCATGCGCCCAGCAGAAACTCGGATGGGTTCGGGTAAAGGTTCCCCCGAATTTTGGGTAGCAGTAGTTAAGCCAGGTCGGATCTTATTCGAGATTGGTGGCGTGCCTGAAGACATCGCTCGCGAATCGATGCGTCTGGCAATGCACAAGCTACCGATTAAGGTTAAATTCATTGTCAAATCACATTTAGAAGACGAGGCTGATTAAGTTATGGCTTTACCAAAAATAGCCGATGTCCGCAGCCTAACCGATGAAGAAATAGCTAGTGAGATCGTAGCTGTTAAACGCAATTTGTTTGACCTCCGCCTCAGACAAGCCACCCGTCGGTTAGAAAAAACCCACGAATTCAAACATAACCGCCATAAACTAGCGCAGTTATTGACCGTGGAACACCAACGCAAAACGACCGCAGACTAGTCCACGGAATTGATCTAGCAAATCTTTAGACTACTATTTCCCAAGTTTTGGTAGTTTAAAGTTTGAAGTTTGTATTCCCTCATAGGTAATCAACACACAATGGCAGTTAAAGAAAGAGTTGGCATCGTTGTCAGCAACAAAATGCAAAAAACGATCGTAGTATCGATCGAAAACCGTTCCGCTCACTCCAAATACGGCAAAGTAGTCGTTAGAACCAAAAAATACAAGGTTCATGACGAAGACAACCAGTGTAAAGAAGGCGATCGGGTGCGAATCACTGAAACCCGCCCCCTCAGCCGCACCAAACGCTGGACGCTGACTGAAATCCTGAGTACTAAAGCCTAACTATTACCTGGTGGGGCTAGGACTGGTAGCCATGCGAGTGTTAACTTCTCTCTTGCCTACTTGGTGCGCTGAACCGTCGCAAGACCCGACGTTGGCGCAGCCACTCTGACAGGAGTTACGCGTATCCGCTACCCTCTACTCCCTACCCCCTACCCTCTAACACTATGATCCAACAAGAAAGTTATCTAGTCGTCGCTGACAACAGCGGTGCCCGTGAGATTATGTGCATTCGCGTCCTTGGCGCGGGGAATCGTACTTATGGCGGCGTAGGCGACACCATTATCGCCGTTGTCAAAAATGCCACCCCCAACATGGCAGTTAAAAAATCTGAAGTAGTTCGTGCCGTGATCGTTCGCACCAGACATACCATGCGCCGCGATAGCGGGATGAGTATTCGGTTCGATGACAATGCCGCCGTCCTCGTGAATGCAGAAGGTAATCCTCGTGGTACTCGCGTTTTCGGTCCCGTCGCCCGCGAACTACGCGATAAAGGCTTCACCAAAATCGTTTCCCTCGCTCCAGAGGTACTGTAAATGTCAAGAGAAAAACCTAAAGTTAGCCATCGGATGCACGTCAAAGCTGGCGACACCGTCCAAATTATTTCTGGTAAAGACAAAGGCAAAATCGGCGAGATTGTCAAATCTTTTCCCGAATTGAGCAAAGTTATCGTTAAAGGTGTGAATATTCGCACCAAGCATATCAAACCAGCTCAAGAAGGCGAATCTGGTCGAATTGATACTCAAGAAGCACCAATTCATAGCTCGAAAGTGATGGTTTACTCTACTAAGCAAAACGTTGCTAGTCGGATTGCCTACACTGTTACCCCCGAAGGTAAAAAAGTGCGGATGCTGAAGAAAACTGGTGAAATCATCGATTAATTGGGGATAGCCAACCCAGTCCCTCAACTGAATCCCTTAATTCAAAACGTATCCTGACCAAGCCCAGGAACTTAAATAAACCGATTATCATGGCACAACAACTCAAGACCAAGTTTCAGCAACAAATTACCCCCAAACTGATGGAGCAATTTGGTTATACCAATACCCTCCAAGTGCCCAAGGTAATTAAAATTACGATCAACAGAGGACTCGGCGAGGCAGCGACAAATGCTAAAGCCCTAGAATCTTCGATCGCGGAAATCGCTAAAATCACTGGTCAAAAACCAGTCGTTACCCGCGCTAAAAAAGCGATCGCTGGCTTTAAAATCCGTGCTGGAATGCCTGTCGGCGTGATGGTTACTCTACGCGGCGATCGGATGTACGCTTTTCTCGATAGATTTATCAACCTCACCTTGCCCCGGATTCGGGACTTCCGAGGCATTAGCCCCAAAAGTTTTGATGGTCGCGGTAATTACAGTATTGGGATTCGCGAGCAACTGATTTTCCCCGAAATCGAGTATGACCAAGTAGACCAAATTCGGGGGATGGATATCTCGATTATCACTACCGCCGACAACGATGAAGCTGGACGAGCACTACTCAAAGAAATGGGGATGCCCTTCCGCGCAAGTTAATAGCTATGAGGTAATAGCGGCGATCGTGACATGGATCTGAACGGAGAGCAATAGTTTTCCCACTATTCACGAACCACTATTCACGAACCACTCACTGTCTTGCTTCGCTGCTTGGTGCGCTAAACCGTCGGGTTCCCCGACGAGTGCGAATCGCTATTGACCCAGCCACTAATCACCCTTAACAACAAACAACAAATGGCGGCACACGATACTATCTCAGATATGCTGACTCGCATTCGGAATGCCAGCATCGTCAAACATCAAACCACCAACCTACCTGCAACCAAATTAACCCGCAGCATTGCTACAGTGCTGAAAACCGAAGGTTATGTTGGTGAATATGAAGAAGTTGGCGAAGGGATTGACAAAAAGTTAGTCCTCACGCTCAAATACAAAGGTAAAAATCGTCAACCGATTATTACTGCTCTCAAACGGGTGAGCAAACCAGGCTTGCGCGTCTATTCCAATCATAAAGACTTACCTAAAGTCCTCGGTGGGATTGGAATTGCGGTAATCTCCACTTCTAGTGGGATTATGACCGATCGCGAAGCCCGTAAGCAAGGCTTGGGCGGCGAAGTCCTGTGTTACGTCTGGTAACTCAAATTTCCAGTAGTCAGTAAGTTGAAGCCGCTGCTCTGGCGATTTCACTGAATTAGTCACTTTATATGTACTAAATCTTACTCCCCTGGCTCAAATATCCAGATCGCGATTTCATTGACAAGGAGTAAATAATTAATTATGTCTAGAATTGGTAAGCGTCCAATTCCTTTACCAGCTAAAGTGACCATCGCCATTGATGGTCAGTCAGTTGTAGTTAAAGGGCCAAAAGGGGAACTCTCTCGTGTTCTTCCGGCTGAAGTTGTCGTCGTGATGGAAGGCGACACCATCTTGGTAAATCGGGTCAACGATTCCCGTCCCGCGCGTCAACGACACGGATTGTGTCGGACGCTAGTTTCTAACATGGTCGAAGGTGTTTCCACCGGATTTATCAAGAAGTTGGAAATTCAAGGAGTCGGTTATCGTGCCGCAGTCGATAGCAATATCCTCACCCTCAACGTTGGTTACAGTCTTCCCGTTAAAATCACCCCTCCAGCCGGAATTACGATCGAAGTTCCCAAGGAAAAAAATACTAGTGTGACAATTAGTGGCATCGATAAAGAATTAGTCGGTAACACTGCTGCTAAAATCCGCGACGTTCGCCCACCGGAAGTCTATAAAGGTAAGGGAATTCGCTACGAAGGTGAAGTTGTCCGCCGGAAAGCTGGTAAATCTGGTAAGAAGTAGAACATAATATGAAATTAACTCGTAAAGAATCAGTCCAGCGTCGTCATCGTCGCGTTCGTAAAGATGTAAATGGTTCGGGCGAACGACCCAGATTGGCGGTATTTAGATCCCACCAACACATCTACGCTCAAGTTATCGATGACACCGAGCAACACACCCTCGTGGCAGCTTCCAGTCTCGAACCCGAATTGAAATCTAAATTAGCCACTGGCGGTAATATTGCCGCAGCGGTTGAAGTTGGCAAATTAGTTGCCGAACGCGCCAAAGCAAAAGGAATCGAAATAGTAGTATTCGATCGCGGTGGTAATCTCTATCATGGTCGCGTCCAAGCTCTAGCTGATGCTGCACGCGAAGCTGGCTTAACTTTCTAAATAAGTAAATGTAAGTGACTAGTGGCTAGTGGTTTGGGCTTTAGGCTTTAGGAAAAGCTCTTATTCTAACCCCCAACCCCTAATCCCTGTCTTATTGCTCTTTTTACGTCGGGGAACCCGACGAGCGAGCAACGCTAATCCCTAACTAAAAATCAAGATTATGGCACAAGAACAAAAGCGTGGCGGTGGTGAAGGCGGCGGACGCGACGGTGGCGGACGTGGTGGACGCGACGGTGGCGGACGTGACGGCGGACGCGGTGGTCGCGACGGCGGTAAAGGCGGTAAAGGTGGCAAAGACAAAGGCGGCGATAAGGAAATTACCTACCAAGAACGAGTCATCCAAATTCGTCGGGTAAGCAAGGTAGTTAAGGGTGGTAAAAAACTCAGCTTCCGCGCCATCGTTGTCATTGGTAACGAAAAAGGTGAAGTCGGCGTTGGTGTTGGTAAAGCCAGTGATGTTATCGGTGCAGTGCGTAAAGGCGTAGCTGACGGTAAAAAACATCTGATTACTATCCCCTTGACTAAATCTAATACTATCCCTCACCCGATCGTTGGTGGTGGTGGTGGGGCAAACGTAATGATGCGTCCTGCTGCTCCTGGTACTGGGGTAATTGCTGGTGGTGCTGTTCGGACAGTCTTAGAACTCGCTGGAGTCAAAAACATCCTTGCCAAACAACTTGGTTCTGGTAATCCGCTCAATAACGCCCGCGCCGCAGTCAACGCCCTCAAAACTCTTCGCAGCTTCAACCAAGTCGCTGAAGATCGCGGTGTGACTGTCGCAAGTTTATTCGCGTAAAGATTTCGTAGGTTGGGTTGAACGAATGTGCAACCCAACATCTACAAAAGCGAACGATATTGTTGGGTTAATGCGTTCCGCAAGGCTTTTGCTAAGACAAAGGTTTTGCCGACGCTCCGCTCAACCCAACCTACCAACTCCCAACTCCCAACTAACATGAGATTAATAGATCTAAAACCCAAAGCGGGTTCTAAACACCGCAAACGCCGCGTCGGTCGCGGTATTGCGGCTGGACAAGGTGCCAGCGGTGGTTTCGGAATGCGGGGTCAAAAATCCCGTTCCGGTAGCCCCACCCGCCCTGGATTTGAGGGTGGTCAAATGCCCCTCTATCGGCGGTTGCCCAAACTCAAACATTTTCCGCTGATCAATCAGAAGGAATATACCGTAATTAATGTCCGTAGACTGGCCGAATTGCCTGCTAATAGTGAAGTTACCCTCGCAACATTGATGACGGCGGGAATTGTCACTACTAATGACGGGCCATTGAAGCTATTGGGTGATGGTGAACTCACTGTTGCTCTCAACTGTAAAGCGGCTGCTTTTACAACTGGTGCGCGCACCAAAATTGAAGCTGCTGGTGGCACCTGTGAAGTCGTTTAAGCTAATTTTGGCGATCGAATCATAGTCCAGCTTAACTAATCTCACGATTAGCTCTGCTGGGCTAATTTTTTTGGAGATCTCTTTGTAAGTTTCAGGAATTAGCCAAATTACGCTTGGATTTAATCTTAAACCAAGAAATAATAACCGCTACATTCATTAATGACCTGCAATGATGAAAATTCGATCAATTTCAGCTTTGTGCTTATCGCTAGCTACCATCGCCACAGGGCTATCTAGTCCCATGTCTGTATTAGCTGATGATTTTAGTCGTTCGGGAACTAATGATGATGGAATCAAACCCGTCTTGCCGCAACTAAAACGATCGGGTGTTGCTGATGATTCAGTTAGAACACTATTACCTAGAGTCCAGCGTTCGACCCAGAATGATGATGGCATCAGACCAATGCGACCAAAAGTCCAGCGATCGGGTACTGATGATGATTCGATTAGACCCATCATGCCAAAAATTCAGGGTGATGACGGTATTTAGCAACATCGCCGAAACGCCTACAGATGCGCTGTAGGCTTGTATACTAAATTAATAATGGTAACAGTTCTTTATATTTCAGTCTTGACATTAAATAAATTTGCCGAGGTAATTTTAGATGGACGCTAGTAGTAGAGAAAAAGCCCCATCTGCCCAAGAGACATTTGTGCAGATGGCGCAGGCGGCTGGTTTAAGAGGAAGAATCTTAGTCACTGTTGGCTTGCTGATTTTGGCACGTCTGGGGACATTTATTCCTTTGCCAGGGATCGATCGCGGCGCATTTGCCCAAGCGATCCAAAATAGTCCGGTAATTGGCTTTTTAGATATTTTTTCTGGGGGGGCTTTATCCACCGTCGGGATTTTTGCGTTGGGGATTATTCCTTACATCAACGCTTCGATTATTATTCAGTTATTGACAACGGCCCTCCCTGCCCTGGAAAAACTGCAAAAAGAAGAAGGTGAAGCTGGGCGGCGGAAGATTTCCCAAATCACTCGCTACGTGGCTGTAGGCTGGGGGATTGCTAATAGTATTGGGATTGCCCTGTGGCTCCAAAACTATGCCCTTCCTGGACGTGCCGGAATCTTCTTTGTGGTTAGTACTGTCATGGCTCTGACGGCTGGCTCGATGTTTGTGATGTGGCTCTCCGAACTAATCACCGAACGGGGGATTGGTAACGGTGCTTCATTGTTGATTTTCCTCAACATTGTCGCCGTTTTCCCCAAATCTCTTGCCGATACATTTAACCTTGCCCAAAGTGGTGATAGCTCGATTCTGACTCGGACGGTAGCTCTCCTGGCTGTCTTTGTCTTGATGACGGTGGGGATTGTGTTTGTTCAAGAAGGAACCCGCCGAATTCCAATTATCTCTGCTCGTCGTCAAGTTGGTCGCAGACTTCAGCGCGAACGCACCAGCTACCTACCCCTACGCCTTAATCAAGGTGGGGTAATGCCGATTATCTTTGCCTCATCAGTATTAGTATTACCCAGTGCCCTAGCCTCTTTTGCTGGTAAAAGTGCGGCAACTGATGGCAAGCTCAATCCAGTTGGTGAAGTACTAGTTACGATTGCCAATGTTCTCGCCCCAGGTACTGCGGCTCACGTGGCGTTCTATGTTGTCTTGATCGTGTTCTTTAGCTATTTCTACAGCTCATTGGTCGTTAATCCGATCGATATGGCTCAAAACCTCAAAAAAATGGGTGCCAGTATTCCAGGGATTCGTCCGGGTGTGGCTACGAGTAAGTACATTGAGGGTATCCTCAATCGCCTAACTTTACTCGGTGCTGTGTTCTTAGGTGTGGTTGCGACTGTACCAACGGCGATCGAAAGTTCCCTCGGTGTAAGTACTTTCAAAGGTTTTGGGGCAACTTCACTACTAATTTTAGTCAGTGTGGCGATCGATACTGCCAAACAAATCCAAACCCTCGTGATTTCTCAACGCTACGAAGGCATGGTTAATAGTAAAGACTAGGCTTTAGGCTTTAGGGATTAGGTTTTAGGTAAGAATGTCATATCGACAGCTTTTCAACCTAATTGCCTAATTCCTGATTTCATTGCCTCACACCTAAAGCCTAATCACAAATCACTAATTTATGACTCGACTAATTTTTCTCGGTGCCCCTGGTGCGGGCAAAGGTACACAAGCCCAAATTCTCGCTGAATCTATGGGCATTCCCCATATTTCGACTGGAGATATTTTGCGGGCGGAAGTCAAAGAACAAACCCCATTGGGTTTGCAAGCAAAATCTTACATGAATAAAGGCGAGTTAGTACCTGACTCGTTGCTGCTAGATATGATTCGCGAACGGCTAGCACAACCCGACGCTAGTCAGGGGTGGATCTTAGATGGTTTTCCTCGAAATGTGACTCAAGCTGAATTTTTAGATAAATTACTGACAGAGATTCAGCAAAGTTACGATTTTGCAATTAATCTCAATGTTCCCCAAGAAAGACTCGTCGAACGGTTACTCAACCGAGCAACGATCCAAAATCGTCCTGATGACACTGAAGAGGTGATTAGAAGGCGGTTAGTCATTTATGACGAGCAGACTGCGCCACTGATTGATTATTATCAGCGTAAAGGTGTATTTCGAGAAGTTGATGGCGATCGCGAGTTAACCGAAGTCACCGACCATTTGGCGGCGATCGTCAGTTAGTCATTCCAACCTCGATTCCCTACCCCCTGTTAAAATAGAACTAGTTTCTGGAAATAGAGATAAATTAAGGGCATTCGTGACCTACTTATCTTTCTGACTAGCTAGCTCTGCGCTCACTATCATCCTATTTGAGGTAAACAATACTTGTCTAAACAAGATTTGATTGAAATGGAAGGCACGGTGACAGAATCCTTGCCTAATGCCATGTTTCGTGTAGATTTGGATAATGGGTTTAATGTTTTAGCCCACATTTCCGGTAAAATTCGGCGTAACTATATTAAAATTCTTCCGGGCGATCGGGTCAAGGTCGAACTTACTCCCTACGATCTCAGCAAAGGGCGGATCACCTATCGATTGCGGAATAAAAAGTAGATTATTTCTAGATTTACCCTTGATTTTAGCCATTTTCGCGTTGCTGGATCGTCTGCTGGCAAAATTGCCGTGTTATTACGGCTAACAATTAGTTGAAAAATGTTATAATATTAAGCTTGCAGTGTTGACAAAATTGGCATGAAAGTCCGAGCGTCTGTCAAAAAGATTTGTGAAAAGTGCCGCGTTATTCGTCGGCGCGGTAGGGTGATGGTGATTTGCGCCAACCCGAAACATAAACAACGTCAAGGTTAGATGGCTAGTCCAGGTTGCTAGTTAGTCATCGACACCTTCAATTCAATTGCGATCGAATGGAAAATATGGATTGGGCGAGTTGCTCTAGTCCCAAACCAAAACCTTTCATTCCCCATCGCCTAGATCGAGAGCAAAGTATAGTGGAGAAACAAGTGTGGCACGCATAGCAGGTGTAGACCTCCCTCGCGATAAGCGCGTGGAAATCGGTCTGACATACATCTACGGCATCGGTTTAACCCGTGCCAAAGAAGTATTAGCAAAAACGGGTGTAAACCCCGATACGCGAGTTAAAGATCTGTCCGATGCAGATGTCACTCTTTTACGCGAGCGCGTGGAAGGTGACTATCAAATCGAAGGTGACTTGCGCCGTTGGGAATCGATGAACATCAAGCGATTGGTAGACATTGGTTCTTATCGGGGACGGAGACACCGGATGGGTTTACCAGTACGCGGTCAACGGACTCGCACCAACGCACGTACCCGTCGCGGTCGTCGCGCTACCGTCGCTGGGAAGAAAAAAGCTCCTGGCAAGAAGTAACATGGTTCGATGGTTGTGGCAACCTGGAAATAGCCAATTGGCGATTAGTAGCTTTGCATCTACCTACCACCAAATTTTGGAGGTCGTATGGTTCGATTGCTACTCCTCGCCAATTACTGTGTCTAATCCATTCACACCATCAGGATTTACAGGATTAAAAGATTCAGAGGATTAAGTTATCGGTACCAGTGTTACCTTTGCCCTTTCCCCTTGTCTCAACTGACCGCAGTAGATTTCTAATCGATCACCTCATTCATATTTTCTAACATTAGACCGACATGGCTCGACAACCTAGTAAAAAGACTGGTCCAAAGAAGCAGAAGCGTAACGTACCTAGCGGCGTGGCTTATATCCAGTCAACATTTAACAATACGATCGTTACCATCTCCGATACCAATGGTGACGTGATTTCCTGGGCTTCTAGCGGGTCTAGTGGCTTTAAAGGAGCAAAAAAAGGTACTCCCTTTGCCGCTCAAACAGCCGCTGAAAGTGCTGGTAAACGGGCAATGGATCAAGGAATGCGCCAACTTGAAGTGATGGTCAGCGGGCCTGGTGCAGGTCGGGAAACAGCGATTCGCGCCCTCCAAGGCGCAGGGTTAGAAATTACCCTGATTCGCGATGTCACTCCAATTCCCCACAATGGCTGTCGTCCTCCGAAAAGACGGAGAGTCTAAAAAATTCAAGCTTCAAACTTCAAACTTGAGTTTTGCTGGTTGGATGGTTACGGTAAAAGGGATTGATAGCTTTATGGCTGTTAATCGAAAGGTTAAATGTAAGTATAAACTGGGTAGGGAGGTCACTCTGTGGCGCAGTTTCAGATCGAGTGTGTAGAGTCGAAGACAGAGGCCAATCAGAGCCAATATAGTAAGTTCGTCCTAGAACCCCTCGATCGGGGTCAGGGTACAACTGTCGGTAACGCGCTGCGGCGGGTACTGTTGTCCAACTTAGAAGGGACAGCAATTACTGCGGTACGAGTAGCCGGATTAATTAGAGATGAAAAAACTGGCATCAAACCAGGGACTGTCAACCATGAGTTTGCTACCTTAGTCGGCGTGCGGCAGGACGTGTTAGAACTCTTGCTGAACATGAAAGAGGTCAAACTCAAAAGTTACACATCTCAACCGCAAATCGGGCGATTGAACGTCATCGGGCCAGCCGAAGTCACAACTGCTGATTTTGAGCTACCTTCTGAGGTAGAAGTTGTCGATCCTAACCAATATGTGGCCACCGTTGCTGATGGCGGCAAATTGGAAATGGAGTTTCGGATCGAGCGGGGGAAAGGCTATCGATCGGTAGACAAATTCCGCGAACAGGGACT
This sequence comes from Chamaesiphon sp. VAR_61_metabat_425, assembly GCA_031425415.1. Lineage (GTDB taxonomy): Bacteria > Cyanobacteriota > Cyanobacteriia > Cyanobacteriales > Chamaesiphonaceae > Chamaesiphon. The sequence goes on along the minus strand of JANPJH010000192.1, from coordinate 10,163 downwards.
AGCAATGGATCTGTTACAAATCGATGCTGTGTTTATGCCTGTTGTTCAGGTTAATTACACGATCGAAGATGTGCGGATCGATGGTGCCGTCGAAAAAGATCGACTGATCTTAGAGATTTGGACTAATGGTAGTCTGACCCCTCAAGAAGCTTTGAGTGAATCTGCCAAGATTTTGGTCGATCTCCTCAATCCCCTCAAGGATATCAGCTTGGAGTCTTTCAAAGAAGATTATCCAGATGAAGAAGATCCTTCAAATCAAATTCCGATCGAAGAGTTGAATCTTTCCGTGAGAGCTTACAACTGCTTGAAACGGGCGCAAATTAATTCTGTTTCCGATTTAATGGGTTATACCCAAGAAGATCTCTTAGAAATTAAGAACTTCGGTCTCAAGTCGGCGGAGGAAGTCATTGAAGCCCTGGAAAAGCGACTCGGGATCAAATTACCCCACGATAAATCCGTAAAGGTCTAATCGCGTCATCGAGCAAGTTAGTCGCCAGAAGCCAGCCAAGTCAAACCCAACTGCCAACTGACAACTAACAAAAATAGCTCTAGGGTAATTTGAGTTACGAAGTTCACATTAATTAAATCTAAGGAGAAACACAATGCGTCATCGCTGCCGTGTGCCCATGCTGGGCAGACCAGCCGACCAACGGAAAGCCATGTTACGGTCTTTGACAACCGAACTGATCCGTCACGGTCGCATCACCACAACTCTGGTCAAAGCGAAAGCTATGCGCCCAGCAGTTGAAAAAATGGTTACACTAGCCAAGTCTGGTACCCTATCCGATCGCCGGATCGCTTTGGGTTATATCTACGACAAGGATCTAGTTCATGCCTTATTTGAACAAGCAGCCGAACGCTATGGCAACCGCAACGGTGGTTATACTCGCGTCGTCAGAACTGTCCCCCGTCGGGGCGATAACGCTGAAATGGCGATTATCGAAATGATGTAGAAGCTGTTTCGACTGTTTTTTGTGACTCAATGGCTAAACGTAACCACAAACTCATAACTAACAGACCGACTCAGCGGGTTGCACTAGTAGTTCAGTATACAGGTACTCACCTCTACGGCTGGCAAAAGCAACCCCAAGGGCGAACGGTTCAATCCGAAGTAGAAAATGCGATCGCCAATATTCTCGGTCAACCGGTGAATATTTACGGTGCAGGACGTACCGACAGCGGCGTTCACGCAGCGGCGCAAGTCGCCCATTTCGATAACCCTAGTGTGATTCCGGCTACTAGGTGGGCAGCAATGCTCAACTCGCGGCTACCAGATGATATCCTCATCCGTGCGTCTGCTCCAGTGAGTGATGATTGGCACGCTCGTTTCTCAGCACTTTATCGACGGTATCGATACACCATCTATACGACGGCACACCCTAATCTGTTTGTCCGACCTTATAGCTGGCATTACTACCACGAACCGCTGGCGATCGAGCAAATGCAAGCAGCCGTAGCTCCCATGCTGGGTACTCACCATCTCGCTGCTTTCCATCGGACTGATTCTGGTCGATCGCACTCCTGGGTCGAGGTGCAGGATGTTAGTTGTCATCGCTCTGGTGACTTCATCCACATTGAGATCCAAGCCAATGGATTTTTGTACGGGATGGTTCGGCTGTTGATGGGATTGCTGGTACAAGTCGGAAATGGTGACATTTCAGTTGCCGACTTCACTGACATCTGGCAAACCGAACAACGCGATCGAGTCAGACATTCGGCTCCGGCAAAAGGTTTATGCCTCCTCCGCGTCGGCTATCTAGATTTTCCCTTCCCCAAGTCCATCTGGTACGACACCCAACCTCAATTTTTATTACCAACAGAGTTGGAGATCTGCAAAACACAACGTCTATAAATGTTGGGTTAATGCGTTCCGCAAGGCTGCGCCAACGCAAGGCTCAACCCAACCTACTAACTGATATTAGAACCGTGGAAAAAACACACTTACCAACAGCTAATAACAACGAAGCCAAATGGTACATCGTTGATGCTGCCGACCAAAGACTCGGACGCTTATCCAGTCAAATTGCAATGATTTTGCGTGGGAAAAATAAGCCCACATTCACCCCTCACATCGATACTGGTGATTTCGTCATTGTGATCAATGCCGAGAAAATCCAGGTCACAGGCAAAAAAAGCTCCCAGAAGATCTACAGAAGACACTCTGGTCGTCCTGGAGGAATGAAAACAGAAACTTTCGCCAAATTGCAAGTTCGTATCCCTGAGCGGATTTTAGAACAAGCTGTTAAAGGGATGTTACCCAAGAATTCAATGGGCAGACATCTATTTACTAAATTGAACGTCTATGCGGGCACAGAACATCCCCATGCAGCGCAGAAACCGGAAGTTTTAGACATCAACACTATCCCAGGAGCTAAATAATTATGGAAGCAAGCAAAAAGGCTGTTTACTGGGGTACAGGTCGCCGGAAATCTGCGATCGCCAGAGTTCGCCTCGTGCCCGGTACTGGTAAATTAGTAGTTAACGGCAGAACTGGCGAAGACTACTTTAACTTCCAGAGCGGTTATGTCTCTGCGGCTCGTTCGCCCCTGGAAACCCTCGGTTTAGAAGGTGAATATGATATCCTCGTTAACGCTCATGGTGGCGGTTTAACCGGACAATCAGATGCGGTCAAACTTGGTGTAGCTCGTGCGTTGTGCGAACTCGACCCCAATAACCGCAAACCGCTTAAAGTCGAAGGTTATCTCACGCGCGATCCTCGTTGTGTGGAACGGAAGAAGTACGGTTTGCACAAAGCCCGCAAAGCTCCTCAATACTCGAAACGTTAAGTTGGTTTGGTTGGTGGAATTGCTGTTTGGCTTAACCCACCCCCAGCCTGGAACCCACCCCTGCCCCTCCCAGGAGGGGAGCCGATCGTTACTGAAATTGCTAAAATAAATCCTAAACATAAAGTCATGGCAAAAGCTGATATTCATCCTACTTGGTACCCTGAAGCCAAAGTTTATTGCAACGGTGAAGTTGTAATGACTGTTGGTTCAACTCAGCCCGAACTCCGCGTTGATGTGTGGTCTGGCAATCATCCTTTTTATACAGGAACACAGAAAATTATTGATACGGAAGGTCGCGTCGATCGCTTCCTCAAAAAATATGGGATGCTGGATATGTCCGCACCTACTGAAGCTGCTGAAGAACAGAAATAGCTTAAATAATTTGAAAAACCTAGAGGTACGATTTGTCAATTTCGTGTCTCTGGGTTTTTCAGCATTTAGAAAGTTAGAAAGTTAGTGGATAGTGGGTAGCTAATAGTTATTTATTATTTGATTTACATCAGTGGGTATGGGTGGATTCGCCTATCCTCTAATCGGCTAATTTTCTCGTTACTATTCACTAGCAACTATTCACTAAAAAAGATCATGGCAGAAAGTTACTTACTCGACAAACTCAGATCCGTCGAACAGACATTTCACGAACTCACCCGTAAACTAGGAGATCCCGATATAGCTAGAGATCCGGGGGAAATGCAACGGATTGGCAAAGCTCGTGCATCCCTGGAAGAAGTTGTCGAAACCTTTGAAACCTGGAAACAAGTCCAGGAAGACATCATTACTACTCGCCAACTCGTCAAAGACTCGGGCAACGATCTTGAACTTCAAGAAATGGCAACAATCGAAGCTGGAGAACTCGAAGCCAAAAGCAACGAACTTGAACAACAACTCAAGGTTTTATTGCTACCTAAAGATCCCAATGATGAACGCAACATCATGTTAGAAATTCGGGCGGGTACGGGTGGTGATGAAGCTGGAATTTGGGCTGGTGACTTGGTGCGGATGTATTCCCGCTATGCCGAAACTCAGAACTGGAAAGTTTTTCTAGTCAGTGAATCTCTGGCGGAAATGGGCGGATTTAAAGAAGCAGTGCTGGAGATTAAAGGCGATCGAGTGTATAGTCAACTCAAGTTTGAAGCTGGAGTGCATCGAGTCCAGCGAGTGCCCCTAACAGAATCTGGCGGACGGGTACATACTTCAACGGCTACTGTCGCAATTATGCCTGAAGTAGATGAAGTGGAGATCTTTATCGATCCCAAAGATATCGAAATGAGTACTGCGAGATCGGGCGGTGCGGGCGGACAAAACGTGAACAAAGTGGAAACTGCGGCAGATTTATTCCACAAACCGACAGGGATTCGGATTTTCTGTACTGAGGAACGATCCCAACGGCAGAATAAAGAGCGGGCGATGCAAATCCTGCGGGCGAAGTTGTACGATATCAAACTGCGCGAACAACAAGAAGAAGTAACTTCGATGCGAAGATCTCAAGTTGGAACTGGCTCTCGATCGGAAAAAATTCGCACCTATAATTATAAAGACAACCGCGCCACTGACCATCGGTTGGGGCAGAATTTTGGGCTAGAGAAGGTGCTAACCGGCGATCTGGAGGAGGTAATCCAAAGTTGTATCTCCCAAGACCAACAAGAGCGGCTAGCTGAGCTAGCCGCCTCTACAGGTAGCAACTAAACTTTTCTTTCCCCTCTTCCCTTCTTACTGCCATGATTTGCAGGTGAGATTTGGGTACCCTTTGGATCGATCGTATGCTAAAATGTGATGTTTGGACTCTAAATATAAACTCTTCACCATCTCGACCCGAGACAGATAGAGCTATGTAGGTGTAGGCGACACATTAGTAAGCTGATTTAACTTAGTCAACGTGCGTGTACATCGACAGGAGGCAAAGTAATTACGGAGAAAAAACCACTAGGATAATTTTGCATGGTCAGTCAGAAAACAACCTCTACAGATATCGGCTTCACTCTCGACGATTTCGCAGCCTTACTTGATAAATACGATTACCACTTTAGCCCTGGCGATGTCGTTGCTGGTACCGTATTCAGTCTGGAGCCAAGGGGTGCTCTGATTGACATTGGCGCGAAAACTGCTGCCTACATCCCAATTCAGGAGATGTCGATTAACCGTGTCGATCAACCTGAAGAGGTACTGCAATCTAATGAGACTCGCGAATTTTTTATCCTCACCGATGAGAATGAAGATGGGCAACTTACCCTCTCCATCCGCCGGATTGAGTACATGCGGGCATGGGAGCGCGTGCGCCAATTGCAAGCAGAAGATGCCACCGTTCGCTCTCAAGTGTTTGCGACCAACCGTGGTGGTGCATTAGTCAGAATTGAAGGTTTACGTGGCTTTATTCCTGGTTCTCACATCAGCACCCGCAAAGCCAAAGAAGAATTAGTTAACGAAGAACTACCGCTCAAGTTCTTGGAAGTAGACGAAGATCGCAATCGTCTCGTCCTCAGCCACCGTCGCGCTCTAGTCGAACGGAAGATGAATCGCTTAGAAGTCGGCGAAGTCGTGATCGGTTCGGTACGCGGGATCAAGCCTTATGGTGCGTTCATCGACATTGGCGGAGTCAGCGGACTACTGCACATCTCCGAGATTTCTCACGATCACATCGATACACCTCACAGTGTGTTTGGTGTTAATGATGAAGTCAAAGTAATGATCATCGACCTCGATGCCGAACGCGGACGGATCTCGCTCTCGACTAAGCAGTTAGAGCCAGAACCAGGTGATATGATCAAAAACCGCGATCGAGTGTACGAAATGGCGGATGAAATGGCAGCTAAATATCGCGAGATGTTACTAGCCAAAGCTTCCGGTCAACCATTAGAATCGATCGAGATTCCGCCCGCAGTAGAAGAGGTAGTCGATTTAGTTGAGGAAGAAATTCCCTCCGCAATCGAAGAAGATGTTGTAGAAGCAACAGCGGAAGTCTAAACCCATTTTCATATCTAGTGGCTAGAATAAAGAGAGGGCTAGTCCCTCTTTTTATTAGATACCTATCAGGATTTTCAGGATTTGCCGTGTCTCCTATCAGAGAGGTTCCGCCAACGCGCTTGTCGGGTTCGCCGACAGTTTGCGGATGCGCGCTCTGCGCCGCCCCGTTCTGGAGGAAACCTCCAGGTTAAGGGCGGTAAGAGAGGAGGTTTCCTCCAGGTTTAGCGCACCAAGTAGCGAGACAAGACAAAGGATATACACGATTGAGTTATCGGTAAAATAACTTCCCTTTTCCCCTTCCCCCTTCCCCTAACCTATGCCTCCCCGTTGGCCTCGCGAACCCGATCGAAGTGACCCTGAATATCGTAGACTAGACGACATCTGGACTTTTGCTGCCCATGTTGCCGTATTTTCGTCTGTAAACTCTGGGATGTGGTTCTTTAATATCTTGTTGCGGGCGAATTGGAGCTGGGCAGTCGGGATGACTAGTATCTGGGCATCAGTCGTGCTGGTGCATTACTTATACGTCTTCAAAATTGCCAACTACTCCCCTAACTCCAATGGCTAGCAATCAACAAATCGAAGATCTCGCAGCCGAAATCGGCGATAAAGTCTATATCGACGTGGCAAAATGGCACCTCTATCTCAAAGATGCCAAGTTGCACACCACTGTTGCCGAGCAACTGTTACCGCTACTTACTAGTAGCGGTCTGACTGGTGATAAACTCACTGAAGTCTTGACTGGTATTTTGATCGATCTTGGTGGCGGTAGACTTAAAACGCCACTGATTAATTTAATTCCCGTGACTGCCCAAGCCAGACTGATGGATGTTCTTCAAGAATACTCCCGTAATCTCTAAGGTGAGGATGGAAGAAATAGTAGATAGTGAATAGTGGACAGATGTTACTAAAACCAGTACAACGTCAGAAATTAGATAGTGGTAACGATCTCGAATTCTACAGTGTGCCGCGCTTTGTCACTCATGTTGACGAGGGATTTATCACTCGCTTAACTAGTTTATATCGCGATCAACTTCATCCCAACACTCGGATCTTTGACATGATGAGCAGTTGGGTGTCCCATCTTCCCGATGAGATGACATTTGAATCTGTCCAAGGACATGGCTTAAATGAACAAGAGCTAGCCAGAAATCCTAAGTTCGATCGTTACTTCGTTCAAAATCTCAACCAGGACTTAAAGTTACCATTAGCAGATAGTAGCTTTGATGCAGTCTTGAATACTGTTTCTGTCCAATATTTGCAGTATCCCGAAGCAATTTTTGCTGAAGTTTATCGGATACTTAAACCAGATGGAATGGCAATTTTTAGCTTTTCTAATCGGATGTTTTACAACAAAGCGATCGCGGCTTGGCGAGACGAGAGTGAAGCTGGTCGGGTGGAATTGGTCAAAGGATATTTCCAGTCTGTACCAGGATTTAGTCAGCCAGAAGTCGTCAGTCATGCTAGCAATTTCCCCGATATGTTTCGATTGCTAGGGATAGGTGGTGGCGATCCTTTTTATGCTGTAATTGCGCGCAAAGTTGCCAGCTAAAATTTAAACGGATTAATAATTAATCCCTTGCACTTTGAGCCTGTGGAGACTATGACTCTGATTTTTTCTCGCTAAGAGGCTGTTTGAAAAGTCTAAATTTAATCCCCCCAACCCCCTTAAAAAGCGGATGCGCGTACGCCCTAGTTTCCCGACGGATTAGCCCACCAAGCAGGGGGAGCAAGAGTCTTAGTCCCCCTTGTTAAGCAGGGCTGATCTATTGAAGAAAGGAAAAAATTTGTAGGTTGGGTAGAGCAACGCGAAACCCAACACACTCAACAATTACCTCCGGTAGGCTTCGCCAACGATTGTGCGGATGTTGGTTTATCTCGTTCCGAGAGGCTTCGCCAACACATTCGTTCAACCCAACCTACAGATAGATTTTGGATTTTTCTCTATCCGATAGATCAGCCCTGCCTTTTTAAGGGGGTTTGGGGGATTTAACTCTCCCAACGCAGCCATCAAACCACGCATACCTCCTCTAAGCCGTTTGTTGTAGCTCCGCATATTGCCAGTATACGATCGCAGATTCCTCACGTTTAACGAGTAGCCCAAACCATTCTAGTCGATCGAGATTTTCGCCAATCGCATCCAATTTCTTCTGAGTATTTTTGCCTGTAAATTGGTTGGCAATCTGCACCACTGTCCATGCGCCGCTACTGCTGCGTAACAGGTCGCGGATGGCGGCGAGTTGGTCTTTTGGTTGCGTCGGCCATTTTTGCTGTTCGACGGGGGTTACTGCGGTTTCTGCTGGGTCGTCGATGCCTGTGAGGGTGGTTTGGGTGGCTTGCACTTGTTCGGGGGCTTGGTATTCGGGGCGGAGCCAGCGGATGTGTCCGTTGCGCTCTTCGGCGGCGCGTTCGGCGTTGAGGGCGACAAGGCGTTCGAGGATGGTTTCGGTAATTTCGGCGGTAGGTTTACCTGCTAAGTCTTGCCAACCGTAGGCGGCAAATACGGCGGTGTCTAAGTCGTCGTGGATTTGTTTGAGGGTGGAGACGAGGGCGCGATTGTTGTATGCTCGATCGATATCGGTAAATGGTTCGCCAGCGCGGAGTTTTTCGAGCAGGTTGTACATTCCGGTGATGGTAATGTCGGGATGGGCGGCTTGAACTTGTTTGCGATGGCTATCTAATCGATCGCCCAATTCTCGAATCTTTTGCTTTTGTTCTGGGGTAGGCTCTGGAAATGGGAAGCGATCGAAACAGACCGAGTTATTGTATCGAGGATCGTTGCCCATGCCCAGTCTACCACCAGCAGCTAATGACCATTTCACATGAACTTGACTTGAAAGAACACCTAAAAAATGAGCATCTCCGGTAGGAACAACTACGATCTGCTGATCGGGAATAATTTCTGAAGAAACAAATAAAAATACACGATGCTTGCTTGTTTGAACAGTACCAATATAGCGATTAATACCCTTGATCGCATTTCTAAGATCTGGACGTGGACGCTCGAAGATCCACCATTTATCTATTAAATTTTTATCTCTCTCGACCGATCTTTCTGGATATACTTTTTCTAAGAGATGCTGGTAAATATTTGGAAAATCTTTCTGAATTTCTTCGATAGAAAGACCAAAGCAGTCAATTATATAAACACCTCTTTTTTTCTGGGTTAGATCGTGCCCATTCATATAGGGTTTGATAATTTCTCTTTCTCGTTGAGAGAAGCGTAATAAATCATCTGGCTTGACAGTGAAACCCGATCCATAAGGTTTTACCCCAGGGCAACAGAAATTTTTCTGAGCTTTCAATGATTTAGCTGAAGTAATATCCACACCTGCACTGAGATCGCTAAATATTTGCCCAACATTTTGCCAAATTATAGATATATTCTGAGCTTCAGTTTCAGGAGTTTCTGCCTCCCCCTCATCAGAAACAATGCCTAACAATAAAAAATCGATTATTTTGGTTGATTCTTTACTCTTAACTCCAGTCATTGCAATTCTGACTGCTCCTTCGTCTTGCCAAGGATGATCGGGTATTGCAAAGAATAGTTGAACTGCATTCTTGCTACTCTGATGAAGATCTATGACCTGTCTTTGGCGAACTTGGCGGATTGTATTTGTTGTAATCAAGCCAAAACTTTTTAAGTATTTCTTTCTAATTAAACTGGCGGCTTTATGCCACCAATACATAACATAATCAACTGTTTCAGGAATCTCTTGATATGTTTGCCTTAATATTTCGGCATAACCATCGCCAAAAGTTCCTCGCATATCACGATTCCCAATAAACGGCGGATTCGAGACAATATAATCTGCCTCTGGCCATTCCGCAGCCCGCGCATTAAGATACTTGTAAATAACAACTCGATCGAGAGGATCTGGCACATCCTCACCCGTTACTGGATGCTTCATCATCTTCCCACCCCAACGCGATCGCACCTCACCCGTTTTCGGATCTAGATCTGGCTCCCGCCCATCATAAGCCAACACCGCATCCCGACATTCGATATTCCCAAAGGCTTGTAATACGGGTTCTGGCGGTGCCGCATTGCCATAGCGTTTGAAATACCATTGGAGATACCCGATCCAGATTACCAGTTCCGCGATCGCCGCCGCACGCGGATTGATTTCAATGCCCAAAAACTGGGCTGGATTCACCTGTTCCAACACATTTAACTGGACATTTCCCGCCACATCTACCAGCCGGGCGATCGCTTCTTGCTCCAACCCCTTCAATAAATCCAGCGTCACATATAAGAAATTGCCCGTACCGCAAGCCGGATCTAAAATCCGCACCTGACGTAACTGTGTCAAAAACTGCGCGATTTCCTGCTCCGCCTTCTTCTGCTGCGCCGCTGTCGGTTCCTTCCCCTCTGGCGTGGCTAAAATCCGCCGTAACTCCAACTCCACCTCATCC
>JANPJH010000191.1:0-12009 GCA_031425415.1 Chamaesiphon sp. VAR_61_metabat_425 | reverse complement strand
AGGTTCGATCGCGACCTATCGATCGGGCAATCTGAATGTTAAAGTTACCTATATCAGAACTAGTCCAGAGAACGAAGGAGCTAGCTATGATGCAACGATTGTAGTTAGTCGCGGCAACCAGCGTAAAATATCCAAAGTTATGGGTGCTTGTGGAATTTAGCACCTGTATGGAGCGACAATTCCCTATGATGGAAGCAGTATTTCTTGGTTTAACATGACTCCATCCCTCCCAACAACATTATTAATCCGCAATGCCAGAGTTTTACTCCCTGATGGCAGCTTTCAGTCCGCTGATGTGTGGGTGGAGAAAGGTGTGATTCGTGAGATTGGCCCAAACCTCAATCGATTCCGCAAAGCGGAGGCTTCTGCGCAGGCAGAGGCTACGCCAACGCCAACGGCTGATACCGTCATTGATGCTCATCAGCTCACCCTGCTACCCGGCGTAATTGACCCCCAAGTGCATTTCCGCGAACCAGGATTAGAGCATAAAGAAGACCTCACCACGGCCTCCCGCGCCTGTGCCCGTGGCGGCGTGACCTCCTTCTTGGAAATGCCCAATACCAAGCCGCTGACGATTAATCAGGCTGCTCTCAACGATAAGCTGACCCGCGCCGCCCAAAAATCTTTTGTGAACTTTGGCTTTTTCATCGGTGCTACGTCCGAAAACTTGCCCGATCTCCAGACAGCAACACCTACCCCTGGTATCAAGATCTTCATGGGTTCGATGCACGGTGATTTGCTAGTGGATCAAGAAAGCTCTCTAGATCGCATTTTTGCCACAGGTACCCGCCTCATCGCCGTTCATGCCGAAGATCAAGCCCGAATTGCCCAACGGCGACAGGAATTTGCAGGCATTACCGATCCAGCCATTCATTCAGTGATTCAAGACAATCAGGCGGCACTCAACGCCACCCAACTTGCGCTCAAACTGTCCAAAAAATATCACCGACGGCTGCATATTTTGCACCTTTCCACCGCCGAAGAAGCCGAATTGCTGCGTCAGGATAAGCCAGCCTGGGTAACAGCAGAAGTCACGCCGCAGCATTTGCTGCTAAATACGGGCGACTATGAAAAGCTAGGGTCACTGATTCAGATGAACCCGCCGATTCGGAGTGTCCACGATAATGAGGTGCTATGGCAAGCCCTTCAGGATGGAGTCATTGATTTTATTGCCACCGATCATGCGCCCCATACCCTAGCGGAAAAGGGTCAGGCGAATGCCGCAAATCCAGCCGACGAGGAGGCATCTGCTACGACTGTTTTTCTGGAGCCTGCCAAGGTGCCGTCGGGAATGCCTGGAGTAGAAACGTCTTTGCCGCTAATGCTTACCCAGGCGATGCAAGGACGATGTAGTGTCGCTCAAGTTTCCCACTGGATGTCTACGGCAGTGGCGAAGGCTTATGGCATTGTCGGGAAGGGATCGATCGCCCCTGGCTACGATGCTGACTTAATCCTCGTAGATTTAGATCATTACCATCCGGTGTTGCGCGAAGAACTTCAAACTAAGTGTGGCTGGAGTCCGTTTGAGGGCTGGAATTTGACGGGCTGGCCAGTGGTGACGATCGTGGGCGGGCAAGTGGTTTACGATCGAGGTGAATTTAATCAGCAGGTTCGAGGTCGAGCTTTGACGTTTAATGCCTAGTGTTCTATCCGATTGGGAGAGTACCAGAGATCGGCTGGTGAATTAATTGAAACGAGAGATCGTTCATGAGTCAAGCTATATTTAATGACCGAAACTGGGGTTGATCGTAGAAAATGGTGACAATTTTCACACAACCGAACGACCGCAAAATTGTTACAGTTAGTAAAGAAGCTTCCCGTCGATCGCTAATTACCCTTAACTTATGACTTCAGTCCCGCGTATCTGTATCCTCGGTGGGGGATTTGGTGGTTTGTATACTGCCCTACGGTTAAATCAACTTGTCTGGGAACCAGGACAACAGCCCGAAATTACCCTGATCGATCGACAACCCAATTTTGTATTCACACCCCTGCTCTACGAACTAGTGACGGGTGAAATGCAGGGGTGGGAAATTGCGCCACCCTACGCAGAATTATTCAAAGGGACAGATATTCGCTTTGTGCAAGGTTCGGTCGATAAAATCGATCGGGTGCAAAAATCAGTCATCCTCGCCGATGAAACCGAGATCAGTTACGATCGACTAGTATTAGCTCTAGGTTGCGAAACACCTTCAGAAAGCGTCCCTGGAGCGATTGAATATGCGATTCCCTTCCGCAACCTTCAAGATGCCTACCGACTGGATGATAAATTACGGTTATTGGAACAGTCCCCAGCCGAGCGAATTCGGATCGCGATCGTCGGTGCGGGATATAGTGGTGTCGAAATTGCCTGTAAACTCGCTGATAGACTCAAAGACAGGGGACGGATTCGCCTGATCCAATCGCGAGATACTATTCTCCCCAACGCTCCAGAATTTAACCGTAATGCCGCTCTAAAGGCTCTAGAACAGCGGGGAATCTGGGTCGATCTCGAAACTACAGTCTCAGAAATTACTGCCGACTCCATTGGCTTAATTTACAAAGGGCAGACTGATATTATCCCTGCCGAAATTGTGATGTGGACGGTGGGTAATCAGGTTAGTCCGGCCATCAATCACTTTGGACTACCCTTAAACTCAGAAGGCAAAATCTCTGTGAATGAAAGGCTTCAGGTGAACGAGCATCCGGAAATCTTTGCCCTGGGAGACGCAGCCGCGATCTTTGATGCTGAAGGGAACTCCGCCCCCACTACCGCCCAAGCAGCCTTCCAACAGTCTGATTTTGTCGCCTGGAACGTCTGGTCGTCAATGACCGCTCGACCGCTCCTTGCCTTCCGGTATACCGATCTCGGTGAAATGATGACATTGGGCACCGATAATGCCGTTCTTTCAGGGCTGGGCATTCAGTTCGATGGCCCCCTTGCCTATCTTGCCCGGCGGTTAGTCTACCTCTATCGTCTTCCCACTCTAGATCATCAGCTTAAAGTTGGTTTCAATTGGCTGACCCAACCATTAGTTGAGTTGCTATCGAAGGTGAATTGAAGATCCGCTTAATATCGTTGTGTTCGCTTGTGTAAAGGCGACAATGGTCGAAAGAAGTCACCGTCATAGCGCACTTGTTTGACGGTGACTTTTTATTGACTGAGGGTTTGAGTTGCCCTCAATCAACTTTATCTCTAATCAAACAGATTCAGATCTGTTAATGCGCCGACACTACTAGAAGAAACCAGCTTGGCATATTTACCAAGAATTCCGGTTGTATAGCGAGGTGCAGGAGGGTGCCAATTGGCCCGACGGGTAGCTAACTCTGCCTCGGAGACATTGAGCTGTAAGCGGCGTTGGGGAGCGTCAATCGTGATACTATCTCCTTCATAAACTAGGGCGATAGTTCCGCCAACGTATGCTTCTGGGGCAACGTGACCGACCACCATCCCATAGGTACCTCCAGAGAATCGTCCGTCAGTAATTAAGCCGACAGAATCACCTAAACCAGCACCGATAATAGCTGAGGTTGGGGCTAACATTTCTCGCATCCCTGGCCCACCTTTTGGCCCTTCATACCGGATGACAATCACATCTCCTGCTTGAATTTTACCAGCGAGGATGGCCTCTAAGCAGGCTTCTTCTGATTCAAATACTCTGGCTGGGCCAGTGATGACCGGCTTCTTCACGCCCGTGATTTTAGCAACTGCGCCCTCAGTGGCTAAATTACCTTTGAGGATGGCGAGGTGCCCTTGGGCATACATGGGATTGTCCCACTGGCGGATTACATCTTGGTCGGTGCGGGGGGTACTAGGGACATCCGCTAAAACTTCGGCGATAGTTTGGCCGCTGATGGTGAGCGCGTCACCATGCAATAAGCCCTGTTCGAGCAAGATTTTCATCACTTGGGGAATACCGCCCGCTCGATGTAGGTCGGTCGCGACATATTTACCAGATGGTTTGAGATCGCAGATCACGGGGATCTTGCCACGGATGGTTTCAAAATCATCGATCGAAAGTGGTACACCGATCGTTCTAGAGATGGCTAGCAGATGCAATACGGCATTAGTAGACCCCCCGACTGCCATAATTACCGCAATCGCATTTTCAAAGGCTCTCCTGGTCAAAATCTGTTGGGGTAAGATCTGCTGACGAATTGCCGTGACTAGGGCCTGGGCAGATTTTTCGGCACTGATGGCTTTTTCTTCGTCTTCAGCAGCCATTGTGGAAGAATAGGGCAGACTTAAACCCATTGCTTCGATCGCCGAAGACATAGTATTAGCTGTGAACATTCCCCCACAGGAACCAGCCCCAGGACAGGCTTTGCGCTCTATTTCCATCAGTTCGGCTTCATCAATTTTGCCTGCGCTAAATTGACCGACAGCTTCAAATGAACTAACGACGGTTAAATCTTGACCGTTGTGATGTCCGGGTTTAATCGTGCCACCATAGACAAAAATCGAGGGGATATTCATCCGGGCGATCGCAATCATTGCGCCTGGCATATTTTTATCACAACCACCGATCGCCAGTACCGCATCCATACTCTGTCCATTACAGGCAGTTTCGATCGAATCGGCGATGACTTCTCGCGAGACAAGAGAGTATTTCATCCCTTCTGTACCCATCGAAATTCCGTCGCTGATGGTAATCGTCCCAAACATTTGGGGCATTGCTCCAGCAATTCTGAGGGCAGCTTCGGCGCGAATTGCCAGTTGGTTAATTCCCATATTGCAGGGAGTAATGGTGCTATAACCGTTAGCAAGTCCGACAATGGGTTTGGTGAAATCATCATCGCCAAAGCCAACGGCTCGAAGCATTGCTCGGTTGGGAGAGCGTTGCACACCCTGGGTAATAGCTTGACTGCGTTTGTTATCTGACATAATTTTTTAAACTGGATGTTTCAATCAACCGCTCGACTCTAGCACACGAGTCTCTGCTTGGAAGGCTTTGCCTAGGGTTGTTTAGTGCCTATCTATTTTAAGAGTTATTTGTACGTCTTGATACTTTCTGCCCCGTGAATATCTGTTGGAGTCAGTTGGAGTCAATCACAACGATCGATACTGACGAGTTTGACAAGAAAATTAGGAGTCGAATAGCACAAGAACGGACAGAGAGCCGAAGAAGACACGACTTTGTACTGAATAACTAATTATCTCAAGCTGTTAGAGTTAAGATTGGTTAATTGCATACCCGACTAACTGAATACAGCGGAGCAGCCTAAGATGATTGTTGAAAATAGTCAACCAATCCAAACCGATCGCAGATATAAATATCAATATGTATTTACAGTTTTCACCCCAAGTTATAACCGCGCCAGTACTCTACATCGCGTTTATGAAAGTCTGCAAGCCCAAACTTATCGTAATTTCGAGTGGTTAATTGTCGATGATGGTTCTAAAGATAATACCCGTGAAGTAGTCGAACAGTGGCAACAAGAAAACCTATTTCCGATCCGCTATGTCTATCAAGAAAACGGGCATAAACACATCGCTTTTGGTCGGGGGGTTAAAGAAGCTGATGGCGAATTATTCCTGACTTTAGATTCCGATGATTACTGCGAACCGAATGCCCTAGAGCGGTTTAAATATCATTGGGATGCAATTCCTCAAGACCAAAAAGAGAGTTTTTCGGCTGTCACCTGCTTATGTAAAACTGTCGATGGTGAAATAGTTGGGAGTCGTTTTCCATTTGAACCGACAGATTCTGATTCGATCGAAATTAATTATCGATACAAGGTTGAAGGCGAAAAATGGGGCTTTCATCGCACTGATGTATTGCGACAGCTTTCTTACCATGAAGAATTAAATGGTATCTATGTCTGTGAATCTGTCTACTGGCATGAAATATCCAGAAAATATAAAACCAGATTTGTCAATGAAGCTTTAAGAACTTATGTAATCGATCCGCCAGCACCTGTGGTTGAGAGTAAAAAGAAAAAAATTGTCACAGATCCATCAATGGCAGGATCGCATGTTCGCACAAGAGCTTTGGGGCAGCAAATGTTCTATTCAGATGTTTTAAATAAGGACATCAACTGGTTTCGCATCGCGCCTGTAATCTTTTTCCTATCCGCTGTTAAATATGTTCGCGTTTCATTTCATGTTGGTGATAAGGTTCCTCAACAAGTTGCGAATGTTAACACATTAATGGGTAAGATCTTGTGTGTACTAGCATTACCATTTGGGTATTTAGTCTATCTCAAAGACAACTATCGGTAATCAAAACAAATTAATCAACCCAGTTAAGGGCAATTTATAAATTGCCCCTTGTGACTAGCAACTAACGTTAAAATTATGCCGCTTACTTCACAAGTCCACATCATCGGTGTAGGACCTGGAGATCCCGATCTATTGACGGTGAAAGGTCAAAGAATCATCGCCATGGCTGATGTAATTCTTTATGCTGATTCCCTAATTCCCGATCGCATTTTGGAGGGTACTCGCCAGGATGCCGAAATTATCAAAACTAGCCACCAAACCCTAGAAGAAATTGTAGCGGTAATGATCGATCGAGTGCGATCGGGTTTAGTCGTAGCTCGGCTACATTCCGGCGATTTGACACTTTATAGTGCCATCACTGAACAAATTCACGCGCTTAGGGCTGCGGATATAGGGGTAGAATTAGTCCCGGGGATCGGTGCTTTCCAGGCAGCAGCAGCGACACTGCAAATCGAACTGACGGTGCCAGAACTCGTCCAAACGATTATTTTGACTCGTCCCACCGGCAGAGCCTCTGCTGTCCCCGCAGCAGAGAATTTAGCGAGTTTAGCCGCCCATAGATCGAGTCTATGTCTCTATTTAGCAGCTCGCCATGTGGAAATGGCTCAAGCCAAATTACTCGAACATTATCCGCCAGATACCCCTGTCGCGATCTGTTTCCGCGTTGGTTGGGAGGACGAACAAATTTGGGTGGTACCCCTAACAGAGATGACACTGGTGACTGTTCGTGAAAATTTGGTGCGGACGACAATGTATATTATTAGTCCAGCTTTATCAGCAATTAGTGATGGGGTGAATAACCTGCAATTTGCCCAAAGCACCGCCACGAGATCTCAGTTATATCACTCCAAATACGATCGTCTATTTCGCCCCCAATCTAAGTGATTTGGATATGTTGTAGCGATCTTTGAGATAAACCACCCAACCGAGGGGCATCGCTACCAATACCAGCAGTTTACCTGCAATGGAATCGATCGCAGCCAGTTGTGTCCGGATTCTCCACAGGAGAGGCTCCGCCAACGAATGGTGGATATGAAATCCAAATCGATTGTAGTGAGTTGCATAACGCAGAAACAAGAGTGGCGCATATCGCAACCACTTAATCTCATTATTCAAAGTGTATTTAAAAGACTCAACCAGCCCTGGCGATTTGCGAGAGGGATCGTGTTGGGTGAGCTGATCTTTACCTTCATTACCTAGATAATAAATACGCAAAATTTCATTCACAAACCGAGTTTGATATTTTAGGGCAATTTGCGTCCAAACCACTCCGTCAGAGATGTGCTGTCCCGGCATTACCGGAAACGGAAATTCTTTCATCACGTCCGTCCTTTGGAAACCCCATTTTTCACCTTCAACTTTATCCCGATAGTGGAGATCTAACCAGTTAGAGTCAATTACATCTTTCGGAAACTTGCATCCCTGAAGATTACCATATTGATCCTCACACAGTACCGTAACCGCTGAGAAAAGATGCTTTCGATCTGTGGGAATATTATTCCAATGATAATGTAAACGTTCTAGCGCATTCGGCATACAGCAGTCATCTGAATCCAGCGTTAAAAATAGCTCACCTTTAGCAAGCGGGACTGCTAAATTAGATGCACTATTTTTTCCGCCATTTTGTTGATAAATATACCGAATCGGAAATTCAGCCGTTTGCTGCCAATTCTCGACCAGTTCTCGTGTATTATCCTGAGAACCATCATCCACAATCAGCCATTCAAAATCTCGAAAAGTCTGAACTTGCAAACTCTCGTAGACACGATGGAGACAGTAGGCACGATTGTAAGATGGGGTAAATACGGTAAATGTATATAAATAGCAGTCTGATTGGATATTTCGGCCTAAACTAACATTAGTTGTCTGATTTTGCTCAATCATATTATTTTTTTAAAGATAATAAAGATAATTATTACGTACTAAAAAATTAAGTGGATGCTCCCAGTCGAACTAAGTAATACCCAATAAATTTAGGATTACCCTCTAGAATCCTTTAGGACCATTGCTAATTTTTGAAACTCAGGGCTGTGAGTTAATAATTCGTCATAAGTACCGTGGGCAATAATCTTACCCTTGCTCATCATATAAATAACATCACACTTATGAACGGTAGTTAGTCGATGGGCTACGATCACTACCGTTCGGTTTTTGCTCAATAGTTCGATCGCTTCAGCTACAGCTTTCTCTGTTTGATTATCTAATGCCGATGTCGCTTCATCCATGATCAACAATCGAGGATTGCGATAGAGTGCGCGGGCAATCCCAATCCGCTGTCGTTGTCCGCCAGATAATCTGACACCACTTTCCCCAACAAATGTATTTAGACCTTCCGGTAATTCAGTTACAAATTCTTCGAGTTGAACAGCTTGTAGCACCTTCCAAACTCGATCTTCATCAATTTGGTCTGAAAAATAACCAAAGGCAATATTCGAGCTAATTGTGTCATCAAATAGATAAATACTTTGGGGAACATAACCGATATTCCTCCGCCAAGATTTGAGATTAGTACTAACATCTACTCCATCAGCTAAAATCTGTCCAGAAGTTGGAGTTAATAGTCCTAATAGCAGATCGACAAATGTGGTTTTACCTGCGCCAGAATGTCCGACAATCCCCACTACTTGACCTTTCGGTATCACCACAGATAGATTGGGAATTGCCAATCGTTCTGATTGAGGATAACTATATGATACAGATCGAAACTCTAAATTTTTATCTAAGGATATTTTAGTCGAGTCTTGTTGCTGACTTAATTGATACTGTCTTTCTGACTTAATTTTTTCGCTCAGGCTCCGCATGTCATAATAAATTACATCTAGCGCACTAGTGCGATGGCGGATGGAAGTCAATGCAGTCAAAATCCGATTGACAGAAGGTAGAAGTCGAAATGCAGCTACTGCAAATAAAGTAATTCCGCCCAATAGAGATGTGCCTGTTCGACCTTGATTGAGACCAATAATTATTAGCCCAACGACCGCAATAACTGCAACAGTTTCCAGGGCCAAACGCGGTATATTGTCCAACGTTGCTGCTATTCTTAATACCGTTGCATATTTCTTAGCATGATGGCTAAAATTAGAGATAAAAAAGTCTTCTTTACCTGATACTTTAGTTTCTTTAACCCCATTGAAACCTTGAATAGTCCACTGAAGCATTTTACCTGACTCGACCTGTTCATCTTTACCGATTTGCCCGACCTTTTTTTTGATTAGTTGATAGTAGCTTATACTAATGATTCCCATCAGTAATATTGCCGCAAGAGAACCAAGCGGTTCAAATACAATTAACATTGCAGATACGACGAACATCAAAGTTGCTTCAGTCAGAAAGATCATAAAAGGTACGATTGCACCAGTAAAGGCAAAGTAGGTTTGCCGGTTAATATAATCGATCAGTTCTGACGAGTTACGATTCAGATGAAATGTGTACGCACTATACATGTAAATTCGATACAATTTAACTTCCACTGAACGCATTTTTCGGAAGATGAATTCATACTGCGTATAGGATAAAAATATCAAATATGCACTTTTTACAAAAAATAAAACAACTAGTGATATTCCCGTTGTGATGATCTTGTCTTGATAAGAATTTAAGTGAAGAGCCTGAGATATAAAAATAATGACAGGCTGGGCTGTAGTTGTTTGGGGCTGAGCAATCAGACTGATAAATATCGGCAAGACAGCCATGCTGATAATTTCAATTCCGGCTCCAATTAGCATCAGTAGCAGTAATCCACTTACTTGCCATCGCTCTTTTTGATTGAGCAAATACCAGATTTTTTTGACGGTTGATAGTAACATTATCAATTAGATCGTTAGGTAATTAATGACACGCAAATTCTATTTGATTAAGCCTGTTTAGATTTGAGTTTGTGAATTTCTTGCCCAAGTTGATGACGAGTTGATTCTAGCACCCGCTCATCCTGTGTCCAATTGCGCCAATCTTTACCTGCCTGTCTAGCTACTTTCAATGCCCAATCTTTACGACCTAATCCCTTCAGAATCTGTACGTATTCATAGTCTTCTACCCCATCTCGGAGCCATTTCAGCCGCATGGAAGGTATAATTGCCTGAATGCCCACTTGTTCCCCTGGATAAAACAGCATTCCTTCTCCAGGATAATAGTATTTTGGTTGAGAGTCTTTGGAGTCATATGTTTGGATGTCATTCCACGGATCTTTTGTCCAGAGATCGGTTTGCCAATAGAGTAGTCCAGTTAAATTCAGACTTTGACTGATAAATCCAGGTTGAATCCGAAAATTAATCGGCTTAAAGTCAATTTCCCATTTTGGTGAGTAATCATCTTGCACTAAAGCATTATAAGACCAGACCTGGTTGCCCTTGCGGATCGCCTGCAACACATTTGTTTTAGCTTCATCATACATTTTGGGCAACACCACCCAAATATCCACTGCTGAACGGCCACCACGATCGTTCAAAAGCTGTGAAGTGGGCTTCATGGTAATTAGATTACTTGCTCCTGCTGCCTGTAAATTCCGACCCCATTGTTTAATCGTGTTATGGAAATTGGGACACTTATCGATCTCATCGGCGGTATAGTTGTAGCGCAGTAGACTGGGTGAGTATTGAGAGATGGTTTCGCGAATTTTTTCAACAGCGGGTGGTGGGTTCATTGTGCAGTTTTTCACCTCCCCATTACTATAGTGACCCAAATTGACTGAGTTTAATCCCCATTTATCGATCAATTCCCGTTGCTGCGCTGGATATACCTGCTTAGGCATTAGCTTGTGCTTGAGGAGTTCGATATTGGCACTTTTGGATTTAGCATTCCAAAAGTCAAATGAGGATTTGAGCGATGGTTTGAGCGGCAATTCAAAATTCCACACATTGAGAAGAATTTCACCCTGAGTTTTGCCGCGATCTGTAGTGACCGTGAATGTACCCTGATACTTACCAGGCTTACTCTGACGCGGTACGAAAATATCAGCCCAAATGGGTTGATTTTGTTTTTCCTTTAGATCGAAGGGCACTGCTTTGAATTCCCCCTGAATCGGTGGTTTTTGAGTAGCCGGATCGATAAATGGGATTAGTCCATCTGCATACCAGCCAGCACCCAAGCCCCGATTGGTTCCTTTGCCGATCCAACTCGGTTGGCGAACATTAACGTAGTGTTCTCGGTACAGTGTGATGTTCTGCTTGGGAATTCGCTGCTGATTGGGTCCACGTAAATCTGAAACAGTAATATTGACATTTTTGAGACCATTGGGAGGAGCTTGAATAATCACCTGAAATGATTCGTATTCGCCCTTAGCGGCATTAAGTTGAATACGGGTACTGTTACCAGGGGCTGATGTTTGTCCGACGCGCTCTAGGCTGGGAGCCACCCAAACTCGAACAGCCGATGAGGCTGGTTGCTTGGCTAATAAGTCTTTGGAAGTTAGCTGTAGGACGGAAGAATTGCTTGAAGGTGTTTGTTCTAAGCGGCTCTCTTGACTGGGAGAGACGGGAATTGGCGAATTCCCAGATCGCTCGGCTAAAATGTTTCCCGCTGTTGTACAAGCAGAAAATGTCACCAGTGTGGCTAAAGTCCACAGCCAAAATCTAAATTTCCGATATAGCTTATTCATACCTGTCCATAATTACTTCAGTTGCTATTAGTCTACGGTGTAAATCTAGTTATGTTAATTCATCGAGTGTGAGCGATAACCTGTTTAACCGCATCAGTCCACAGCCCCATCACCTGTTCCAATCCAAACCGTTCCAGTATTTGGGGAGCAGCTTGAGCTAGTTGTTGACGGGTGATAGGATCGGCTATCAACCGATCCAACCCGACGGCGAGAG
>JANPJH010000190.1:0-2264 GCA_031425415.1 Chamaesiphon sp. VAR_61_metabat_425 | reverse complement strand
TCACACGTTCCAAATTTACGATCAATAACCCCGATGAATAATATTAGCCAGCGAGATATCGAACATATATTTGAACGACTGCGATCGGGTGTAGTACCAGAGCGGGGATTAGAAGCCTTTGCCGTGGGAATCGATCGAGCTAGAGGCGAGATTGGGCGACAATTAGATTTAGCCGGAAATAATGAAGGTGTGTTCAAATTTCTCCGGGGTGGTTATGGTTGCGGTAAAACCTTTATGGCACGGTTGGCACTGCTTGATGCTCAAGCGCAGGGCTTTGCAACCAGTTTTGTAGTGGTGTCGGATAATGATTTGCACTTCCATCGCTTCGATGATGTCTATCGCAAAGTTGTGCAGGAATTGGCAACCGATCGATGCGATCGAGGCGCGTTGGGATTTATAATCGATCGATGGATTGCCAGAATCGAAGATGCAACGATCGATGGTGGCGCAAATCCTGAAGCTCCAGATTTTGATACCCAGGTACAGCAACGGCTAGAAGAAGATTTAGCTTCCCTTACGGGTGGGAAAGCACCCGAAGATATGGCGCGGGTATTGCGAGCAATCTTCGCCCTCAAACAGCAGAATAAATTCGCCGAAGCCAGCGCACTCCTCTCCTGGCTATCGGGAAGCGAAAACGTCGCCGCAGTCTCCAAAAGAATCGCTGGGATTAAGGGCGATATTGGCTCTAAAGAGGCGATGGACTACCTTCAGGGCATTTTAGCCATTACCAAAGCAGCGGGCTACAAGGGGCTAGTAATCGTCATCGACGAAGCCGAAACCATGTTGCGAATGAAGTCCGATATTCGCGCTAAATCTCTGAACGGAATTCGCCAAATTTGCGACGCAGCCGATCGCTATCCTGGGTTATTCTGGGTATTTACAGGTACCCCCGAATTCTTCGATACCAATCGCGGCGTAGCTGGTTTAGCACCCTTACACGACAGGTTAAAACTAATTAAAACGGGTAACTTTGCCAATCCTCGTCAACCACAACTAGTACTCACACCATTCGATCGCGATCGATTAAAAGATGTCGCCCTCAAACTGCGAGAATTATACCCTACCAACCAACGTAAGCAATTAACTAAAAAAGTCACTCCCGAATTTATCGATCTACTAGTAGCAAAAGTCAGCGAAGGTTTTGGCGGTGATGTCGGAATAGTACCGCGTCAATTCTTGCGTCAATTAGTCAATATTTTAGATTTAGCCGCCACCGAGCCAGAATTCGATCCGATGACAGATGGCGGTTATGAATTCACTGAACTCAATTCAGAAGAAGCCAGAATTAGAGCTGGCTTGCCCTATTTTGAACCAGAACCCACCGACGCAGAACAATATGCTGTTACGTTTTAATTGCGATCGAACATGAGATGATAACTTTTCGATCTAAACTAAAATGAATCTAATTCCAACCGTTGGTATCGATGATATTTTATTTGGGAGTTCCGAATTTAGAGTTAGTCAACGGTTTGGTCAATCAGTCTCCAAGCAACAGCTATGAAACATTGATGACTATCCTAAAGATCGTCGAATATTAGCTTATGAAAAATAGGCGTTGCTAGATTAAGGTATGATTTGGCGATCTCAATAGGGATAGATAGGAATCGATCAAATTAATTAAAATGCGTAATAAAATCAGATTAAACTCCATACAATCGCTTCAGAATTTTTGATATCGCCTGTATTTTCATCAAAATATAGATCGAGATTGTCATTAGTCA
This sequence comes from Chamaesiphon sp. VAR_61_metabat_425, assembly GCA_031425415.1. Taxonomy (GTDB): domain Bacteria; phylum Cyanobacteriota; class Cyanobacteriia; order Cyanobacteriales; family Chamaesiphonaceae; genus Chamaesiphon. The sequence continues at coordinate 543 of JANPJH010000190.1, read as the reverse complement.
AAATATGGTCACTATTAAGATTATTGTTTTGCTCTAAAACATCATCAATAGTAGCGTAGTTACTAGCAGTAGCGATCGACTCCTTCCACGGAATAATAATTGCATCGGCTTCGATCGATTGGACTAAATACAATGGCAAAACTTTAGGATTTCTGGTTGACCAGCCAGCTTGGTCAACCAGAAATCCTAATAAGCAGTTTTCAGCTCGATCAAAGATTGGGGCAACAATAGTTTCGATTCTTTCTCCGGAATCGGAAGCGACGACGGGTTTACCGATGATATCTTTTACTTTAAACACGATCTTTATTTGCTTGGGTATGAGTAATTGTTTGAATAATAGCAGTTAGGTCGATAGAAACTAGTCTACCAATAGAGATAAATTAAGCTACTATACTAGTAAACTATTAGATAAATTTTGAGGTTGAAGATGGCAGGAGTTAGCCAGGAAATTGGCTCATTTTTCCACCTCTTGGCGCACAGATGGTAGGTCATACCACGCAAGAAAAGGATACTCATGATGTTCCCAGTGATAACCAAAGTGAT
>JANPJH010000189.1:0-3455 GCA_031425415.1 Chamaesiphon sp. VAR_61_metabat_425 | reverse complement strand
GCCGAGTTCCTATTCGCTAGAGCGAAATTTTGTGCCGCAGCCTGCGGAAAAACTAACAAATATTCGCTTCTACGAGCGCGTCAACCACTTCCTGGACGATGAATCGATTGTAATTGCCGATACCGGAGATGCGATCGTCGCAACGATGGATCTCTTGATGCGGGAAAAAACCCATTTTATCGGACAAGCTTTCTATCTGTCGATCGGTTATTCAATCCCCGCTTGTTTAGGTGCAGCAATGGCAGAACCGAATCGCCGCCCCATCGTCTTTGTTGGTGATGGTGCATTTCAGATGACTGCTCAAGAATTATCTACCATCATCAGACACAAACTTAATCCGATTATTTTTCTCATCAATAATGATGGCTATACGATCAAACGCGTGATTCAAGATGGCCCTTATAATGACCTTCAACCGTGGAAATATCATCAACTTCCGCAGGTATTTGGCGAAAGTTGGAGTTGTGAAGTCCGCACCGAAGGTGAATTGGAAGTAGCCCTAGTTAAGGCTAAGGCTAACATTACCTGTGTCTCTTTTATTGAAATTCATCTCGATCGCTTTGATTGTTCCCAGGGTTTAATTCGCCTGGGACGAGCACTCAATCAAAAAAGTGGTTCGACTGATTAATCGATCGAGTCTGAAAATAAATCTAGTGGTAAATGACCAAACATTTCGTTTAACTTAGTGAGATCGTCAGATTGAGCGGCAATTAATACGCCGCGATATGTCTCCTGATAAGCCGAAGCATAACAGTTAGGTAGCCGAGGATTAAACTTAATATAGACTGCTCCAGTTAGTTCTGGAGTGGGTAATAGTAGGGGTAAATTTAATGCCTGACTGTATTGCTTTAATGCGAGAAGCCCCTCCGTCCAACTACTCGCACAGATGCCCAACATCAGATAATCGATCGCGGGTAATAGCATCAACAGTGCTTGACGGGTAGCTGCTGGAGTTGGTAATACTGTCGATGTTTCATATCCGACTAGGAGCGATCGAGCGGCGATGATTTGAGGGTCAGTTAGGTCTATCATGTTATTTCAGCAAACTAGAGAAATCTTCGAGCTAAAAAATAAGCCGCAATTGATTTAGCATCGATCGGTTCCCCATTATAGATCGCCGTTTCAAATTCGGCGGGAGTCATCAAGACGATCTCGATATCTTCATCCTCATCACCAGCCGGTTGTACGGCTAATTTTTCCAAATCCTGGGCTAAGAAAATATAAATAATTTCATCGCAATAACCGGGCGCGAGAAAAAATTCACCTAAGTCTTGCCATTTGTGAGCGCGATAGCCTGTTTCTTCTTCGATTTCTCGCTTAATCGTCGTTGCCGGACTTTCATCTACTTCTAAAGTCCCGGCGGGAAATTCCAAGACTCGTCCTTGGGTGGGAAAACGATATTGTTTGACTAGCACCAATTTTCCATCGGTGGTAATCGGTACAACTAAGGCTCCCCCTGGATGATGGATATATTCCCACTCACCAGTACAACCATTGGGTAGCTCAATCTCATCGACATTAAAGGAGAATTTACGTCCTTGATAGGTCAGCTTTTTTTTGATGAGTTTAGCTGGTTCGTTTCCTAGTGGCATAAGAATTATGGTATTTGCTCGACACCCGAATATTCTAACTTGTTGCAGAGGGTACAAATTGAATCTCCCGATGTCGGTTCGAGCCAATTGGGGGCGATTTCGGCGAGGGGGACTAGCACAAATGCACGTTCATTCATCCGAGGATGGGGGAGTTGTAAGGTTGGAGTATCGATAATTTGCTGCTCGTACAGCAGGAGATCCAAATCCAGGGTGCGTGCGCCCCAAATTTCTGTGCGGACTCGACCAAATTCGGCTTCGATCGCGTGTAAGGTATTCAGTAGTTCTAAGGGTGTCAAACTAGTCTGGAGAGTCGCACAACCGTTGAGATAGTCTGGTTGGGTCGGACCAATCGGAGCGGTACGATACCAGCTAGAAACGGCAATGAGAGCGATCTGCGGCGATGTTTGCAACCGATCGAGCGCACCCATCACTATCGAGCGAGAATCACCTAAATTACTACCGAGCGCGATCGCGCACTTATGTCCGATTAAATCCATCAGCAATCAAACTAGAACTCAAGCCACTACGGCTAGATTATCACTATAAACGATGACGGGTACTCGCTTATAGGCTGGTGTACCAGATCGCGGTTCTGTTTTGGCTGTAAAAATGACATTCACTTCTGGATAGAACATCAACGCCGCGCCTTCCCGCACTGCACCGTAAATTACTTCCACATTCGTTAATTTACCCGCATCTCCCTGCACTGTCACGCGATCGTGTGCCGATACACCAATTTTTTCAGCATCGATTCGATTGATCAAAATACAGTTGCGATGAGGCATTCCTCGATACATATCGCCAATTTTGTAGACGACAGTATTGTGTTGTGAATAGCTGCGTCCAGTCATCAGAGCCAGCACGAGACCGTTGGTGGTTTCGGCAACATCAAAATCTGCGGGTTCCGGTAAAGTCAGATTAGGTAGGGGTGTCGCAAACATTTGCGCTTTGCCAGATGGTGTTTTGAAGTGGGGTGTGGTGACAATCCGCCCAGAGATGATGAATTCTGCTTTGGTGTCATCGATCTTCGCGATTTTTTCATAACCAGGAATGGTTTTGGCAATCAATTTTCGGACATAGCGTGTATCTTGCAACTTCCGCCAAGCGATCGGATCTTCACCCAACAGCCGATGTGCCAGTTCGGTCAAAAATTCGACTTCGGCAATCAAATCGGCATCTTTCAAATGGGTTTTGCCTTCGTCATTAAGCCGGACAAAGTTATTACCCGATTCCACCGTGGTTTTATGTGGGTTTTCAAACCGATTGAGGACGGGGATGACGATCGTATTGGTTTTTGCCAGTCCGTTAAAGTGGCCAATATTCGGTTTCGTAGCGAGATAGATAATCGTGTCGATGTTGCCCAATGCTTGCTTTGCTTGCTGTGAGTCAGGATTAGCTCCATAGAGATTACCGCCAACACAAATCAGACTATCCACCTTTCCGGCTGCGGCTGCTTCAATCAGATCGCGGGTATGATAGCCCGCTGGAAGTGCCAGCGATCGCCCTAACAGCAGCTCCAAGGCTTGCTTAATCTCTGCCTTCAGCTTCACCGTTACACCCATCGAGCCAAAACCTTGGACATTAGAATGTCCTCGCACTGGCATCACTCCGGCTCCCATTTTGCCAGCATTACCAGTAATTAGGGCAGTATTAGCGATACTAAACACGTTGTCCACGCCATTTGTTTGCTGGGTAATCCCCATCGCCCAACTAAAGACTACCTTGTTCGAGGTGCCGATGATGGTTGCGGCTGTTTCGATTTCCGCTTGGGAGATACCGCAAGTAGTTGTGATGGTTTCCCACTCAGTCGTTTGTGCCTGTTCTAGTACTGATTCCCATCCTTCGGTATAAGCTGATAGGAAT
>JANPJH010000188.1:0-3667 GCA_031425415.1 Chamaesiphon sp. VAR_61_metabat_425 | reverse complement strand
CTGCTTTCGATCGTGGGTAACGTGATGAATGGCAAAACTCGAAACGATCGCATCAAACTTGCCTAAATCTGGTAAAGCTTCGTCTAAATTATGATTCATCACCTGAATTGAATCATCAGATTGAAATCTTGCTTGAGCCTTTTCCACCATAATCGGTGAAAAGTCTAGCGCAATTCCGGTAGCAAATGGTCGATCGATTTTGAGCAAAGCCATCAATCTCCCATCCCCAGTCCCCAAGTCGAGGATTCGCTTCACAGTTGTAGGAATATAGTCTAGTAACACAGCTTCACCCTCGGTGCGATGAGGAATACTATCTGCTTTGGCTAGATACCCCAATGCGTGTTCGGTTGTAGACCACAAATTAACCATCTTCACTACTTGTTATTGCGCCATGTCCCTAATATAGACAAGGATATTTATGCTTGTCCAATATCCGTTAACACTCTTATTGATACTTTAAAAGTATTAAACTTATATTTGTCGATTATCTCACTTAGATAAACTATGACGATCGCCAGAGAGATCGATCGGCATTAGGTGGCACTAACACCCATAAACTATTGGGCACGACTCGAAAACTCATCGGTGTTTTCCCCAAGTAATCTCCATCAATTTGGACGGGAAGGGTTTTGCCTTTTTGACCGCGAATTTCGATTTGTTTGGCTTGAAAATATTGTACTTTTGGGTCGCGGTTATAATGACGGGCAAAAATTGAAATTAACCGTCGTGGTGCGGATAACATCCCCTCGCCTTTAATCACACAAACATCCAATAAGCCATCATTCACCGTCGCATGAGCCGTTAACTTTAATACTCCCCCATAAAGTTGACTATTGCCGATAATTACCATCAATAACCGGCCGCGTACCCGCTTACCATCAATGCGTAATTTTGGGCGCACGCCCCGAAAATTCCAGGCGACTTGAATTGCTTGCTTTACATAGGCGATCGCGCCCAGGCGTTTCTTCTCTTTAGCGCATACGGTTGCCGTTACCGCTGCATCGAAGCCAATTCCCGCCATTAATAGGAAATAGCGATTTCCGGCCATACCAACATCAATTTGGGTTAATTGGGAGTCGAATAAACTAACTGCTGCTTTGAGCATATCCATCGATAAACCCATTTCCCGCGCCCAAATATTCACCGTCCCCAAGGGCAATACGCCCAAGGCAGTACTAGTGCCTACCAAGCCATTCATCACCTCATTTACTGTTCCATCGCCCCCGGCTGCAACTACAGCATTATAACCATCTGCCGCCGCTTGCTGTGACCGAATGGTAGCATCACCAGGGGCTGTAGTTGCCGCGATCGATACCTGCCAGCCGAGATCGCGCCATAAGTTGGCGACTCGATCGAGTGTAGTCGCTAAATCGGCAGATTGTCCGGCGGCTGGATTATAGATAATCAGAACTTGAAACTGGGGTGTTAAGCTACTAGAGCGCATTTAAGTTAATCTTTTTTGAACCACACAAGCGCGTGGTGGGCGCAGAGGTTAGATAATAGAGACGTTTGGATCGAAAAGCTCCAATATTTATAGATTTTATTTATTTTGATTGATATGGCTAGTTTCCTGTTAGAAGTCGGTACCGAAGATTTACCCGCAGGGTTTGTGAGCGATGCGATTCGTCAATGGAAGGCGATGATTCCGGCAAGTCTGGCGGCTGAAGCTTTGACTAATGATGGCGTGGAGATTTATGCTACGCCGCGCCGTCTAGCAGCCGTGATTACCAATTTACCAGAGCGACAACTCGATCGCGAGGAAGAAATTAAAGGCCCTCCCGCCGCAGCCGCATATAAGGATGGACAACCGACACCCGCAGCGTTAGGTTTTGCCAAAAAGCAAGGGGTAGATGTGGCTAGTTTGGAATTGCGTCCGACGGATAAGGGTGAATTTATCTTTATCAACAAAACGATCGCGGGACGAGATACTAGAGCGATCTTAACTGAATTAATTCCCCAATGGATTTTTAAGTTGGAGGGTAAGCGGCTGATGCGGTGGGCGAATGGGGATTTGAAGTTTCCGCGCCCAATTCGGTGGACGATCGCGTTGTGGGATGATGAGATTCTGCCGATCGAGATCGTCAATGATGGAGATGTGGTAAAAAGCGATCGCCTTTCCCAGACACACCGCGTTTTACATCCCACACCAGTTTCCGTCGGTTCAGCCGCTGAGTATTTAAAAACCTTGGCATCTGGCTATGTAAATGTAGACCAAGATCGCCGCAAAAGTGATATCCAGACCCAAATTCTGGCGGCGGCAGCTAAAATGGGAGGAGTGACGGAAATTTATGCCGATTTATTAGATGAAGTCACTTATCTGGTGGAATATCCCACCGCGATTATCTGTAAGTTTGATGAGGAGTTTCTCAAATTACCGCCGGAAGTAATTACAACGGTTATGGTGACGCATCAGCGATATTTCCCGATCTTTAAAGATGAGACAAAACAGGAATTATTACCGCACTTTATCACAATTTCTAATGGCGATCCGGCTAAATCTGAAATTATCGCTGCCGGAAATGGACGAGTCGTGCGGGCGAGATTAGCCGATGGTCAATATTTCTATCAAGCAGATTTAGCTAAACCACTCGCTGATTATTTACCCCGATTGGAAACGGTGACATTTCAAGCCGATTTAGGTTCGGTGAAATTAAAGGTCGATCGAATTGTCAAAAATGCTGAAGCGATCGCCACTCAGCTAAAATTAACTCCCTCAGAATCCCAGCACATCGCTCGTGCAGCCCTCCTAGCCAAAGCCGATCTAGTCACTCAAATGGTGGGTGAATTTCCCGAACTTCAAGGGATTATGGGATCTAAATATGCAGCAGTAAATGGCGAAACAACCGAAGTAGCAACAGCAATCTTTGAGCATTATTTACCCCGTAATGCTGAAGATAGTTTCCCACAAAGTTTGACAGGGCAAGTTGTGGGAATCGCCGACAGGTTAGATACATTAGTTTGTATCTTTGGCTTAGGCATGTTACCGACAGGTTCATCCGATCCATTTGCGCTCAGACGGGCGGCAAATGCGATTGTCAATATTGCCTGGAATGCTAATTTAGAGATCGATTTAATCCAACTCATCGATCGGATTGTCACTGATTTTAGTCAAATTCGCCCTCAAACCAACATTGTCGAACTCACTAAACAATTGCAAGATTTCTTTATCCAACGGTTGCGAAATTTACTGCAAGAAGACCGCCACATCGATTACGATCTAGTTAATGCAATTCTCGGCGAGAATGATGCTGAATATACTGGGCGGGCGTTAACAGACTTACTAGATACCCGCGATCGAGCTATATTTCTCCAACAGATTCGGGATAATGGCACCTTAGAAAGTATCTATCCTACTGTAAATCGATCGAGCAAATTAGCTGCGCAAGGAAACTTAGATACCCAACAATTAGCACCCACCCAAGTCGTCCAAACGAGCCTATTTCAAAAATCCTCAGAGCAAGCCGTCTACGATGGTTTAATTGCCCTAGAACCCCAAACAAAAGCGGCTCAGTCGTTGCGTAACTATCAACAGTTAATCGACGCTCTAGCTCAACTTACACCCGCAATTAGTAGCTTTTTTGATGGGGAGGATAGCGTACTTGTGATGGACTCGAATCCAGAGATTAAAACCAACCGATTGAATCTATTAGGATTAGTTCGCAATCAT
>JANPJH010000187.1:0-7102 GCA_031425415.1 Chamaesiphon sp. VAR_61_metabat_425 | reverse complement strand
CCCGCTGCCAGCGTGGCTTCAATTAAAGCGATCGAGGCTGGGTCTTCAGCCAAGTCCCAGAGCGGGCCATGTCCGCCAGGGTAAAATACCGCATCAAAATCGCTAGCGGCAACCTCGGCTAATTTAAGTGTGTGCGCGAGTGCGGATTGGGCGGCGGAATCTGCCTTGAATCTTTCTGTGTCTTTAGTCTGGGCATCTGGAGTGTCGCTCTTGGGGTCGAGCGGTGGCTGACCACCCAGCGGTGAAACTAGGGTAATAGTTGCACCTGCGTCTTGAAATGTGTAGTAGGGGGCGGCAAATTCTTCGAGCCAGAACCCAGTTTTTTTGCCCGTATTGCCAAGCTGGTCGTGTGAGGTTAGTACCATTAATATTTTCATCTTGACTTCTTAAATTTTTTGATAATTTGCTATCGATCGAATAAAGCAGGTTTACGCAGCATGAAGCAATAACTTTTAACAGTTATTGCTTCATACTGCGTAGTCTAACCTCAGTATCTAATATGTGCTAGCTTATGCAGGCATTAGCACTGTATCAATAATGTGAATAACTCCATTATCTGCTGCAACGTCTGATGTTACAACTGTAGAACTGTTGATTTTTACACCATTAGAAGCATCAATTTTCACATCCGAACCTTCAACGGTTGTGGCTGATTTCAGTTTGACAACATCAGCCGCCATTACTTTGCCAGAAACAACATGATAGGTAAGAATTTTCTTGAGTTTAGGAATATCTTTGAGCAACTCATCAACAGTACCTGCTGGAAGTTTAGCAAATGCTTCATCAGTGGGTGCAAAAACAGTAAAAGGGCCTGTACCTTTGAGTGTTTCGACTAGTCCCGCAGCTTTAACTGCCGCAACTAGAGTAGTGAAAGAACCTGCTTCAACAGCAGTATCAACGATATCAGCCATGTGTTTACCTATGTTATTGGGTATCTACAATTACCATATCATTTGAATCCAAAGATTCGTATCTATCAATTGGGTGATTTTTGAGAATATTTTACAGTTAATGAGATAGAAAATATAGCGAATTTACGTCGAAAAAATTGCAATTAAAAACTAACAACAATTAGCCGCTTGACATTATCGGTTAATTATCATTAGTATTTAGTTGAAGATGTAAATTCGATACTTGAATTAGAAAAATTTATGATTAGCCATCATATCGCTTAGGGTCTTTCTTTTGCTTTTTAGTTTCATCCGGCGGTGCTTTAGGCTTTTTGGTTTCTTTGTTGCCTTTTTTCTCTTTTGACATGATAGTTCTCCGATTACTTAAGTAATTGTTGACCTTACTCTAAACTGCCCCAAACTAACGAACCAGGCCCAAGTTTGCTAGTTCTTGAGGGGATGCCAGTAAATCGATGCCCACAAAGAAAATCTTTCCTTCAGGAGAGAGCAAGAATCGCCATGCAAGATTGATGCCCACACTATCCCCAAACCAAGGAGTTTGAACTTTTCCGGTCACTTTAATCTGGGTGAATCCGTTTTCTGCTGGCTCAGAGACTCCCCGTTCTGGCAAAAGCTTGAGTCCGTAGCATTCCTCGTGCATGTAGGCGAGAATGCTTTCATGACCGACGAGCGGTTCTTGGAACGGAGGTTTTAGGGCACCATCTATCCCAAATAAAGCTACTGCTGCGGGGAAGTCGAAAGCGTTCATATTTTCCATGTAGCTGAGGACAGTTGGATTGTCTATCCCCTCAATACTGACCTTGGTGCGGAGTGCAGCTTCTTGCGGCGGCATGACAGGCTCTTTGACTGGTGGAGTACCACCCGTCGAGGCATACCCCATATTGACGACAATATCCTGAAGTACGGTGAGTTGCTGTCCTCCTTCTAGTCGATCGATACTTTTGAGGACATCGGCAGCCTTGGCGGAGAGTTTATAGCCTGGGGGAATGGGCGCGATGAGACCTTCTTTCATCCACTCACTTAACTGGTACCAAAAGCCTAATTTGACATTCGTACCAAAAGCCGAATAGGTGCGACAAATGGGAGTATCAGTATGGTTGACCAGATCGCACATTACCTGCGTTTGTGCCAACGCTGGCATCTGTCTGATTTCCGTCAGGGTTATTTCAGCGAATACCATATTGGCTGACGACATGGCAGCAGGAGTAATTTTAGTGCCCATCTCAGTGTAAGCAAACCATAGTAATGCGAGCTGATCCTCGGCATTGAGCAGATTATAAGCTTCAACTATTGTGGGAATATCAGCAACTTGAGTGTTTGGGAAAATCAGTCTGGCGAGATCGAGTGTATATGACATGGTTAAATCAGTGCGTAGTTGATAGTGAAGTTAAAAATTAAGGAGGAGCAATTTACCAATTGCTCCTCCGCTCGAAAACTAAGATAGGTTCGCAGTGGCTTGACGCGATCCCTGTTCGGGGGTCCAGACGGACTCTTCCCCGTCGCCAAAGTAGCCATTGAATTTTATCACGCGCACGTCTCCCAGCACTTTAACTTGACAGGACAACCGCCGATCTTTGTGAGCAGAATGGGGCGGAAAAGCCATCCGATTCGTTTCCATTTTGGTGGGTTCGGAAACTGACCCATCCACTTCAACCAGACAGGTGCCACAAATGCCATGTCCGTGACAGTTGAAGACTTTCGCGCCCTCACTGTAGAGATCGATGTCTTGAGCGAGTAACGCTTCTCGCAGATTGCTTCCTTCGGTAACTTCAAAAGTCTTGCCTTCAGCCATGATTTTCGGCATAGTTATGCTCCTTTTGGGTTCGTAAGTTCAAGCTTGATGCCGTAATTGAGCATCAAATAAATTACGTTATTTTTTAGTGCTAATTTATTAATGTCGATCTTAGTTCAAAGATGTGAGGATCTTGTGAGGAAAATCTATTTATAATTTGCGATGCAGCAAAAAGCATCTTAATATTTAATATAGTATTGCTAAATTATTTCACGGCTTTGATGCCATACCTAGTTAAAATATCTAGGAAATAAATCTATCGATCGATAGATTGAAAACTCTGTCGATCGGCAGAGATTGATGTATATTTGAGCTGGCAAATCAGATCGACGGATCGATCGATATGATAAATTGAAATACTAGTACTAAAAGATCGCTCAGATGAAAAAGAGGAGTTCCGGCAAAGCCGCTAGAGAAATCGAGATGTTCACCGCCGGGAAGACTAAGTGGCAAGCTGTGCTGAACGATCTCCGAATTGTTACGCCCAAACAGTTACGATCGAGAGTCCGGGATGTTAACAGCGAACCGATAGCTAGAAGAGCACTCAAGGGAGAAAAGTTAGCTAAAACGACGTGGGAATCGATTTTCGCTGGATTGAAGGTAGCCAGAGGCGATTTTTTTAGTGATGCGGAATGGTTCGATCTAGATCTGAACAGTCAGTGGCAGCTATTGTGGGAGTTGGCAGAAGATGCGGTCGATCGATTTGGACTAGTGTTACCTTCTGAACCAACAAATAAAGAGCTTGGGGATGGCTTATTTACCTCGAAGAAGTTTGTCAAAACGATCGCCAGTCGGACATCAGTATCGATCGAAATCCCTGGCGGCATGTCGGGGTATTTAATCGCGATCGAGCGAGATGCTCAAGCTAATATTGTCTTGCTTTCGCCTTCGCCGCTGATGGTAAATCCATTACTGACAGGGGTGATTCAACAATTACCCCAATCTCCACCGTCGCCGTTTCCCTTCTTTCAACCGATTAGTGTCGGCACCAATTATCTCTGGGCGGGTGTATTCACTAAATTGCCAGATTGGAAATGGTTGGCTGAGTCACAAAAAAGACCGCTCAGATTGCAGTTGGCGCACCTGATGGACTTATTAGAATATGCCAGTAATCAGCCCAGAGGAACTCAGATCTTGAGAGCGAGTTATGTAGTGACAAATTAGAGAATAGTGGCATCACTCAGTCGTGCGGGAACTAACCACTAAATTCGGTAGCCCACTTAACCGATCTTCTGGATCTTCGGGGCTGAGGATCGGCACGAAGATAGTTAGCCCAGAGGGAATGCAGCTGACTTCGATCTCGTCAGCCTCAATTATTTCGCCATCAATCACAACTTTTTGGCGCGGATTGGTGGTAATCCGGACATTGCGCGCGCGGAAATAGCCAATGTCATCGCGGACAGTCGCACGGTTTTGGAGTGCGGATTGGAGTAAGTGATACGAAGCCATCAATGCGCCGAGAGTATTGGCAGGGGCAAAGATGGTGATATCTAGCAGTCCATCAGTGTAAATCACCTCATCGGGACCTTGGGCAAGAATGGATGTAGGTGGTGCAGCATTAGCGATGGTAATCGCGCTGGCTTGGCAGGTAACGACGGTCTTTTCGGTTTCGAGCTTGACTTCAAATAATTCCATTTCCTGGAGTTGGCGCACCCCAGCCATAATGTAGGCCAAAACGCCGAACCGATCCTTCGCCTCGCGACTAGCCGCATCAATGGCATTAGCTTCCAGTCCGATCCCCGTAAGTAACATCATCGGGTGGCCATTACAGGTAGCTAGATCGATCGCCTGAGTCCTACCAGCCAAAATAGTTTGACAGGCATTGGGGATATCGGTAGGGATGCCGAGAGCATTGGCAAAAGCGTTTGCAGTACCTCTGGCAATAATTCCCAAGGGAATGCCCGTATTTGCTAGTTTGCCAGCGACAGCAGAGATCGTACCATCCCCACCAGAGGCAATGATTAGTTCTGGTGAATGGGATATTGCTTGGGCGGCTAAATCTTCAGCACTAATTGTGGGGGTAGTTTGATAGATTTTTAGATCTAGTTCTGCACCGAGCAATTCTTCGATCGAGGCTAGTTCCTGCTCAGAGTTGCCCTGCCCTGCTACTGGATTAAAAATCAAATAAGCAAGCTTTTTCATAGAATTTAGTGGTGTGACAGGTAGGTAAGAAAAATATTTGTTAATCGATAAAGCGATCGAGTAACGAAGTTAGCACAAGCCAGAGTCTTTGTGCTGTTTTACCGATCGTGAAATAAGCATATCCCGACTTCAGGCTCTAGCACATCAACCTATAGTTCAATCGATCGGGCGCGATCGGCAAATTTAGTACGACTATAGAATGATCGATCGATGAATCTGCTCTCTCTAAAGGAGGATGTTGCTAACGCTGGGATCGATCGAGATCGAAATTCTTTCATTAAGTTTAGCTGAGTTACTGGCTGTCGAGTGTGACTAGATCGAGCTAATGTTAAATATTATTAATTTATGTCAGATAGTTGGAAAAAATGTTAACTGTTAAATCGATAAGATTAACAACAATAATTAATCGCTAATCTCTAAGAATATTCACCAATTTTCACAATCTTTCTTCCTTTTGATTCATTTAAACTATCTCGAAATATAGACGATTTAGATTACCGATCTTCAATATGCTAATGATAGTTGAGAAAATAAATCTTGACTAAATCGAATCCCAAGTTTTTATTATTTGATCGGAAAAACATCATGGATACTAAATATGACCTCAGAGCAATCGGCACTTTCGCTAACCGTCGCGATGTGGAGAACGCTCTCTCAGAGATTAAAAATAGCGGTTTCCCCATGGATCGGATCTCAGTAGTCGGCCGCAATGCCGATAAAGAAGATAACGTCGCTGGTGTAGAAGTCCAAAGCAGTATCGACAACAAAGCCGACGAAGGTGCGGTAGCTGGTGCTGTAACCGGGGGTGCGCTCGGTGGTGTTACCGGGTTATTAGTCGGGTTAGGCACTTTAGCGATCCCTGGTGTGGGGCCGATTTTATTGGCGGGAACTGCGGCTACTGCTTTAGCTACAACCTTAGCAGGAACGGCAATTGGTGCTGGTAGTGCTAGCCTAATAGGCGCGCTAGCTGGGCTAGGCATTCCCGACAATCGGGCACAAGTGTACAGCGATCTGATCGAAGACGGTTACTATCTGGTGGTGGTAGATGGCACCGAGAGTGAAATTCATGGTGTCGAAGCGATTGTTAACCGCCGAGGAATCCGTGAGTGGCAAATCTATAACGTTGCCAACACCACAGGCACCCGACCTTCCCACGATTTAATTTAGAACCAAAAATAGGCTCTAGGGTCTAGCGGATTCCCTAGCTGACGCTATTATTTCAACAGGAAAAAACTCATGAAGACCACAAAAATTTTTATCGCCATCGTAGGCATCTTTTCGATCGCGATGACTGGCTGTCAAGCCAAAACTAGCAGCAACGCCCCTGATTCGACCACTGGCGCGATCGAATCTCCCAGTGGTGAAGCGACTAAAACCAACAAAGATGATGCTACCAGCCAAGTCCGGCGCGATCAGTTGAATTCTGATATTCGGGCGCGAGAACAGCGCAGTGGTGGTGCGAATACTAATCAAGCCAGCAACCGGCCGAACAACGATCTTGCCAGTGAAGTGCGGAGTAAGCTAGAAGCTAATTTACCTGCGAGTGCTTTGACTGTCACTGCCAAAGACGGCGCGGTGATGGTAACAGGGACAGTACCCACCAAAGCCCAATACGATCGGATTAGTATGCTAGCTAAAGAAATCACCGGAGTCAAGACTGTGATGATGAAAGTAGCGGTAGCTCCAGCAAAAAAATAGTGACTTATAGCGCAGTCACAGAGACCCTGCCTTTGCAAGGTGGGGTCTCTTTTCGACTTTGGTACATTGTGCTCAACGACACACTAGGGGAATCGATCTCAACTACAGGAGGCTACTCATAAAATGTTGAAAAGTGCTCCTGTAGTGAACTATTGGTCTCGTCTTTCACTGTCCTATCGGGGAGCCGCCATCGTCACGATTCCGGCTCTATGCTTGCTAGCAACTTTAGGCGGGTGGCTGTGGTCGAGATCGGCAGCAGCAGAGTTTAGAACCCAACTCCAAACTACGCAGGAGCGGATCGAGACTACTAATAATGTCCTCATCTCCGTCCTTAATGCTGAAACTAGCGTGCGGGGATATCTACTCTCAGACGATCGCCGTTTTTTGGAACCTTTCCAAATTGCCCAACCACAGTTGGCTAAATCGCTCGATCGGTTAACTAGTTCGGTAGATCGCGATCGGCAAAAATCGCAGCAAATTAACGCCATTCGCTCGCGGATTCGATCGATTCAACGCTTACTGATCGAGTTACAAACCGCTACGTCGGTAGGCATAGACC
>JANPJH010000186.1:0-2850 GCA_031425415.1 Chamaesiphon sp. VAR_61_metabat_425 | reverse complement strand
GTTCGATCTCGGGGATGCCGGGACGAAATTGCGCTCGTATTTTTCTCAATGACGAACATCCAATCGCGCATAAGCTTGAAGATGTAGGCGAAAAAATTAAATCGACTTTCAAAAATATTGTCAAGTCCTAGTTTATTGCCGAACATGGTGGCAAATTGTCACCATCAAAACGAAATTATTACTTACTTCTTATTACTCAATCAACAAGTATTGCCAGGTTAAAGCCAATGATATTCATGCCACATAGTTTTCTGTTTATCTGGCTGGTGCAACTGGTGTCAGTTGGCATCCTAGGTGGGGGAGGCTACATTCTGTATCAGTGGTACGAAGGAGAACTGGTAGGTACGTCTTACTTAGTGGCTGGAGTCGCAATAGTACTGTGGACATTTGGCGGTCGCCTAATTAGTTTGCCACTGCTGCGCCGTCCGGGTACCGACGAACCCAAATTTATGCGGAGTAACACCGTGAAACGTTTGCAAAGACCGGATGGGAGCGTCCTACAAGTAGAGTTTTTTGGCCCTGAAGACGGTCAAGCAATTATCTTGTCACACGGCTGGGGGCCAAATAGTACTATATGGTATTATGCCAAGCGACACCTAAGCGATCGCTTCCGCATAATTGTGTGGGATCTACCTGGGCTAGGAAAGTCCACCAAACCGCACAACAACGACCACTCTGTCGAAAAATATGCCCGCGATTTGGAAGCAGTAGTATCGATCTCGGGGGATAAACCTGTGATCCTGCTGGGACATAGTATGGGTGGGATGATAAACCTGACATTCTGTCGCCTGTTTCCAGAGCAATTAGGTACACGGGTGGCTGGCTTGATTTTGGTGGACACGACTTATACCAATCCGGTGAAAACTTGTATCTTGAGCGGATTGGTACGTAAATTGCAAAAGCCACTGCTCGAACCCGTATTGTACCTGACTACCGTGCTGTGGCCGCTGGCATGGGTAATGACTTGGCTCTCGTATTTGAATGGTTCGTTGTACATCAACGTCGAACTATCTGGCTTTACAGGTGGCGAAACACGGGGTCAACTAAGTTTTGCAGGTTTATTGTCAGCATTGGGTTCGCCCGAAGTGCTGGCGCGCGGCACCTTGGGCATGTTTAAGTTTGATGAAACAGAGACACTGGCAAAGATTCACGTTCCGGTATTGGTTGTTTGCGGCGATGTCGATATCGCAACTAAACCTGTTGCTAGCGATCGGATGATAGCAGAATTGCCCAATGCCGAGCGGTTCACCCTCACCCCAGGCGGGCATATGGCCTTGATGGAACGAAACCAGCAGTTTGCCACAGCAGTTAGCACTTTTGCCGATCGGATTACTGTTGGGGCAGAGGATGTAGGCAACAAGTGAGATGAGTGCTAAAGTACTCACATGTCATCCGCTCGGACTCAATGGCTCAGTACAAACACGACCGCTTTTTTAAGTTATATATCCAATCCTTGTATAAAACCAAAGGTGATACTCAGCAAAATATCCAGGTGCGGAATGATGAGGATTTGGAAATCGATCTGATGTTTATTAGCGATAGATCTAATGCGGGATGGGAGCAAGAAGATCTGGGCTTATTCGATTTATTAATGCAAGAGCATCCAACGATCGTTGTCGAGCATTATAGTTCGTATTTAGAAGAGACCGATATTAGTAAATCTATCACTCGGAAGAATTTATATTGGGAACCTAAGCAAAAAGAACTAGTAGAGATTGCTAAACAAGGACAGAATTTGACCAGTTCTAACAGACTATCTAAACAGACAGTCGAGCAGATCGAGAGTCAAAATCCCTTTACTTGGATTCTGACAGTTAACTGTAGTGAAAAACTCTTGAAGTCATGCAATGCTCACCCCGATCCAGCATTGGGTGTAGGTGTATATCGACTGGCTGGATTTTTGCGGATGGGCATTGTAGTTATCTCGCGGTTGGCAAATAATCCTGAAACTACGTGGCTAAAAATGCTCGGAGACAGGGAATCTGCAAGGGCAGCGTTTGAAGCAATCGAACAGTTTTCACCCGACCGAAGGGAGAAAAATGATATAATTTTGGCATGTATTAAATATTGTGTTTATCTCAAAGACATCCCTACACAACTTTTAACTCCAGAGGAGCAAAATTTTATGAACATGATGGCACAAATGGATGCTTTGTATGAAGCTAAAATTAATAACGCTAAACTTGAAGGCAAGCAAGCTCAAAAGCAGGAGATCGCTCTTAAAATGATTAAAGAAAATTTTCCCTTGGAGGTAATTGCTCGGATTACTGGAATGACTATAGATCGATTACAACAACTCCAATCCTCTTAAGACAATGGTCGATCGCTAATAATCGATCAAAATTCTACTTCTTCTCGATCGATTCCTGTAGTTTCAGTTTCATCCACACTTACTGCCCAACACATTGTATCGATATATCGGGCAAGCTGTGCGACTGTTGGGGCTTCAAATAAATTGTTGACGGGTAACTCTATTTGGAAATTGTCCCGAATTCGGGACATTAGTTGAGTCGCTAGTAAAGAATGACCGCCAGATTCAAAAAAATTGTCGTGGATACCTATTTGCTCTTTGCCCAAGACTTTCGCCCAAATTTGGGTAAGTAACTCTTCAACGTGCGATCGCGGTGCCACATAATCTCGATCGTGGTAACTGATTAAATCGGGCGTGGGTAATGCCGCTCGATCGACTTTACCATTTGGGGTAAGTGGTAAAAATTCTAAGAACATATAGGCTGTTGGCACCATATATGTTGGTAACTTCGATTTGAGAAATTGCCGAAAGCTTTCTACTTCTGGTGTTGGCATTTGTTGTCGATCGACTACGATATAAGCTACTAAGTGTTTATCATC
>JANPJH010000185.1:0-8756 GCA_031425415.1 Chamaesiphon sp. VAR_61_metabat_425 | reverse complement strand
CAGGAGATGCTACAGACATTAGTCGCTAATTCTACACAGATCCAACAATCAACAGCACAAGTTTCCACATCAAAAACACTTGTGTCACCCATACCTAGCGAATATCAACAAACAACAGTATATTCTCCTCCAGATCGCGCTCGTCAATTCCAACAACATTCTAAAGGTTCAAACGATTCTTATAAACCAATAATTATCGGTGTTGCGATCGGAAGTATCTTGATAGTCTCAGGCTTGCTATTAGGCAAAACTTTTCAACAGTCAAATAATGAAAGATCGGTTCAGACTGTAGGAGCAACTATTGAAAATCAGTCTAACCCAGTTAAGAGCATTAACCAAGAACCAGTAACAAAATCTCCAGATGCCAATAGAGGTAATTCTACTCCTGCTCCAGTTTCAAAAGAGACTCCACTACCAAAATCATCTGGAGTAGAGCGACTGGGTTGGCTGCGCCTTGGTTCTGTTAATACTCAGGATGGCAATATTTCTGTCGGACAAAGATTAATTACAACAGCTCAACCAGTAACTATCGATCCACCAAGGGTTCCGAGTATCGGCGATCAAGTGATGATTATTAATCCAGTTAATCTTCGAGTTAGTTTGCCACAACCACCTAATTATAGCTTACCAGAGAAGAAAGCAGCTTTCCCTCCAGGTCAGAAAGTGGTGATTATCAATACAGATGCTTTTGTAGATACAACTTCATCTTCTCCATATACAGTTGTATGGGCAGAAATAGGTGTAAAACAATAACTAAAAAATTTCTCATGATTCACAAAGCAAAAACTAAATACATTGGTATTTCTATCACTGCTACTATCGTGATATCTTGTTTATCTCTCGAATTATTTGGAGTTTTTGGGTCAAGTCAAAAATCGAAACTTAATCAGTTGATCAGCAATCAATCTATTGACATCAACGCTGAATTATCCAAATCTTCTAATTTTAGAAATAACTTAAAACTTCAACTGATAGTTGATGATATTGTTAGATATGTCAAAAGTAATGATTTATCTATAAATGCCCTCTCGATTTCACTGATAGATACTAAAACAGGAGATATAGGGCGATATAATTCCATTGTACCTCGTTATCCTGCAAGTGTCGTAAAATTGTTTTGGCTAGTCAGTGCATATCAAAAGTTTACTAAACAAGAAATTCAAAATTCATCAATATCAACTGCAATTTCAGAAATGATCTTAAAGTCAGATAATTTGTCTGCAAATCAGGTATTGGAAGCAATAACTAAAACAAAATCTACCTTGCGAGCATTGCCAAAAGAAGAACTAAGAAAATGGTATGACAATCGGCAGCAAATAAATACTTATTATCATCAAGCTGGGTATAGTGAAAATCTTGATGTCAGTCAGAAAACCTTTCCGATTGTGCAACAAAATAATGCTATGCCGATAGGTGCAGATCTACAAGTCAGGAGAGATAATTTAGGAAACAAAGTCCGAAATAAATTAACTACTGATGATGCAGCTAGATTAATGTATGAACTTGTAACAGGGAGATTGATTAATTCTCAATCGACTGAAAAAGTCAAAAAACTCTTGCAGAGAGACTTACGTTCAAGTCATTACTTAAAACAGAACGCAGGTATATTTAATCCTATTAAAGGCTTTTTTGGCGAAGGGTTATCAGATATAGAAACAGATAACATTATTTCTAAAGCTGGCTGGACATCAGCTTCTCGGCAAGAGGTAGCTTTTGTAAAAAGTAAAGATGGTAAAACTAGATACGTATTGGCAGTTTTCGGAGACGATGCTACTTATGGAAAAAACAAGAAAGTATTTCCAGAAATTTCTAATTTAGTCTACAATCAAATGCGACAGTTATCTAGAAAAAATTAGTCAAACCAAAATTGTAATAATTAAATTAATTGACAATACGATGACGTTAGCTATATTGATCGAGTAAAGTAGATAAATAGTTGCAGTTATGATAACCGCCACGATCCAAATTATCGAAAAAAACTATCATGAAGACTCGTAGCTTTACCGTTGTGGTGTATCGAGAAGATGATGTTTATATCGCTGAATGTCCAGAGGTTGGTACCGTAGATCAGGGCGAAATGATCG
Source organism: Chamaesiphon sp. VAR_61_metabat_425 (assembly GCA_031425415.1). Lineage (GTDB taxonomy): Bacteria > Cyanobacteriota > Cyanobacteriia > Cyanobacteriales > Chamaesiphonaceae > Chamaesiphon. The sequence continues at coordinate 6,672 of JANPJH010000185.1, read as the reverse complement.
AACAAGCAATTTCAGGTTTAAAAGAAGCCACCAGACTCTATTTGGAAGAATTTATCGAGAATCTAGAAAGTATGGGTAGGGGATTGAATTATCCCTACCCATATTGCCATTAACCTTACACGCGAATTCGTTTCTCTAAATATTGACCGATCGTAATTTGTTCGCCCGCTCTAGAAATAATCGTTTGACGGGTGCGATACTTATCCCCAACCAGCTTAATTTCCTCTTCAAACACTGAACCCTGATATTCAGTTTTTAGACACATAGTATCGGGATTAGGGAAATGATAAATCGCCGTAATTGGTTTAGGCGTTGCAAATCCACGATCGCGATATAAGATATTTCCGAGCGCACCAAATAAAGTACTCCCACGCGAAGCTTTCTTACCAGTAGTCGAGTCTTTACTGTCCCACACGACTTTACTCCCGCAGGTGAGAGCTAATTCATCTAAACCGTGCAACTGGGCTAATTCAATCAATTCTGGACAGCCCTGTTCGAGAAATTCGATCCCGATCTCACTGACAACTTCTTGGGTATCTCCATCGGGGAGGGTATAGTAGCGGCGTTCTGATAGCCAGTTACCAGCACAAACGCGAAAAAACTGGACAGCTAGCGATTCTTCAGTACTGAGCGCAGATTGAAACTTTTGTAAGCCTCTGGTCATTTGGCTTCGTCCTCACAGGATTGGATACACACGAAGGATTCTACAACTAAAATCCTTCATACTTCTTAATATAACGACAATATTGGTAAGCTGACGATAGCAGTTGATACAGAAATTTATTCGATCGACCTGAAACTAAGTACCCGCATAAGCTTGACAAATTATGATTAAATTTGGCTAATTGACGGGAGGAACCCAATAATGCTAATCATCATCTTAGTGAAAATTAATATTAATGCTAACTCACATTAGTATTTGCCAAAACATCGCTCTACCAATAAAACAACACACTCAATTCATGAAATTAAGCTGGCTCCTCACCGGATTGATTAGTAGTGCGTGCTTACTCCTAGCAGCACCCGCCCATGCAGCCAAATTCACTGGATGGGAATTTGACGCTAATCGCAATCAGTTAAACTTCGGCACTGATAACGGAGTCAAACCAATAGCGACCTTGCTTGATGGACCCTATCGCCTGATTGTTGACTTGCCCGGTACGCAAATGACCGAAGCGACAATCCGCAAGCAATATGGTGCAGCGGTGCGGGAAGTGCGAATCGCCCAAGCCGATAAAAATAAAACCCGTCTGGTGCTGGAGCTTGCGCCCGGTTATGGTGTCAGTCCCCAAAATATTATTATTCGTAGTGATATCCCCTCCCGCTGGTCGGTCAAATTGAGATCGATCGATCGCGGGATTTCGACTACTAGCACAGGTCGCGTTCAGTCGGTGCCTGTCAGTCCGATTATCTTTGCGGGGGTAGTACCCATTGGACAGGAAATGACCGCTCTCAAGAGTCAAATCAAGAGCTTAGCAGCAAAATATGACTACCTTTCTCCAGGAATGTTTTTCATGGAGGTGGATACCGGAAATTATCTAGATATTAATGGCGAAAAAAGTTTTGCGGCTGCTAGTACGATTAAATTGCCGATTTTGATGGCGTTGTTTCAAGCCGTCGATGCGGGAAAAGTTCGATTGAATGAAACGCTCACAGTCAGACGAGATCTGATTACCGGAGGATCTGGAGAACTCCAGAACAGTCCAGGTGCGAAGCTCAGCGTCCTGCGGACAGCAACGATGATGATCGCAATTAGTGATAATACTGGCACAAATATGATTATCGACAGATTGGGTGGTAAGCAAGCTCTCAATCGTAAATTCAACAGTTGGGGATTGCGGAAAACTGTGATTCGTCGTCTGCTAGGAGACTTTACCGGGAAAAATACAACTAGTCCCGCAGATTTGGTCAGACTATCGGCGTTGATTGCCAAACACCAACTCATCAGCGAAGCCAGTCGCAGTAAAGTTCTGGATATTCTCAATCAAACTGAAAACCGGAAGCTGCTACCCGCAGGTTTGGGCAAAGGTGCCGCAATTGCCCATAAAACGGGGACATTGGGCCGACTGATTGGTGATGCGGGAATTATTGAGATGCCCAATGGTAAACTTTATTTGGCTGGCATTTTTGTCAATCGGGCTTTTAATGACTTACGCGCACGTGATTTCGTTCAACAAGTTTCCCGATTGACCTATAACTATATCAACGGTCGCCAAATCAGTCAGTTGCCCTCAAAATAGCCTAATTAGTAATTTGTCTTACATGGCGGATATTACTCACCATGTAAGATCTACTCGTGCTCAAATAACTTAGCAAAGACGTGGTAATTAGAATCGCAACAGAGAGTGATATTGAGGGCATTCTCCAGCTTCAAGCTCAAAATCTCTATTTCAATCTATCCGCAGAGGAATTAGCTGATGGATTTGTCATGACTCCATTTGCTGCGAATCTGGTTCGCGTTCTAATTAGCCAAGCAGGGGGATTTGTGGCTGAAAGTGAGGGCGAAATAGTTGGCTATTTACTAGCAGGTACTTGGGATTTTTATGCGCAGTGGGAGATTTTTAGACTGATGATTTCCCGATTACCTGAATTAGAATTTCAGGGCACGAAAATCGATGTCGATCACAGTTTTCAGTATGGGCCGATCTGTATCGATCGAGCCTTGCGTGGAAGTGGTATTCTCCCTCAGCTATTTGCTAAAATGAAGGTGAGTTTTGCACCCGATTTTCCGATCGGTGTAACGTTTATTAATCAACTCAATCAGCGATCGTTAATTGCCCATACGCGCAAGCTCGACCTCGAAATTGTCGATAAATTTAAATTTAACGAACATGCTTTCTATACTTTAGCCTTCTCTACAACCTAGCTGTCGTGACAATTCAGAAGCATATCCTTATTTGTCAACATCTGACTTGTCGCAAACAAGGTGCAGCCAAAGTATTAGCTGCTTTTAAATCCACAGAGATTCCTGATGGAATTAGTTATGAAGGTTGTGGGTGTCTGGGACAATGTGGTAATGGCCCCAATATTTTGATTCTGCCCGATCGGATTTGGTATTATCGGGTTTCTGTAAATGATATATCCACAATTCTTTCTAGTTTATACTAAAAAATCTTACTAATTATCATCGATCGACAATGCAAATTGCTACATGGAACGTCAACTCGATTCGGACACGGCTAGATATTGTGACTAATTGGTTGCAAAAACATCCGGTAGATGTCCTCTGCGTTCAGGAAACCAAGGTAGTTGACGAGCAATTTCCGATCGCGGCAATTGAAGCTTGTGGTTATCATGTCTATATTTCTGGGCAGAAAGCTTACAATGGTGTGGCGATATTTAGTAAGCAACCATTGACTGATGTTCGTCGTGGGTTTGGAGAAATCTTGACAGCAGAGCTAGTCGGCGATCTAGATGACCAAAAGCGGGTAATTACTGGCACCCTAGACGGTGTGCAGATTGTCAATCTCTATGTCCCGAATGGAAATGCCGTTGGTAGTGATAAATACGCCTACAAGCTGCGGTGGTTAGAATTATTAGGTAAGTATTTAAAAACCGCCATTAGCTCCGGTCAGGAGTCAATTTGTGTGTGTGGAGACTTTAATATTGCGCTGGAAGATATCGATATTCATAGCAATAGTACAACATCAGATCGGGTCATGGCGACACCGATCGAACGAGAATTATTAACGCGATCGATTCTTGATTTAGGCTTGCGCGATAGCTTTCGGAAATTTACCACTGATGGAGGGCATTTTAGCTGGTGGGATTATCGCCAACAGGGATTTGAACGCAATCGCGGTTGGCGAATCGACCATCTCTATCTCACGCCAGATTTACTCGATCGAGCAACTAGTTGTACGATCGATATCGAGCCACGTAACTTAACCCAACCCAGCGATCATGCCCCAGTAATTGTCGAGATTTAAATATTTACCTCATCTATATCTATTCTGATTAATATGGCTTGGAACTATCGAATTATGCTCACGGTAATGATTGGAATATCAATCGCCGGATTCTGCCGATCTCAACCAGCCCGATCGCTAATCCCCGCTGATGCACTAGATCCAGTCATCCCCGCTAATGCTAAACAGCCTCGCGTCCAGCTAACTGTGAGGGCATTTGTGAAAGTTATATCAGAAGATCCTTTGACTGGCGAACGCAAGTATGTCTATTTACCTCTAAGTAAAGGTAGCAAAGTCAAGTCCGGCAGTATCATTCGTTATGTAGTCATCGCGAAAAATGGCAATCGTCCGGTCAAAAATCTTGTCGTGACACGACCTATCAACAAGATGACATCCTATGTGAAAAATTCGTCGAAAACGGATATTAATGCCGAGTTATTAGTTAGTAACAATGATGGTCAGTCTTACGCAGCAGAACAAAACATCGATCTCCAAGCAGCCAGTACCTCGGATTATACCAATTTACGGTGGCGGTTTAGTGGTGTGATTCCGGCGGAGGCAAAGGTGCAAGCCACTTATGAAATTCAAGTGAAATAGATCGTCCCTCAACCGATCGAATTTTTCGGTTACGCTGTTAAGTGTGGCTGTCTTTTGTTGAACACAATGCTCGAAATCTGTGCTGATGAAGCAGTTATCCCAGCAGCGAGAGTCTCGGTTCGCCAGAGTCTAAGAGCTTCAACTGCCGACGGCGGGTTGTCTACGATATTTAGTAATATCACTGGGGGCGTTTTACTCAGTAACTTTTTAATCGATTTAGGAGCTACTCCAGTCCAAATTGGGATGTTAGCCTCATTACCGATGCTGACTAATCTTTTGCAACCGTTAGGTGCGTTACTATCCAATCGCACGAATAGCCGTCACAATTATGGAATTTGGATATTTTTACCATCGCGGTTGCTCTGGCTACTATTAGTTGCCGGGATAATTTTTGTCGATCGCTCCGATCTCAGCTCTGGGCATTTAGTATATTTGACACTGGCTCTGGTCTTGACTTCAAATATCCTAGCATCCTTGGGTAGTGCTTCGTGGATGAGTTGGCTAGCCGCTTTGGTACCACCGAAGCTTCGAGGTCGATATTACAGCATTCGGAATCTTGTCTGTAGTCTGGCGAATCTGCTCTGTTTGCCGATCTCCAGTTTTATCATATCAAACTGGAACGGCAGTGAGATCGCGGGTTATGGGATCGTCCTGGGGTTTGGTATTCTGGCAGGTTTAGCCAGCTTGGGATGTCAGCAGTTCATGATCGATATCAATCCTCAAGACTATCAAAGTAAAGAACAGCGACAAGAGTCTCTATTCGTGGGATTAACTGCACCCCTCGAAAATCCCAATCTCGTCGTATTTTTGATCTACTTCGCACTGTGGGCATTTGCCGTCAATCTCAGTACGCCTTTTTTCAATCTCTACATGTTGGATCATCTGGATATAGATCTGACTTGGGTGACTTTATTTAGCAGTCTAGCTAGTGGTGCGAATATGCTGATGCTGCTGGTGTGGGGACGATTGAGCGATCGATTTGGCAACCGTTCACTACTAGTCTTTGCGGGACTGGCGATCTCAATGATGCCGCTGTTTTGGCTGCTGACGGGGTTGGAACAAGTCCAAGCTCAATTATGGGTCTGTTTGGCTATATTTCACATTATTTGGGGCGGGATTTGGGCGGCGATCGATTTGGGCAATAATAATATTCAGATTGCCATTGTACCGATCGAGCATCATGCGACATTTTTTGCGATCGCGGCGGCGGTGGCGGGGATTAGCGGTGCTTTGGGGGCAACTGCGGGTGGTCTTTTGGCTCAGGATGCCCACTATGATGGGATTTTAGGCGTATTTGCTTTGTCGGCGATGTTGCGGCTAGTGGCGATCGTGCCATTGCTGTTTGTGCGGGAGTAGGGAGTTGGGATATAGAACTTATTTGAGATCTCTCATTTTATGGGCAATCTTCCAGAGGACAGGCTTCCCTAACAAGATCTAGCAGCTTGTCGGGGAAACCGAAAATTGTTCTCGTAGGGTGCGTTAGCATCAGCGTAACGCACCCTACAGCAAACCTGTTCGACAAAAAATCATAATTCTCCGACAGGCTGCTAGGTTCTGATGACCGAAACATCATTGCTTGTTGGAAGTTCTCGTCTGTTGAATCATCTCTTGAATTGTTTCGGTTTCGCCAATTTCATAAAGAACGATCGAACCATTCTCAATAGTAAAGATTTGCTCAACTGTTGTATCCACGAGTAAATTGCCTTGCAAATCTCTGACGATTTGATGAACGGTAACGACATTTCGATTGTTTTCATCTATCTCGAATTTTAAAGCTTCAAGCTGCACTTGAATAACCTGATATTGATTTGTCCAGTATTCGCGCACCGCGTCGCGTCCATAAACGAAACCGCCTTCTACCCCGTTCGCCCATTTCACGTCTGGGTGCATCACTGAAATGATTGTTTCAAGCTCGCGGTTGTTGAAGGCTTCGTATAAATTTTGCAGAAACTGCTGATTTGAACTCATGGTTAATACTTCAGGTAATTTTTGTTGCAACCAGTAATGCCAGTTGGTTTGGTAGTTCGGGAATTCTAGATATCGATGTAAGCGGGCAATAACAATATTCAGATTGCCATTGTGCCGATCGAGCATCATGCAACATTTTTTGCGATCGCGGCGGCGGTGGCGGGGATTAGCGGTGCTTTGGTAGCAACTGCGGGTGGTC
>JANPJH010000184.1:0-7522 GCA_031425415.1 Chamaesiphon sp. VAR_61_metabat_425 | reverse complement strand
GATCTCAAACGCTTCTTATCATCTCCAAGAGGAGCTAAAAAGCCGACCACCAAGAAGAAGTATGACCCCAAACATCCTCATGTTGCTACTTTTCGGCTTCTCACTACTTAGACATACTTTTGTCACCTTAACAGGGGTAATTTAATCACTAGACTTCCAGTCGAAATCTGGTTTAAAGAAAATGCCAAAGCATCGGATATTAATTTCGAGACAGAAATTTTAAACTTAGTTCGAGCTGGGACATTACTATTACTAGATAGAGGATTCTATCATTTTCGATTCTGGCAGCAGTTAATTGATAATGAAGTTCATATAATTACGCGATTAAAGAAAGGTGCAGTTTTTCAAGTCCAGCGGGTATTCACAGATACTTATAGTATCCGTGATAGACTGATTATAATGGGTTCTGGGACAGAGAAGGCCCCATATATCACTCTTCGATTAATCGAGATTCGCTCAAAGAAAACTTGGTATTCTTACGCGACGTTTTCGGGGGAAGCTTCCCCCGAAAAGCTCGCTTATCTAACTAGTGTAGTCAATCCACTGATTTTGCCTCCTTATGTAGTAGCCGATCTATACGGAAGACGGTGGCGGATCGAAGAAGCATTCAACACGGTTAAACGATTATTAGGATTGAGTTATTTATGGACTGGTTCAATTAATGGAATTAAATTACAACTTTGGGGCACTTGGCTATTTTATTCTGTTCTCGTCGATTTGGGTGATGCTGTCGCTGATGAAATTACTTTACCCTTCGACCGGATTTCTTTGGAAATGGTTTACCGAGGACTCTATCATTTTTATGTTGCTCATCACAAAGGTTTAGCAACCGATCCGATTAAATATTTTGCTGCTCCTGAAAATCAGGATCTCGGTGTTGTCAAAACAATCCGCAAACCTAATATCAAGTTGATTATTGCCCCCTTCCCTGAACATATGCGTAGTGGCGACCAATTTTTCTTTGAGCCATCTTCTCAAACCCGCTTGACAACTGCCATCGCTTCTTAACTTGTCACGAATGACTAAAAGGCTCGATCTTCAGATTTCCACAGTAGTCAATAAAAAAATCCCCGTCAATCAATGCGGATTCTCGGCAATTCCCGCGCTCAATCGGGCAGAAGGTTTCACGGCAATTGACAGGGTAAAAATTAATGGTTCGACACCATACGATCCGATGACATTGCCGCTAGTGCCTAATGCACCTCAATGTGCGAACGGTACGATCTATACGCCGCAGTAAGCTAATTAATAATTAATAATTAAAGTATCGATCGAGTTTGCTAGAAGATGTTTGTCCATCCAAGCGTTCAATCGATTAGTTCTCTAGTTTCAGCCTCGTTCGCGTAGCGTTCCCTTTGGGAACGCGCAGTCTTCATGAGAATACCAAAGAAGCTCCGATCGTTTTGCTAGAGATTGTCCTGCTCACTTAACAGGGGTAGTTAAAGAGGGTATATGATGATGTCAGATTTTTCCTTTCTCCCCTCAATATGACTGATTCCCCACCCGAAGTTGGTGACTCTTCTGCTGACGAAGCATCGCCATTACCAGCAATCTGTCAAATAAATTTTGCTACCAAACTCGCCTATGGAGCGGGAGATGTTGGGGCGGCGATTACGTCGATTTTGCTCTTATCCTATCTATCGCCGTTTCTCACCGATGTCGCACATCTATCCCCAGGATTGGCGGGACAAAGCCAACTAGTCGGAAAGGTTTGGGATGCAGTTAACGATCCGATGGTGGGGGTATTGAGCGATCGCGGACAGATTTTTAGCGATAAGATCCGCCAACGGTGGGGAAGGCGTTATCCATGGATGTTGTGGGGGGCGATTCCATTTGGGCTGTTTTTTGCATTGCAATGGATCGTGCCATTTCCTGAAACCAATCAACTGGGCTTATTTGCTTTTTATACGTTAATTTCGATTGTATTTAATACCTTTTTTACGGTCGTAAATTTGCCCTATACCGCGCTGACTGCGGAACTTACAGAAGATTATAACGAACGTACCAGTTTGAGCACGTTTCGGTTTACATTTTCGCTGGGGGGTAGTATCGTGGCGTTGCTGATTGCGCGGGCGATCTTTCAACAACGCAACGATCCTGCTACCCAATATCTGACGATCGGCATAATTTGTGCCGTGCTGTCAGTACTGCCGTTGTTTTGGTGCGTATTTGGTACGATCCGCCGTGCTAAAGCCGTCGCAGACAGACATCCAGCCGAATTCGAGCCAGTATCGATTCCCTTGGGGGAACAATTACGCCTGTTATTTAACAATCGTCCCTTTCTACTCGTGGTGGGAATTTATCTCTGTTCGTGGTTTAGCCTCCAACTGACTGCGGCGATTATTCCGTATTTTGTCGTCAGTTATATGGGCTTAAAACAGCAGGATTCGCCCCTAGTAATCTTAGCCGTTCAGGGGACGGCTTTGGTGATGTTGTCGGTGTGGAATGCCATCAGCCAAAAGGTGGGCAAAAAAGTAGTCTATTTTATCGGCACGGGATTCTGGATCGTCGCCCAAATGGGTCTATTTACGCTCCAACCCGGTCAAACTACTCTAATGTATGTATTTGCGGTCATCGCTGGGGTGGGAGTGTCTACGGCTTATTTAGTGCCCTGGTCGATGTTACCGGATGTCATCGAACTAGATGAACTGCGGACGGGACAACGCCGCGAGGGGATCTTCTATAGTTCTATGGTGTTCTTGCAAAAAATCTGTCTGGGACTAGCAGTAGCAGGGGTACTGCAAAGTCTAGAGTGGACGGGTTATCGGCTTCCTACTGCTGACATCCCGATACCCGCTCAACCTGTGGCAGTATTAAACGCTATTCGATGGGCGATCGGTCCCGTCCCGATAATATCGCTAATCTGCGGTTTAATTTGCGCCTATTTTTACCCGATTACCCGCCAGATGCACCAGCAGATCCTATTACAACTCCAAGAACGTCGTGAGCAATAGGATTGTGGATTTTGGATCCTACTCTTCAAAGGTCGAGGACTCAATCCTTGTAAAAATAATGAAGGCAATCCGATCGCGGCTACGCGCGCCACAAGGCGGTCGTGTCGCTGCGCGGACTAACCAAACGCGGCATCGTCCGATCGACTGGTGGCACAAACTTTCTTACCACCCGCGACCATTCTCGATACTTTCGCGAATTCTCACCCACTGGGGATGGGGATGAAGCTCGATGGCGCGCTCGAGGTCTAATCCGGCTGCTTCGAGATCTCTCAAATCCTTACCTTTAAACTTCGCTCTCATCCACCATGCCATCGGGCTGTCCGGTGCCAGCTCGACCGCTCGGTCGAAATCCGCCATAATCTCATCAGCATCATACCCAGCCAGTAAAAACGCCGATTTAGCCAATCCTCTGAACGAATGATAGCTGCTATCCGTCGGGGCAAGCTCAATGGCGCGATTCATCATGTCGATCGCCGCTGCTTCATCCCCATTGGCGATTGCTGCCGAAGCTGCCATGAAATAGTTAGCAGCTTCAAATCGAGCATCATCAATTGAATACTCCGATTGACGATCGCTTCTTGCAACCCCCGACCAAAATTTATGACGTTTGGGCTTTAGACGCTTGGTTGGGTTGGCTTTAGAAGAAAATCCACGATTAGTCACGATCTCAACCTCCAAGTTTGCGGTAGATACTTCATACTCTATTATTTATCGAGATACTGATTAGCTAGTTAAGTTAGGTACTACGGTAAAGTCCCAAAAAATAGGTACTTGAAGAAAGCGAGTAATATCCCTCCGACGATTAACACTGTAATGCCAGTAAAGATATTACGCTGTGCTAATTCCTTACCATCCAGCCGTTGTCCTATCCCCTTACTCCGTTCGTCAAACTTGGTGTCAAGGCTGTTAATTTTGCCTTCAAGTTTAGATTCTGCATTAGTAATAATTCCGCTAATGCGAGTGTCGAGGTTAGTAATCTGTCCCTTCACCTCACCAAAACCCAGCCGCATCTCTAATGTCAGATCGGCGATCGCCTTAGCATTGGCTTCAGTCGCCTTAGCATTGGCTTCAGTGGCTTTGATTAGTCCATCGATCGCTTTTGTATTCCCATCGATCGCTGTTTTCAATTCCCGGATGTCTGTGTCCGTTGCTTGTGTCATATTGGTAATAGATATTTTTCGATATTTGCGGTCTGACCGCTCGGTATCCCCGTTAGTTGGTAGCTGGCGGGGATATCTCTATTCTAGCTGTCAACTAGAATTAGTCGATTGCTCGATCTTGTCTTGAGTACATTACTATTTTAACACGATCGCAACTAAGTTGCCATCTAAAGTACATTACTATTAGTTAGACATTGGCTCTCTAGTAGATCGCCCAATCTGATAGGTATTGTATTTTAGTCTACTACTATGTTATGATAGAGTGTTGGACTATAGTAATATATTAACTAAGATGGGTACAATCAATAGAGGTGTAATGGTTTACCTCAACCTTGAGCTAGAGGGAGAGCTAGAGCAATATTGTCTTGACAATAACATTACCCGTAAGAATAAAGATGGTATTGTACTCCCATCAATAGGTACAGGAATCATCCACTACTTAAAAAGTACTATACTAGGTGTGACACCTCCCCCATCGTCTAGTACATCACGTAGTAGCGCGACTAGTAACAGACTAAGTACAGGAATAACTAGAGCTGAGATCCTACAACTAATCGCCGAGTCTAACACTAGTAAGATGCCTAGTGCTGGATTGACTAGAGAGGAAGTTGTAGCGATCGTTAGAGAAGAGATCGATCGGGAATGATGTTATTCTCACATCTTGCCTCAATACAAAACTACTAGTAGTGAGAGGGTAGAGGGTAGCGAATCAAGACAAAGGGTAGTTTTCAGCCAATAATTACTAGTTCGGAGCAAATTATGGCTACTCTTTAAACATTGAAGCAGAAATTGAGGTCGAGCCTCAATTTCTGCTTACTTTACAAAATTTTATGCTGGTGATAAATTTTGGGCGGATCTCGTCTTTGCCCCTAATGGTAACTGTGGTGGGTGGTGATTAGGGCTTGGTTAAAAGGTATTTTACTGATAAAGATCGAGCGGAATCATTTAATATAGCTCTAAAATCAATGATGGATCGTTCGCATTCTCTAATAAAAAGCTGCACCCACATTCGGAGACTTTGAACCCGCATTCCGCTGTTTAGAGAGGAATCGAAATAATTAAGAAAGTGGGGTAGGGAGAAGATAGTAGCGGCGACAAGCATCGCTGAATTCTTACGAATATGCTGTCGCTCATCAGTTAAATTAACGACTTGCTGGACACCTTGGAAAACAACCAGATGAACAGCCATAAAACACTGAAATACCCAGCGAAGGGTCGGAGATTCAGTGGGTTTACCTAATTGGTTAGGAATAGTTGCGTCAGCTTGCGCTATAGCCTGTCGAAGTTGTCGCTGACCTAAATTATAGACCAGCAAACACAAAGCCATAATCATGCCCAAAGCCGCAATACGTTTGGATGATTTGAGGAAAACACTAGATGCGAAAAACAGCGGATCTTTGAGGAAGCGGAATCCACGTTCAACACCTTGTTGTGCCTTGTACTCGCGTAAAGCGTCCGACGCACTTAACTGTGTTGAGTCGAGGACATTCGTAGCAAGAATAAATCGACCACAACGAACACGTTGTAAGGCAATCTCACGATCGAGAAGAGTAACTGTCCCGGCAACATGATAGCTCATTCGAGTAGGAACAGCATCTTTCTTAGGTTTTCCAGCTTTGTCATAATGGGGTTTTTCTACAGTTTCAATGCCTGAAAGCTGATGCCATTTCATTGTTTTAGATAAATTCTGTGCCGCATCGATCGCATCTGTGGCACAGGCAAACTCTTGAGTAGAAAGTGCCTGAAGCTCTTGCAGATACTTTTGCTGATACTGCTCAATCTTTTTTGCTAATTGCTTCAAATCTGAGTTGCGTCTTTGTTCACTTTCAACTAATATCCACCGTTGCTCAATGCCCGCATACTCACTACGTGATTCTTTAAAACTATAGCCTTTGATGACACTGGGTGTTAATTCGACTATTTCATCTACCAGTGTTGCTGCGGCTTTGATGCTTAAAGGTACTCTCGTGAGCCAACGCATACCTGTCATAGCGATAAGGTTGTCTGCGCTATACAGCGCACCATCTGCTACGCATAGTCCGTCAAATGTCCACTGCTCTTTAAAGTCTTGAAATAGTTGGGCAAATCTCACTTTGTCCGATTGATTTCCACTAGCCATTTCCATTAGGACTGGAATATCTCCATCCCCAACACAGATTAAGTTCATCATGAATTGTTTCAAATCTGGTCGGCGATCTCGGGAATATCCATAGGTAATTTCAATTACTCCAGGCTCTGGCTTTTTATATTCCCCATCAACGTGAAATGATGTTGAATCCAGGTGTGCTGTCTTTCTCTCGATCTCGAATTTATTCGCAGCAGCTAGGCTGATTTCTAAGAATAGTTCACTCAACCCTGCTGTGTACAATTTATCAAGTACGTTCCCCAAACGGTCATCATTTAGATGTTCTGGCTTTACTCCCTCTCCCAATAACTGTTCTGTTGCTTTTCCTTGGAAAAATTGTCCAAACAAATACAACGGTGCTGAGACGAATCCTAGACCATTGAGGATCATCGCTTTGACGATGACTCCTGTGCTAACTTTTTCTCTAGGATCTATCCCTAATCTTTTATTCAGAATCTCAACTATGCCAATCTCATCTATCAATCCTGCCACGATGCCCAAATGGTCTAGATTTTCAACGCTAATTGATGACGTAATGGCGACCTCTTTGCTTTCTAGCTTCGGTTGAGCTTCTATTTTAATTCCTTGATGCCCCCTCCAACTAGCGGAATGTGGGATGGAAAAATCACCGCCTGTATTTAGCAATTGACACCACAATGCTCTGGAATAAATACTGTATGATTCACCTGTCAGTAGTGTGCTGTGGACGAGCTGTACCATTGCTGTGGCGTGTACTCGAACATGAGAGCGCGACTGTGGCATTCTGCGACTACAAGCCGCTCCTGCGACAAGCAAGATGGCTGCTGCGAGAATATCCGGATGTGATGCTCTTAGCAGATCGAGCGTTCGCCAGTCACGATCTGATGACATGGCTAAGAACCACGAGTTGGCACTATGCCCTCAGACTCAAATGTGATGTTGTCTTGCATGGTGTCAAGCGTCATCCCGTCATGGTAGGACAGCTCTACCCGTTGGTTAACCAAGCGCAACTGCTCACAAATGTGGGCTTATGGACAGATGGATTTCATCGGGCTAACCTAGTCCTGGCAACAGTCGCAGGAGCGAAAGACTCTTGGGCTGTGATTACTGATGAAATCCCTAGTTTGCAGACATTACGACGGATTAATCTGGTTTTCTCGCATCAGTACTATTACCTGCAACTCCTGAGTACTACTCACTCAATTAAAGATCTGTCAGGCAGTCAGCTGTTTATGTCGCAAAAAATTCTAACCACGCTATCAGTGGAGTGAAGAGATCTCAAAAATTGAAATTTTTTTACATAT
>JANPJH010000183.1:0-4871 GCA_031425415.1 Chamaesiphon sp. VAR_61_metabat_425 | reverse complement strand
ACTTACGCTCACGCGATCGGCAGTGAATGTTTGTTTGTTGATATTGGAACAAGCCATCTACAACCACCAATTTAGGGCGCGAACTTGGAAAACTATTTTAGTCAGTTGCCCGATCGAGTATCGATCGCCCTATAAATTGCGCCACTGTACCATTTCCCACGCGCTTGCTCAAGAGATTGCGAGATCTTATTTGTGCGTATAAACGATCGCAATTCTGACGAGCGATAGCAACTGCAATTGTCAAGTCTTTTCGATACAATTTAATCAATTTTTGCCAGAACGGAAAAGAAAATAAATAGCTGTTGCAATAATAGTAAATATGTACTAAACTACATTTATTAGCCTTGCCAAGCTGATTTGTTACTAACCCTTCCCGCAAGTAAAACAGCCAAAGCCGATAGTGACGATTGCCGCTAATTGTCTCTAGTCAAAGTTTAGACATTAAAAAACCGTGGCAGTTCCGTCACTGCATCTGTGAACTAACTGGATTAAACAGTTCGTTCGACAAGTTGTGCAATAGAAAAGAATTAATCGAAAGACTTAATTAAATTAAGTCTTCCGATTAAGACTAAAAAACAAAACACCACTATTATCCCACGATCGTCAGTGCTATCTATGAAAACATCATCCAAAGCCAAATCCCGCTGCTTCAAATTTCTGTCTGAGGCGGCAATCAGAGAAGAGCGTTTTGATATCTCTACTTGGCAATCAGCTCAGTTAAGATCCAAGTTACCCAAGGGGATCTACTGGATTCAGCCAGTAGAGAGGGGCAAGATCCTCTGGAACCTCATTTTGTTAATCGATTACTTAACTTCTGGCGATCGACCAGAACATCAAATCTTAGTTGAAGAGTATCTAGCGACGTTGCCGTCAGTGGGCTAAAACAATACCCCATTAGTAAATCTAAAAATTACTAGTGGGGCGATCGTATTGCTCCCGATTCGCATTTAAAAATCTAATGTTAGGGGTTTAAACTCGTGAAACTCATGACAGGAGTTTTGCAAACTAAAATTGTGAGCTAATACTCAAAAAAGACAGAATAACGATCCAAGTAGATACTCGGATCGCAATTCAGATCGAATTTTCATATCTTAATTTTACCTCAAAGATTTTGTATAAAGCTAATTGCAGCGATCTCGATCGACTGTGATTTGCAGATTTTTATTTTCTGGAGTCGTTGCATTTTGCTTCAGGGAATAGCACATCTTATCGATGGTAAGTATACAAGCATAGCTCAACTAAACTATTTCCCCACCGATTTGGGTACTCAATGAACTTAATGTTTTTCTATAAATAGAATATCTCATGAAGTACGACTACTCGATTCTGACCGAATACTTCCCCGAAAGTGTCATTGAAGAATTCTACGCTAGTGAGATCGATCCCCGACTGTGTTTGCTCAATGCTGAGTTTCTCATTGGTGATAAGGCAATTAGCGAACTATTGGGAGAAGTGAAGATCCACAATAACAACGGGACGTTAAAGAAGGGATATCGGGATACATACGCCTCGATCGTCGAACATGGCGGTACATCATATACTGGCATCGATATCGAAGGTGGCTATATTGCTAGTTGTACTAGTTTCAAACCGCTCCAGCCGCGACTAGATAAAGAAGGTAAGCCAATTAAGTACGAGCATCCAGCGAAAAAGCCTTGTAAGGCATTCCTACCTATAATCAATCTGGAAACATGGCAAGCGATATCAGCGCGTGTAGGAGTGGATTTACCCACCGATCTAGCTACTAGGCAATGGCAATTAGCAGATATCGGCTCGGATGAATGGCGAGATGAATGCCAGCGACTCAGCCTAGAGTTTTTACAGTGGATTCGAGATGATTCAACTATCCCTGTAACCACTACGGAAGGGGCAAAGAAGGCATTAAGTGGGATTAGCACTGGTGAGATTTGTATCTCGTTAACTGGGGTTTGGAATGGCTGTCCCGAACTGAATAAGGGTGAAAAAGATTACACATTAATTAACGATTTAAAGTTACTTTCTATCCCTAATAGAAGGATAAATATTGCATTTGACAAGGACAGCAAACCTAAAACGATAAATATGGTTCGTGCTGCAATTAAAAGATTCGCTGGTTTATTAATAGCAGCAGATTGTCAAGTTTATTTGGCTGATTGGAGTAGCGATCGGGGGAAAGGCATTGACGATCTAATCTTTAACGATGGAGTCGAGGCATTTCATCGCGTTATCGATAGTGCCAAACCGATCGAAACAGCGGAAATAGACAGCAATGAAGACGATCGATCCTCCAGCGGAAAAAAGTCACAGAAGTCAGTTGCAGAGCGGTTGCTGGAGATTGGCAGAACTGCTACTTACTTTCAAACTCCCGATCGAGTAGCTTACGCCGATATCGCGATTTCAGGCAACCGTCACACTTATGCAGTTCGCTCCAAAGCTTTTAGGATGTGGCTTGCTGGTGAGTATTTCAATATCGAGGGTAAGGGAATTGGTTCTCAGACGATGCAAGATACACTTTCAACCCTAGAAGCGATCGCTTTGTACGGGCAGGATTCGGCAACTTTTGAAGTCCATCTCCGCATCGCCCAACACCAAGACAAAATTTATCTCGACTTGGGGACGGTCGATTGGCAGGCGATCGAGATCGATCTTACTGGCTGGCGGACGATCGACGAGCCACCCGTGCGATTTTGGCGACCGGATTCGCTACGTCCGCTCCCTTATCCTGTCGCTGGGGGAAATCTGGCAGAATTGCGACAATTGCTCAATGTAGATGGCTCGGCATGGACTTTAATTATCACCTTCCTATTATTCTGCTTCTGTCCGAATAAAACCTATCCGGTATTGGTGCTATCGGCACATCGAGGGAGCGGTAAGACTGTTGCCGCAGAAATGCTCAAAGGTTTAATCGATCCTGGCAAAGCCCCACTTATCAAGCTCCAAGGAGATACCCATAAGCTCGCGGTTTCTGCTTCCCGTCGGCTGTTGATGGTCTACGATAATGTGGGACACATCAGCGCAGACCAATCGGACGATCTGTGTCGAATTGCGACGGGATTCGGCTACAGTACCCGCACTCTATTTAGCACCGACGAAGAGACTACCTTTGAGTTTGCGCGTCCCCAGATTATCACAGCGATCGATTCCTTGGTAACGCGCGATGACTTAGCCGATCGAGTTCTGATGGCACAACTGGGTGAAATAACTGAAGAAAAACGACTACCCCAAGCTGAAGTAACTGCCAAAGTTGAAGCGGCGCGTCCGCGTATCCTGGGGGCACTGTTGACTGCACTCAGCCAGACGTTAGCCGAGTTACCCGACATCAAACCTGACAAACTGCCTCGAATGGCTGACTATGCCAAGTTTGCGATTGCTAGCGAGAAGGCACTAGGGTTAAAGCCAGGTGAGTTTATGTCAGTCTTTAATGACAGTCGCGAACTGTCCAGACAAGTAGTAATTGAGTCTTCGCCTGTTGGGGAAGCGATTATCCGACTTATGGAACATCGTAAGGCATGGGAACCTTGGCAGGGGACAGCCTCAGAACTATTGAACGAATTGGAACACCACACGGATGAAGCTACCTATCGATCGAGATACTTCCCCAAAACTGCCAATGTCCTCAAGCGGCAACTCAATCGGTTGGCACCAGATCTCAAGGCTTTGGGCATTGATGTTCGAGAGGCTCGAATTGGAAATGTGGGAACTCGGCAGATCGTGTTAGAGAAAGTGGTAATTTTATCGTCAGTATCGTCAGCCGAGCGTCTGCCTTCGCCAGAAACTAGTCAGGATAACGCTCTTAGGGCTGACGATATTGCTGACGATATTGATACTACTGACGATATTGCCGACGATATTTCAATTGCTGACGATAAAGCTGAAAATATCGTCAGCAATCGAACGGCGGAACATCAGCGGGTTTCGAGGTTTGCTGACGATACTGACGATAAAAATTCCCAATCCACCTCATCCGATCGTCCGCGCCGATTTAAAATTGGGGATGTAGTTAGGTATAGCGGGCAAAGTGACAATCTCCAGCGGCAATACGCTGGCAATCTGACGATTTATGAGTTTAGTAAGTTGGGAGACTCGTGTAGTTGTATGAAGCCTAACGGGAGCCTGACGAGTTGGATCGAGTTTGAGGATCTTGAGTTTGTGGCGGTTTGAGACTGGCGATTTGTGAGGGTACTAATCAAATAAAATCTAAGTGATATAATCTTAAAAGAAGCAGAATCAACAACTTGCGATGACCTCATCATCAGATATTCTTAAATTTTCTATGTCTACGATTGATAAATTTAAGAATCTATGGGAGCAACAATATCCTCATCATGCAGAAGGTGGATTACAAGCGATCTCTGGATTTGAGCATCAATTTCTGCTAATGCTATTAAAGATCGTACATCTTTGGAAGAGATCGACCGATTCAGAACGTCAGAATTTAATAACAGCAACAAAAATTCAGACTGAAGCTATTTCAGATATTACCGAGTCAGATATAGATATTTTAACCTTTATACAGGTTAAGCGGACGCTATCTAACAGTATGCTGGATAAAGCACTAGAGGAGCTTTGGAATATTTTCAATCTTGCTTTAAATCATCACCCTAATTTGGTAGATAGTTTGAGATTTGTAGTCTCTGGCAAAATTGAAGCCTCAGTGAATTCTACTAATACCATTGCTGGCTGGGGAAGCAAAAAATATAAAGATCGAGTTCAGGATTTAACTCGTTTTAAGAGGGTGTTTGAAAAGGGGATAGGGGGTAAAAAAAGCTTTCAGGGGATAAGCTGAAGATACTTAGTCACAGCACCCTGAAAGAGATATGAATAAAGCATACTCCAGTAACTTGACCCAATGGCAGTGGGAATTAATAGAACCACTGATTCCAGCAGCGAAA
>JANPJH010000182.1:0-8569 GCA_031425415.1 Chamaesiphon sp. VAR_61_metabat_425 | reverse complement strand
TTTATTCGTGCCTTGATTATCCATCCAATAGCGAACAGCTTTGTTCCGGATGAACTGGGCAGTTCGGATGGCTTCATCAATGGCAGAGTATTGCTCTGCTGTACCGTGTTTTAACTTGGATTCTCTAACTATCATAGAACCACGATAACATAGTTTTATCTGCGTTTCTCTAGATAAAACTATGTTATAATGGATTGAGCAAGGGATTTTGTTCTCTACCTCATCCACCCGCCATCTCCCACAAGAATAATGCTTCTTGTATAGTGGTGGGTGGAATCGGCATCTCACCGCCTCTACACCCCCGGCCTGAAGGCGCGGGTCTTTCCGGCGAATCTCGGTAAGGGTAAGCACCAAAGATTATCCCGAGCCAAGTAGTATTCTAATCGAAGCTTAATCGATAAATTCAATTGCGCGGACTAGAAATGAATGCACCCATGAAGATAGTTGCCGACAAAAAGGCTAGGTCAGAGCAGGAGTCTTCTAGGTAAAAATACCTCATCGCACGATCAAACCTGCCGAATGTGATTTACAAATAATAAACCCATGTATCTAACCGTTCGTAAGGGTTTTCAACATGGGTTTATTAGGTTTTACTTCAGTTAAAAGTGGGCAGCGTCGGACTCGAACCGACACGCTTTCGCGGATGATTTTGAGTCAACTGCGTCTACCAATTCCGCCAGCCGCCCTGATTTGTAGCTTGCTTATCATAGCGCATGGTTGGGCTATTTAGCAAGGACTGATAACTATCAGTTTGCGACCAAAGATCGATCTCCTTCGCTCGCAATACCGGCACGGGGTGAGTGAGTTGTTCGGTTTGGCTAGATTGCAACATTTTACCAAAATCAGTGTTGGCAATATCCTCGTAGGCACGAGCCTGAGCCAGAAAAGCATCCACATTTAGCAAGGGCGCAAGAATCGGGGAGCCGCCAGAAAGTTTCATCAAGACAGAGATAACTGTCTGGGGATCTTGGCTGACGAGTAGAGCTGCTCTGTCACAACTAAACTCCGCACACCTCAACCAGCGTAACATTTGACTCTGGAGGTTTTGAGCGATCGCTGCGCCAATGCCTGGGACTAGTCCACCCGTCGCTAAAACGATCAGATTAGCCAGAGTGAGATAAACACCATGTTCACACTTCAGATGTCCTAACTCATGGGCAATTACGGCTTGGAGTTCTGCTGGAGTAAGTAAGTCTACGAGGGAAGTATGAACGACAATAAACGGTTTTTTCCCCCGGACTGCCATAGTGTAGGCATTTGGTACGGGGTTTTGTTTTAGGTAGAGTTGGGGAACTTCCAAATCAAGAATCTGACAAGCTTCGACCAACAATTTGTGGATATCTGGGAGTTGTTGTTCGCCGACTAGGACACTTGCCGCAATATTATTGAGATATAAAAATTCTTCAGTCACCCCACCCAGCAAATTACGGATTAATAAATCCAGCCCAGGCAATCTACGAAGACTAGTAGTTGCTTCCAGATCTAAGGGATGACGAAATCTGTCGGCTTTTAAACCGATTAATTGAGTTTTGATATTTAACATCTTTAGTTTATTCAAATATCCACTTTTCGATCCGTCTGAGATTTTCCCATTCAGGTTTGCGACTAAACCCGTCTTGGAAGTTGCCAATGACTTGTTCTTTGACTTCAGGAGCTGCTGCAACTAATTGTTGAGCCATCTCAATGTGTTGCCGCACTCCAGGTTGTTTGGATTCCAGTAACCCCAGGGCAAGATTGATCCGGGTTTGGGCATCGAAGGGATCGATTCGCATCGATTTTTCAGCAGCTTTGATGGCAAGTTGGGGCTTGTTTTCTAGTAAGTATAGCCAGGACAAACAAGTCCACGCGCTATCTAGTTTTGGAGATCGATTGCAAACATCAATAAAAATCGGAATTAGTTTAGCCGGACTTTCACCTGCTTGATAGTCTTTAATTGCATTATCAAATAACTCGGCAACGGCTGTTGTTGTTTCAGTCATGGGTTAGGGTTAGGTGTTGGGGGTTAAACTGCAAAAGACTTACCACAACCGCAACTTTGGGCGGCATTGGGGTTGGTGAATTGGAATCCACCGCCGATCATGGCATCGCTGTAGTCGAGGACAAGACCATAGACATATAACATGCTTTTGCGATCGCAGACTAATTTGAAACCCCCGTAGTCGCAGACTTCATCATCTTCGCGAATTTGCTCGATCTCTTCAAAATCCATCACGTAGGACATCCCAGAACAACCACCTTGGCGCACGCCAACGCGCAAACAAAGATCTTTATTTTGTTTCTCCCGCAAAGCTAGAACATGTTGCAAAGCACTATCAGTCATTTGGATACTGGCTTTGGGCGGATGAGTTACTTGAGTCATAGTTGAGATAAACTCCTAATGAACGATCGAGCGTAAAGTTTGAGACACAAACAAAAAATCTGATATCTCTATCTATCTTAACTCTGCCAGCGAACTCCGGCTACATCATCAACTTAGCCCGATCGGCGAATAAAACTTAGCCGCAGTGAAGGATGCTCCACTTGTCGATTATCATGAAAATAGCAGTCTCTATTGTGGTGGTAATTAAAACCCGCTCGGCAGATCCTTGCTAACTAAATGCCTAAGCATAGGTTTTGGAAACTATTACACTAGAGTTACGACTAACAAAGCTAGGGGAATATCGCTTAATAAGTAAGTGGCAAAGCTGGTGCGCCGTCTCGGCGGATTGAGTCTTACCTTCCACTCTGGCGGAGCTTCATGATTATTGGAGCATCGCCCGAACTATCTTAATCATTCCACTTAGCTTGATTTTCAGGTGCAATTTGACTATGACGGCGATTAATCTTTCAACTCAACGACGGCTGAAACAACTCCCTCAAATTCCCAGCGTGTGGGAGGGAGACAGGCGACATGTCGAGCGATTGGTGGAAGAATTAGATGCAGAAACAACTGAAGATCGACAAGAATTGATCATTTGGGTCGATGGAGTCGAAGGCGTAGTCCGCTCGATGGAAGTCGTCAATCCGACGATGGGCACAGAAGCGATCGTCCGGGCATTGATTAAGGCGATGGAATATCCCCAGGCACCAGCCCAACCCGCTCGTCCCCATAAAATTATCGTTCGCGATCGCCAGTTACAATTTTACTTGCGCGGAGTGTTGCAAGACTTAGAAATTGTCGTCGATTATGTCCCAGAACTGCCAATTGTCGATGAATTATTCAATCGCTTTACCGACATGGCAAGTGCCCGTGCGCCGAAGCTGCAACGTAAGTACTTGGATCTACTCAAGGTAACGGCTAGAGAAATATGGGATTTAGCACCGTGGTCGATGCTGGCTGATTATGAGGCAATCTCGATCGAGTTGAATGCTTGGGATATTGAGAAGTTTTATATCTCTGTGATGGGGATGTTGGGCATGGAGTACGGGGTGTTACTCTATCGATCGGCCGAATCCCTCCAACGGTTTCGATCGATGGCTCTTAATGAGGATGGCAACCAAGATATGGAGTCAGCTTTCCTCTCTCAAGATTGTATTTTTGTGACTTTTGATGCTGCGATGGCAGACCCTGAAGTCGATCTCGGCAGTTTGCCTGCTACGGCGATTGAACCCAACTTCGGAAATATTCACCCCATGGAGGGTATGCGCCCCTTCTTGTACGAGGAAGAAGCGATCGCGGCACACATAGCCTTAGTCGCATTTAAAGAGTTTATAAAGGCATTTCGACAGCAACTACAAGCGGAGAAGTTGCCGAGTTTGAATAAGCACGTCCGCGTCACTATCCCCGATACCCAGACGATTTTGCCTGTGGTAGTGGAAACTCTACCTGAATTATCCCAGGAACTGCTCAAAATGCACTTGGCGATCGATGACGATGAAGCTGACTTCGATCCGCTAGAACTACCGATCCGCGAGGACTTGATTCCCGATGATTCATTCATCAGCTTGGGAATGATGCCGTGGGATCGAGTGGAAAAGATTCGGTTGGCGGCTGCTTATCATCAAACTAGTAACGTCAAGCCAGTGGGTGAAGGATTACCGGTTATTCTCGTCCAAACTACTCGTCCTAGAGCGAAAGAAATGCTCCAACGCATTCGTGCCGCTGGAGGACTACAGGGTATTTGCTTCAATCCAGGAGAAGATCCGGATGGGGCAAGTTTCGACCTCGGCATTTTACAACTAGCCGATGGCGAAATGCAGCTATTTGGTGAATTTTACAATGACAGTGAAGTACATATCGAAGCTCGAAAGAAGTGGAACCAACGCAGTAAAAAAACCAAGGGTTATTGTGGGCTAGTCATTGCCCAAGGGTTGACAGGCAAAGCGCGAGGCAATCCCGGCATCCGAGAAACGATTGCCCTGCTGGAAACTAAATCCTTATCCGACGACGATCTTGGCTTGGGAATGCTGCAACTGATGCCACATCTGGAGGGATAAAAGGAATGAGTGAATGAAGATTGAGAATTGTCTTAGCTACTTTTGGCTATCTACTAACAGCGTTAATTTAAGTCAATCGATCGGGAACATTAAAATTAGCAAGAGCGAGTTGACTCTAATTACACTAATTTGAGACTGAAACATGGCAAACTAGATCCGTTCGCGTAGCTTGTCTGTTGACGCAGCCTCTGGCTCCAGCCAAACAAGAATCTTGATTCCTTCATCTTGGCGATAACGTTATTTACCCTGCTGTCTCTGTTGTGCTGTCAACGTATATGCTCACCTGTCCCCACTGTAAATCAGTAAATCCGCGACATAACAATTTTTGTCAAGGTTGTGGTCGCTCGTTAAATCACCATCTCTGTCATGTTTGTGGCAGTGAGGTCGAGTTTGATGCAGAAAATTGTCCTGAGTGTCATGCGATTAGTGGCACTTATTGGTGGGCGATTATCGAGCTGACAGAGCAGAATCAGATCGATCCAGCAGTAGCGAAATCTGAACCAGCAGTCACCGAAATAGCGGATGCTAGTTTTGGCTCTCTCTCAGAGAGGTTGCTCGTCCAGACTGGTGCTGGAGTTGGTGAAACAGTAGCTGCCGCTGAGGCAAATATCCGCCAACCAGATCGCCTGATGTTGGAGGATGTGTGGGAAGATTCACAAATTGCCCCAGCTTTCGTGCCGATTAATGATGACAGCCACCCAATAGATTTAGAACCGAGTCCGTGGGATGAGGATTTATCAGAGCCAATCAGTTCTGTAGTTCAAAACATCGAAAATAACTCTTTAACAGAGATAATGGTCGATGAACCTAACATAATTGGAACCATCACCACTAGCCCAGCACCAGCAACTACACTTTATTTAGATGCTCAATGTCGCTATCGGCTGCTCGATCCTGTCGTCATCCAACTTCTGACACCGACTGATTCTAGCCAGGTGCGTGTAATCGATCGTCAACCCTTCTGTAATTCCCCCTTGGAGATGTTGATGGAACAAGAACCAGTCACATTGGGTAGCACTAATGCCAATCGACTACCGGAAGAATATCGACAGTGGCCGTTTTGGAATAATTATGGCATTCCCAAGGTCGCTCAGGCATACATTGCCCTGCAAGTAAGTTTACCGGGCACGATTCCCTCAATTCGGGATAGTTGGGATGGGGATGGCAAAACTGTCACTATCCTCGAAGATCGGAGCCAATGGATGAGGCTTGCAGATCGGTGGAGCGATCCTCAAGTACCCCCATCCCAAATAATTTATTGGTTAGATTTTACCCTGAAGCTATGGGTGGCACTCGAACCGTGGAAAATGCGCCAAAGCTTGCTAGAACTGGGTAACTTGCTCCTAGATGAAGATGGGATTATTTGTCTTCAACAGCTCTATCCCGAACCAACTGTTAGCGTAGCTGGTGCGGAGCATCACTTGCTCAAACTTGCTGATTTGGCGACATTGTGGCAGAGTTTATTCGATCGAGCACAGCAGCAATATCCCGCATTAATTAGCCTGATTCAAGCGATAGAAACAGGCGAGTTGGAACGAGTCGAGGAAGTGAGATCTAGGCTTCAGCAAATTGCCTATGAACTAGAACCCAAGCAACTTAGCGCACCACTTCAACCGCACACATCGGCAGATTTGAGCAGCTCCCATGATGCACCAACGATTGCGATCGATCGAAAGTTGGTCAACCTAGAGGAAGCTGCGGCTACTCATACCGGGAAAAAACGCGACCATAATGAAGATTGTTTCGGTATCGTCACCGAGATTAGGCGCGAGTATACCCCCAAAGGACAAACTATTGTCGTGAAAGGTTTGTATATTCTCTGTGATGGGATGGGCGGACACGCGGGTGGGGAAGTAGCCAGTGCGATGACGGTCGATCTTTTACGCGACTACTTCGCGGTTCACTGGGGCGATAACCTTCCCGACGAGCAAATTATCCGCGACGGGATTGTCGCGACAAATGAGGCGGTATTTGACATCAATCAAAAAAATTCGGCTTCTGGTAGTGGCAGAATGGGTACAACATTAGTGTTGGTATTAGTGCAAGATCGAAATATTGCGATCGCCCATGTAGGTGACTCTCGCTGTTATGGAATTACCCCCACTCAAGGCTTGATTCAACTGACCCTCGATCACGAAGTTGGACAACAGCAAATTTTAAGGGGAGTAGATCCGGATATTGCTTACGGTCGTCCTGACTCTTATCAACTCACTCAAGCGATCGGACCACGCGATCGCAATTATATCGCCCCAGAGATTAAATTCTTTGAACTTCAAGAAGATACCCTGATCCTCCTAGCTTCCGATGGATTAACCGATAATCAATTACTCGAAAATCACTGGATTACCAATGTTGCGCCGCTGCTCTCACCTAACTTCAATCTCCAACATGGAGTCGATCGATTGATTGATTTTGCCAATGAGTATAATGGCCATGATAATATCACCGCCTTAGTAGTTCGAGCCAAATTAGGTAGTTGACACTCAAATTCCTAGATCTGCTGCAATTCGGTGCGCGCAAGCGAAGCCGGAAAATGCCACTGCATTCAAACCCTGTCCGGGAAAAGTACTATCGCCCACACAATACAATCCTGGCACCTTTGTGCGATTAAACGGCATATTTAATAATCCAGGTAACTTCCGGCGCGGAATCGGCCCATAACTGCCATCAGCACGTCCGAGAAAGCGTCGATGAGTGCGGGGAGTGCCAATCTCCATAAAGTCTAAACCTGCATCTAAACCAGGGAAAATCCGCGCCAATCGATCGATTATTGCCCCGGCGCGGGCCTCTTTTTTGGCGATATATTCACTGGGACATAAGCCTTCCCAATCGCTCATCCAACTCGGAGTAAAAGCATGAATAATATGGTGTCCATCTGGTGCCAAACTCGGATCTAGTAAAGTAGGAATGGAAACGAAAATAGTTCCCTCCGGTTCCTCCATTTGTGTCCAATCTTCGAGTAAGACATGGTGACACTCGGTACCCATAGGCAAAACGGCAGCCTCCACACCCAGATGTAGACTCAAAAAAGCTGGTGATTTCTGATACCGTTCCTGCCATTTGCGTTCTTGCTGCGGCATTTCTGCTGGTGGTAAGAGTTGCTCGAATGTATCCCAGCGCGTGGCATTAGAGACAATTTTTTTAGCCCGAAAAGTCTTACCATTCGCCAATTTTACCCCGACAGCCTTGCCTTGTTCGGTAATGATTTGCGTCACCCGAGACTGATAGTGAATTTCACCGCCAGCTTTTTCTAAGCCTGAAACTAACTTCTGGGCAATTTGTCCGACACCACCTTTGGGATAATTTATCCCCCCATAATGCCTGTCAGAAAATACCATTCCCGCATTAATCATCGGGGTCATTTCCGCAGGAACCACCGACCAAATATAGCATTCGATATCGATAAATTTCAGGACATTGGGATCTTTAATATATTTACGGGCAATATCCCCAGCATTCAACGGTAAATACTTAACTAAACCCAAACATGCCGCTGGATGCTGAAAGAATACCCGCGTCAGGTATCGCAGTTCTTCTAGCGATAGCAAATCCATCGCATTCAGACAATTAAATACCTGCCAACACTCGTCGTAAAATCGCCTAATTCCCTTTGCCTCATGGGGAAATTTGGCGATTAGTTCACCGAGGAACTTTTCATAATCTTGATGGACTTTAATATCTAAATTATCGGGTAAATGGTATTGCACCTGAACGGGATCGGCAATCGTCTCGATCGATTCTCCCACAGCAGCTAGGGCGCGAGTCAATAAATTAGTCGTTCCCTGTCTGCCAAACCCAAAAATCATCGAAGCCCCGACATCAAATCGATACCCCTCGCGATCAAAATATCCGGCACTCCCACCTGGAATCAGATACCGTTCCAACACCAACACCTTCGCACCTTTAGCCGCCAACTGCGTTGCCGTCACTAGTCCACCAATCCCGGAGCCGATAATAATGGCATCAAAAATAGTTGTATCGCCCAAGGGCACATTAGCTTTGGTATTGGCACTTACAGTCATAAATTAATCTTAAAAATTTAAAGCATTAGACTTTCCTTGATTTTACCGCCTTTTCCTGCTGAACCCAACCCAAGTCATCGATGTGTCTGTTCTGTGATGTCTCGATCGAAATTACCCACTCTAGATCTTCT
>JANPJH010000181.1:0-2364 GCA_031425415.1 Chamaesiphon sp. VAR_61_metabat_425 | reverse complement strand
AAAATTTTGACGACATCTGCTTCTTTATGGAGATAAGAGCGGGTAGCCTTACTCGCACCAGGGAAAAAACTACCAATCTTTTTGAGCAGACTAAAACAGGGAGTTTTGGGTGCAAAACTGATAATCATCCGTGACTGAGCCATCGATGCCAGGTGAGAAATCATTTCGCCGGCTTTTTCTTGGGGGTAGTGAATTAACACATCCAGACAGATTACCGTATGATAGCTACCGGTAAGGCTCTCAAGATCGCTAACGCTGAAGCTGGGATTATCGTTATTGCCGAAGATTTTTGCCGCGATGTCCCGACCTTCTCCCACCATTTTCTCAGAAATATCACTAGCACTAACGATCGCCTTGCGCTGGGCGAGTGGAATGCTTAAGCTGCCTGTCCCACAGCCGGCATCACAGATAGTTAAACCTTCTAGGTTGTCATCCACATCTAACCACCCTAGTAGGGTGTCTACGGTCTGCTGGTGTCCAGTCCGGATATCAAGCTGGACTTTATTGACTTCGCCATCACCATAAATCCGCTGCCATCGATCGAATCCCGTATTATTAAAATAATCTTTAACTACTGCCTTATCATCTACTACGTTCATACAATCTTAAATTTGCGATCGGAAATTTTATCCTAACGGTAGACCACTATAGCAGGCGATCGGGGCTGTGGGGTAGGGACAATCTAGAGCCTACCGTTAATTTGCGCGTTGAATCCGTAGATTTCTCGACTTCCAGCCAGCGCAACTAGTTGAACTTCTTTTTCGTCTCCTGGCTCAAATCTCACTGCGGTTCCGGCTGGAATATCCAGGCGCATTCCTTTGGTTAGTTCTCGATTTTCTTGTTCGGAGCCTGCACCACGAAATTGCAATGCAGCATTCACTTCATAAAAGTGGTAATGGGAACCTACCTGAATCGGGCGATCTCCAGTATTTGCTACTATCAGTTTGAAGATGGGTCGATCGACATTTAACTCGATTTCACCAACTTGAGCAATAATTTCACCAGGTATCATCTTAGGAATTAGGGATTAGGGGATAGGGAATAGAGTACAGATTGGTTTGTGGTTTCTGCAAAGCAGACGCTGCGCGAACGACAAGCTCACCACCCAGAATGAAACTCAACATTTCTGGGAGCTTGACTCACAAAATTGGATCGTGAACGGTGACTAATTTGGTGCCGTCAGGAAATGTGGCTTCGATTTGGACTTCATGAATCATTGAGGGGATACCATCCATCACATCGGCATGGGTGAGGAGCGTTTTTCCATAGTTCATTAATTCAGCTACAGTTTGCCCATCCCTAGCTCCTTCTAATATTGCCGCAGATATGTAAGCAATTGCTTCGGGATAGTTAAGCTTTAGACCTCTAGCTTTACGCCGTTCGGCAACTAGAGCTGCGGTAAAAATTAATAACTTATCTTTTTCTTGGGGCGAAAGTTGCATAATTAAAAATATTTAAAATCTCTGATATTGGAATTACTCAGCAGGCTTAATCGATCATTTATTGCCATACTCGCAGTTGAATGGGCGAGGTTTTTAAAAATGACTGGCGGAGTAAGTGCCACACGGCGGTAAACCACTGCCGGACTTCGGTAGTAGAGTCACCTCGATAGCGACATAATAATCCTTGTGTCAGGCGGGTGACTCCTATTCTACTGGGTTCGCCGCCAAAGAGCGATCGGGTTTCATTTGCTAAATCCTTACTGACAGGTTCGCCAATCCAAGCTAAACTACCAACGATCGGGTAGCCAGCTAAACTATGGGCACTATTGACCATTTCATCACCTTGCAGCCACTGTCGATCGATCCAAACAGGCATTCCGGCTCGGTATACTTCTGTGGCTGACTTCCATTCACCGTGAGTAAACTTCTCCCCTCGTGCTGTTCTCCCAAAACGGTTGATTTCCCATCCCAACCAGGTTGCTGTAGGTGCTAAATCTACTCGCAAATGTTGGTGAAAGATCGCACCATCAAAGATAATTGTTTCTTGAGGGAGCCATTCTAAACTGGCATCTGCACCGATTGTTTGAACGATATTTTGACAAGCGACCGCGCCATTACTTCCATAAATTTTACCCGCAGCGGCAGTTGTAATTACCGCCTGGGATTTTGGTTGCAACCCGATCTCAATTTTGAGTTTATCCCCACCGACGACACCACCCGCAGTATGCAGGATTACATTATGACAAGTCTGTTCGCCTTCTGGATAAAAAGAGCGTTGGACTTTGAGTGGTGCGGTACCCTGATGTTGAATCGCTTGAGTTTTACCGCGATCGCAGCGATAGGTCAATTCTAACCGTCCTTGCCATCCGGCGATCGACTCTCGATCGGTCTGACTACTCTGCATCATCGACTTCAACTTCCA
>JANPJH010000180.1:0-32502 GCA_031425415.1 Chamaesiphon sp. VAR_61_metabat_425 | reverse complement strand
TGGGTGCAGATCGAAACCTTTGACAAAGGCAAACGCCAATATACACTCAGTGCCAAAGATTTGGCACCGTGGATTAATAAAGCTACATACAACGTAGCTGTAATTTTGAGTGGCTATAAAAGTCGGGTTGGTAAAATTAATAGTGATTACCCAATTCGATCTTTTCCAGCGGATATTCAAAGCTTTAGCGATCGCGTTCAACAAGCGATCTTAGAGGAAAATCAGGTCGCTGTATTAGTCAATGGTGCTCCTGGTACG
Source organism: Chamaesiphon sp. VAR_61_metabat_425 (assembly GCA_031425415.1). Lineage (GTDB taxonomy): Bacteria > Cyanobacteriota > Cyanobacteriia > Cyanobacteriales > Chamaesiphonaceae > Chamaesiphon. The sequence goes on along the minus strand of JANPJH010000180.1, from coordinate 32,244 downwards.
GGGAAAACAGTCTGGACGCAAGCAATTGCCAAAGAAGTCCTGATGCCGTTGGGGTATGTGATTTTTATCCTCGATCATGATGCGGTAGAAAATTTTGTCCCGCCGAGTTATTTAGAGCGGATTTGTTTGATTATTAATGAAGCTGATAACTTAGCTAAAAATCGCGCTTTGGAATCAGCTCAAGAGAATAGTAAAACCGAACATATTTTAGGTCTGCTAGATGGAACACTTTATCAAAGTGTGATCGATGAATCGGGGATTCATCTTCAGCAAAAACTGGTGGTATTGATGACCTGCAATACCACCGAAAGGATGGACCCGGCTCTCTTACGCAAGGGACGAATCGACTTTACCTATGAGTTTGTCCACAAATTTGTTTAGTAACTACTAAAAATCGCTGAAATTCGCGATCGAATCCACTATCCGTTTCACCACTTCATCGACACCAATTGCCCCTACTTCGCCCCCAATTCGGGTGCGAATGCTGATCTTGTTATTTTCGACCTCATTACCGCCGACAATGCCCACAACGGGGATTTTTTCCTTCTCAGCGTTGCGAATCATCTTGCCTAAGCGTTCGTTACTGGTATCTACCTCAGCTCGAACGCCGAGGGCGAGTAATTTTGCACAGGCAGCTTTGGCAAAGGGGATAAAGTCTTGAGCGACGGGGACTAATCGCATCTGAACGGGAGCCATCCACAGGGGGAAATCACCAGCATATTCTTCAATTAAAATCCCGATAAGGCGTTCGAGTGAGCCGAAGGGAGCGCGGTGAATCATCACCGGACGTTGGCGACTGCTTTGGTCGTCGATGTATTCTAGTTCAAACCGTTCGGGGAGAATATAATCCACCTGGACGGTGCCTAATTGCCACTCGCGATCGAGGGCATCACTAAAGATAAAATCAAGTTTAGGGCCATAAAAAGCCGCTTCGCCAATGCCGATAAAATGCGGCATTCCCAGTTTATCAACAGCACGTTTAATCGCGCCTTCTGCTTTATTCCAGGCATCATCAGAGCCGATATATTTATCAGAAGTTGGATCGCGAAAGCTCAACCGTGCTTTAAAGTTTTTCAGACGAAGCTTTTCAAATACAGACAGAATTAAATCGACCACATTTAGAAACTCCTCATCTAATTGTTCGGGAGTTACAAATAAGTGAGAGTCATCGACCGTAAATCCGCGCACGCGAGTTAAACCGCCAAGTTCACCAGATTGTTCGTACCGATAAACAGTCCCAAATTCAGCATAACGAATTGGTAAATCTCGGTAGGAACGCAGTTCGCTTTGATAAATTTGGATGTGAAATGGACAATTCATCGGCTTCATCACAAAGCCATTATCAGCAGCAATATCTTCGAGATTGTCCGCCATAATTGGGAACATATCCTCTTTATATTTTTGTCTGTGTCCCGACTTCATGAATAAATCGGTTTTAGCAATATGTGGTGTGACCACAGGTAAATAACCGCGCTTTGTCTGCTCTTTTTTGAGAAAGTCTTCGAGCGTACTGCGAAGGATGGTTCCTTTGGGTGTCCATAATGGCAAACCAGGACCGACCAAATCAGAGAAGATAAATAGGCCGAGTTCTTTGCCTAATTTCCGATGGTCGCGGCGGAGGGCTTCTTCTTTCCGGCGTTCGTATTCGGCGAGTTGTTCGGGGGTTTCCCAGGCAGTACCATAGATCCGCTGTAACTGTGCTTTGGTTTCATCCCCCCGCCAGTATGCACCTGCGACAGCTTCGAGTTTAAAGGCTTTAGGGTGTAAGTCGCCAGTAGTTTCGACATGGGGACCCGCGCATAAATCCCACCATTTATCGCCGAGATGATAAAGGGTGATGGGTTCTTGCAGTCCGGCGAGGATTTCTAATTTGTATGGTTCATTTAATGCGGAAATCCGCAGTTCAGCTTCCGCTCTGGTGACTTCTTCACGGATGACAGGCAATTTCTGATTGATGATTTTAATCATCTCTTTTTGAATTGATTTTAAGTCCTTATCTGTGAAAGCTTCAGGCACATCAAAATCATAGTAGAAACCGTTCTCAATCCAAGGGCCAATGGTGACTAGTGCTTTAGGAAACAGCTTTTGCACCGCCATCGCCATGACGTGGGAGGTGGTGTGTCTAATTTTTTTGAGGGTTTCCGATTCGCTGGTTTTGGGTAGATGAATTTTCTCTGGCTGTTCGGCATTAGACATGGGTAAGCTGTTCCCTGAAATTTCGATGCTCTGACAGTGACAATCGATCGTTAGATTGCTTTAACTGCTAGATCTGTACTCAATCTATCTTACCCAAGAATCGGCGGTGGGGTCGATCGCCGATCGAGAATGGGTGTTCGATGCTAACTGATCTGGTTCGATCGCGCGAATCGATCGCTGGGCAACACCATAGATGTATACTATCTGTGGACTAACGATACATGTCCAACACAGCGAATTGCAGCAAAATTGTTATCTATGGCTATTCTTGACAGGCAAGGTAGATTATTTGGTAAATTCAGCGTTCTCGACATCGGAGCTGTCCTAGTAATGCTATTTGTGGTCGCAGGGATTTTTCTCTCGCCTGGTAGTTCCGGCCCAATGCGCGGTCAAGAGCAACCTCAAGCTGTGGAAGCTGATGTGATTGTCCGAGGCTTAAATATCTTCAAACCTGAATCTTTATTGACTCAATTTTTACCAGGGAGTAAGCTAAGTTTCGTGATTCGGAATCAACCCGCAGGACAAGTTGATATTAAATCTGTTCGTCAGTTAGAGCGAAATCTTGCCATCCCACAACCTGATGGATCTGTCAAGGCCATGAAAGATCCCCGTCCGGATTCTTTTAGTATGGATATGATCTTGACTGTGACTGGTAGAGGTCAAAAAACTAAGGATGGATTGGTGCTGGGCAATACAAAGATGAAGATTGGTTCTTCGGTAGAGATCGATCAGCTAAATTATAATTTCAATGGCACAGTGATCGATATTCGATATCTGGACAAATAACTATCGAACAGTCTACCTTTTTACTTGAGCCTAAAGCCCAATCCCGGAAGCCTAAACCCTAACCCAAGCAGCAATCGCAGCAACCTCGGACAGTAATTTCGTAGATGTGTGCTTGTAGCCCAACCCGCAATCGATCGAAGTTTACCACTGGCAGCGCGTCCCAACCGATATCTTCGATCGAGCCACACTGCTGACATTGAAAATGATGGTGAGGTTCGACTTTGGCATCGTAGCGGGATACCCCAGCTTCTAAAAGGACTTCGCGGATCAATCCAGCCGCACGGAGAGCTTGCAGGGAGCTATAGATTGTCGCTTGGGACGAAACGGGGAAATCTTTGTTTAAATCCACCAAGATTTGCTCGACCGTAGGATGGTCGGTGCGAGAAAGTAAATTAGCATATACGGCGAATCTTTGCGGTGTCACCCGCAACCCCTTGGCTTTAAGCGTTTGGACGATCTCATCAGTTGATGGCTGGATCATTGCGATAGACTAGAGGCTAGTCGCTAGGATAGAAATAGACTTACTATAGTTTTCAATTATAGTGCCCAAATTCCTGGAACGATCGTTTAGTCACAAATATTCTTAGTTAATATTTTTTATCACTCTTGACTTCTTCCTAAATTAGAATTATTCTGAGATACATGAGATCGCTCGTCACTAGTTTGGATAATTCCAGAATTAAGACTGCAAACCAAAAATAATTACCTAATCGGAGCAAATCATGGCTGTAATCGACCAAGTGCCAAATGTTGTGTTCAAAACTCGCGTTCGCGATGAATCCATTGGTGGTGACAATCCCTTCAAATGGCAAGATGTATCGACCCAAGATATCTTTGCGGGTAAAAGAGTTGTGATCTTCTCTCTCCCTGGTGCATTTACACCTACTTGCTCTACCAGCCACCTCCCTGGTTATGATGCAGCCTACGACCAAATCAAAGGACTAGGTGTAGATGAAGTCTACTGTTTGTCCGTCAACGATGCGTTCGTAATGTATCAGTGGGGCAAAAATATGGGCGTGAAAAACGTCAAACTGTTACCAGATGGTAACGGTGAATTTAGCCGGAAAATGGGGATGTTGGTCGAGAAGTCCAACCTAGGCTTTGGAATGCGCTCTTGGCGTTATTCGATGGTCATCAATGATGGCAAAGTCGAGAAAATTTTTGCAGAAGCTGGTTACGAGGATAACTGTGAAACCGATCCTTTTGAAGTTTCTGACGTTGATACAATGTTGGCTTATTTGAAGGGAAGTAAGTAGTGATTTAGTGGATAGTGGATAGTGAATAGTAACTATCCACTAAAAAACCGATCGAGAATTAGAGGGAATGCAGACATGAGCTACGATTTTGACCTATTTGTGATTGGTGCTGGTTCTGGGGGGATTGCGACAGCAAGAAGGGCCGCAGAATATGGTGCAAAGGTTGGCGTTGCTGAGTACGATAGGTTGGGCGGTACTTGTGTCAATCGCGGCTGTATTCCCAAAAAATTGATGGTGTATGCCTCTCACTTTCCCGAACTATTTAGTGATGCTGAGGGTTACGGGTGGAGTGGAGTCAAAAGTCAGCTAGACTGGCCCAAAATGATCGCGGCGGTGAATAATGAGGTGATTCGCCTGAATGGGATTTATCAGCGGATGCTGGATAACTCCAAGGTCGAAATCATACCAGGGCGGGGCAAATTTATCGACAATCACACGATTCAGGTCGGAGATTCCCTACGGGACGGCAATGCCGAACGGACGGTTACGGCTGATAAGATTTTGATTGCAGTGGGTGGCGTTCCGGTGCGGCCTAACATTCCGGGCATCGAACATGCGATCGTGTCGGATGATATCTTTAATTTACAAACACAGCCCAAGCAGATGGTAATTTTAGGGGCTGGGTATATTGGCTGTGAATTTGCTTGTATTATGAATGGGTTGGGGACTAAAGTTACCCAGATTATTCGCCCAGATTTGATTTTACGCGGGTTTGATAATGACTTGCGATCGGCAATCCAAGCTGGGATGAAACATCATGGGATCGAGATTATTAATCATAGTCAGGATATTTCGATCGAGAAAACCGCTACAGGTGTCGCAGTCACAGTCACCACCACAGATGGAAAATCAACAATTCTCGCTGATGCGGTTAGTTTAGCGGCGTTGGGACGAAAACCAAATACAGATAATTTGGGCTTGGAAAACGTCGATGTCAAGACCCATCATGGAGCGATTTTAGTCGATACATCCAGTCGGACAAATGTCGAAAATATCTACGCCGTCGGCGACTGTACTGATACTATCCAACTTACGCCTGTGGCGATCGGTGAAGGTCGGGCTTTTGCCGATACAATGTTTGGGAATAAGCCGCGCATCATGAGCTATGCCGATATTCCTACCGCCATCTTCACAACTCCTGAAGCAGCAACTGTCGGCCTAACGGAAGAAGAAGCCAGAGAAATGCACGGAGATGCGATTAAAATCTATCAGAGCAACTTCCGCCCCATGTATTATGTCCTCCCCAACAAACAGGAAAAAACCCTGATGAAGCTGGTGGTAGACACTAAGACTGATAAAATCCTCGGTGCCCACATGGTCGGAGATCATGCGGCAGAAATTATTCAAGGTGTGGCGATCGCCGTTAAAATGGGCGCAACTAAAGCTGATTTTGATGCCACAGTGGGGATTCACCCCAGCTCGGCTGAAGAATTTGTCACCATGCGATAGATACCAATGCCCATAAAAAGGCTAACCCAAGCTTTTGTCTTGGGTTAGTTAGTCAGCAGCAGACTTGGGATTACTAGCGGCGACTTTAGTCGCTGACTAGCTTTTTAACAAGAGATAATAGAGTTGTCCGGGGCCACCAGTCACACCAGCACGATCTCCGGCGACTTTTCCAGTACCCATAAAGTAGTCTACACGTCCAGGGCCAGTAATTGCACTGCCAGTATCCTGATCGAGGACATAACGACTGACCAATTTTTGTTCGATCGATCGACCTCGCCCTGGATAGGGGAGAGAAGTATGCACCAGAGCCAGTGCTCCAGGCGGCATCATTGACTTATCTGTCGCGATCGATCGATCGGGTGTTACAGGTACGTTAATACTCCCCATCGCTTCCCCTTTGAAGGTTTCCTTCATAAAGACAAACCGTTTATACCGGGGAATATATACGTCTAATTCTTGGGGATTTTCGCGGAAGAATCGGATAATTCCGGGGAGCGTAAGCTGACTGGCGGTAACTTTCCCATCTTTAGCTAGCTCTTTGCCGATACTTGTATATGCAAAATTTGTACCTCCAGCAAAACCTACCGTCGTTTTGGTACCATCGGTGAGGTTGAGTTCGGCAGAACCCTGAATCTGCACAAGGATGACTTCAAATCGATCGCGCATCCAAAAGATCTCATTGCCGGCAAGCGGCCCCATTGGGCCTTGGAGACCATCTGTACCCTCTAGTTGCACTCGTTCGGGTTGGGGGTCTCGCCAAGTATTAAAGTCAGCAGGGGCTTTATAAATTGGGTATTTAAACTCAGCCGTTTGTACGCGACTGGCTTGATAAATTGGTTCGTAGTAGCCCGTAAATTTGACAGTACCGCGATTATCGTTCCCGACGGATTGATAAAAAACAAATTCCCGTTTGACAGCAGCTTGGAGTTCTGCGGCTGATTTGCTAGTAGTTACAAGCTGCCGAAATCTGGTCAGCGAACGGCGCACTCGATCGCGGCTGATGCTCTGAACGGCGTAATTTTGATATGCTTTCGCTGCTGCGGGTGTGTCTAGATAACGGAGACTATGATCGATCGATTTGAGCATCGCTGCTTTATCGCCAGTTTTACCCCACAATTGTTCGTCAAAGCCGAGGGGACTTTCCTCAATGACGGGAGTGCTAGTACTAGTGGTAGTACTCTGCTTGGCTTGAATATTGGCGGTTGGTTCAGCGTTTAACCGCAGGGGTGCAGGCTGATTGAATCCTAGCGCAATACCTAGATTCAAAGAGAGTAAGGCTAGTGTTTTGATCATGAAGTAATTTTTAATAACGCTTTTACGTAGTTATTCAGTGACGAACCTTGCAGAACTGATGTTTCAGATTCCCATCTTGGCAGTGGATAACTAGTCGCTGAATCTAATAGTCTCGATCGATACTAGAAGCAAACACGGGTTCGACACGGATTGCTAGGACACAGTCAGGTCGGATAACCATGTATTCTCCCTGAATATTTTTGATCGGGACAGTGATAAAGTCCCTAGAATTAGACTTAGGCATTAGCTCATTACTATACCATTTTTGAAACTCTTGGACTGTGGGGAAGCGGATTTCTTCCCGATGACCCCCCGTCAACAGCAAATATACTGCATATTCATCAGCTACTTTAGCCATATTTCTGTCGCCTCGCAAGAATCTGTATGCTGATTATGCCCAAATCTCCTTCAGATTCAACATTTTTGGAGTTGGGAGTTGCTGTACCACCGTATGGGAGAGACAAGTATTTATCCTTTCCCCTTTCCCCTTTTCCCTTTCCCCTAATTCACAAATTAACCAGTTCTTAACCATCATTTTCGGCGATCGTGGTTTACTGTTGACCCTTGTCCTGATACATTGAGCGAATATTGAATCGTAAAATTAAGAACTTTAGTAAGCAGTTATGAAAGTCCTGGTGATTGGCGGTGATGGTTATTGTGGGTGGGCAACTGCGCTGTACCTGTCCAACCGAGGGTATGAAGTTGGAATTTTGGATAGTTTGATCAGGCGGCATTGGGATTTGGAATTAGGGGTAGATACACTCACCCCAATTGCGAGTATCCACCAACGGATTCAAAGATGGCACGAATTAACTGGTAAATCGATCGATTTATTTATTGGCGACATCAATAATTACGATTTTCTCCAGAAATCATTACAGAAATTCCAGCCGGAAGCTGTCGTGCATTTTGGCGAACAGCGTTCGGCACCATTTTCGATGATCGACAGGGAACATGCTGTCCTCACACAGGTAAATAATGTGGTGGGTAATCTCAACCTGTTATATGCCTTGCGGGATGATTTTCCCGATTGTCATCTGGTCAAATTGGGGACAATGGGCGAATATGGTACGCCAAATATTGACATTGAGGAAGGATACATCACGATCGAGCATAATGGGCGGACGGATACTTTACCCTATCCCAAACAACCAGGATCTTTCTATCATCTGAGTAAAGTTCACGATAGTCACAACATCCAGTTTGCTTGCAAAGTCTGGGGCTTACGGGCAACAGATCTCAATCAAGGGGTGGTATATGGTGTCCTCACCGAAGAAACGGGGATGGATGAAATGTTGATCAACCGACTCGACTATGATGGCATCTACGGAACGGCTCTCAATCGATTCTGCATTCAAGCCGCGATCGGGCATCCGCTCACCGTTTATGGTAAAGGTGGTCAAACTCGCGCCTTCCTAGATATCCGCGATACTGTCAGATGCGTCGAACTAGCGATCGAAAGCCCCGCTAATCGAGGTGAATTTCGTGTCTTTAACCAATTCACCGAACTATTTAGCATCAAAGACCTCGCGCTCAAAATTAAGCAAGCAGCTATCACCCTTGGCTTGGATGTCGAGATCCAAACAGTGGCTAATCCCCGGGTTGAGTTAGAAGAACACTACTTCAATCCCAAAAATACCAACCTGCTTCAGCTCGGACTTCAACCCCATTTCCTCTCTGATTCTCTACTCGATTCCCTGCTCAATTTTGCCATCAAGTATCAAGATCGTGTCGATCGATCGCAAATCTTGCCAAAAGTGACTTGGAAGTTGGGAGTTGGGGGTTAGGAGTTGGGAGTTAGGAGTTAGGAGTTGGGAGTTGGAAGTAAGAAGTTAGGAGTTGGGAGTTGCTGTACCACCGTATGGGAGTTGGAAGTAAGAAGTCGGGAGTTGAAAGTAAGAAGTTGGGGTTTCTTTTAATTTCTATCCACTATTCCCTTTCCCCTTTTCCCTTTCCCCTAAAGCCTAAAGCCTAAATTGCGGTAAAATAATAGAAAATTAAGATGCTGTGTTAGGAGAAACAATTTTATGAAACGGTTTGCCCGTCTGCTCGTCGTCTTTAGTCTCTGCTTGACTTGTTTGGTGGGGATTGCGCCACAAGCAATGGCAGGTAATTGGAACAGTTCGATGGTATTGGCTGCTGCCCCAGCGACTGAAGAAAATATTACCAACAGTGCCGACACCAAACTAGGTACTGAATTTGGGAAGAAAATTGACTTAAACAATACTAATGTTCGGGCATTTCGCAAATATCCTGGGCTGTACCCCGCCATCGCTCGGAAGGTAGTAGATAATGCTCCTTACCAGAGTGTAGAAGCCGTGTTAGAGATTCCTGGTTTGAGCGAGAAGCAAAAAGAAACGCTCCAAGCCAACTTAGATAATTTCACCCTCACCACTGTCGATGATACCTTCACCGAAGGTGGCGATCGCTATAACAATGGTTATTACTAAAGTAAGTAGTTATTAACATTTTTATCCCTATGACAATCGCCCACCGCCAAGGTGGGTTTTTTATGTCGATCGTTGGCAACCCAACAGGGGTGGTTTTTTATGTCGATCGACACAGATAATAGTAATTAGTGAATATTCATAATTCACCATTCATCAATTGATAACTTCTATGCCCTTAACTAGCTTTGATACGATCGTTGTGGGAGCTGGAGCGGCAGGTTTATACTCAGCACTGTGTCTACCAGCCTCTCAGCGGGTAGCGTTGATCAGCAAAGATAGTTTGCCCTTATCTGCGAGTGATTGGGCGCAGGGGGGAATTGCCGCAGTGGTAGATCCTCAAGATTCCGTAGATTTACATATCGCCGATACCTTAAAAGCTGGAGCGGGATTGTGCGATCGAGCAGCGGTAGAATTTTTGGTAACTCATGCAGCGGCGTGTATTGATTCGCTGATTCATCTGGGCGTAAGATTCGATCGAGTCAGTATCCCGCTAGCTAGTGGTGGCATGGGTAAAAAATTAGCTCTAACTTTAGAAGCTGCCCATTCTCGTCCCCGCGTTCTCCATGCAGCAGATACGACGGGCAAAGCTCTAGTGAGTACTTTAGCCGATCGAGTGTCAGCCCAGCCGAATATTACTGTACTGACTCACGCCTTTGCCCTAGATTTATGGTTGGAGCAGGGTCAATGTCGGGGGATAAGTCTACTCCATCAAGGTCGAATTACCTGGGTAGCAGCTACCGCCGTCATTTTGGCAACAGGTGGTGGGGGACAAGTTTTCGCGCAGACGACCAATCCCGAAGTCAGTACGGGCGACGGGGTGGGGATGGCACACCGAGCGGGAGCATTACTGCGAGACTTAGAATTTGTCCAGTTTCATCCTACCGCTTTGACCAAGGCTGGTGCGCCGCGATTTTTGATCAGCGAAGCAGTACGGGGGGAAGGTGCCCATTTAGTAGACGATAACGGCTATCGGTTTACCTTCGACTATCATCCAGCGGGCGAACTTGCCCCCAGAGATGTCGTCAGTCAGGCAATTTTCAGTCATTTGCTCAAACATCACCCTGACCCAGCTAGAGGCTGTGTCTGGCTCGATTTACGACCGATTCCAGTTGAAAAGATTCGGCACAGGTTCCCAAATATTATTCAAGTTTGTCAGCATTGGGGGATTGATATCTTAACTGAGCTGATTCCCGTTGCCCCCGCCGCACACTATTGGATGGGGGGCATTTATACCGATCTGATGACACAGACCACGATTCCCGGCGTTTATGCTGTCGGGGAAACTACCAGCACTGGCGTACATGGAGCCAACCGCTTAGCCAGTAATTCACTATTGGAATGTGTGGTGTTTGGTGCCCAATTAGCTAAGCTGGAAATTGATTCACCCCGTCTGCAATTAACTTCAGATGTTAGCGCGCCTGTGATATTTAACAATGGCTGGATGCCGCAATTGGCGCGAGTGGAAGCTATCCGCCAAGAATTACCCCGCTTGATGTGGCAAGCCGCTGGGATTTGTCGCGAACAAGCAACCCTCAATGACGGCATCAAACAAGTCAAACTCTGGCAAGCTGAATTCAACGCTTTAGCCATCAGTCAATTACTCACCCAACTCACTCCATTACAATCCCTCGATCTGCCAAATGAATTCACAGAAAGAGATCTACGCACCTGGGGCGAAACTCGCAATTTATTAGATATTAGCTTATTGATTTTAACTAGTGCCGCAATGCGAACCGAGAGCCGGGGCGGACATTACCGGAGTGATTTTCCAGATATCGATCCAGCATGGCAAGCGCATACTTTAGTCCAAGGCGATTTGTGGTCAAAGTCTAATTTAATTTAGGCAATTATCTTACCAGAAAATGATTTGAAGTAGAGAAATACAACTATGAACTATGTCTTGATTATTCATGAAGTCGAAGATTATCAAGCTTGGAAACAAGTATTCGATCGGGCAGCAACTATCCGCAAAGCAGCGGGAGAGCAGGCTTATCAAGTCTTGAAGTATGAGGACGATCCTAACAAAATCGTTCATTTCTCCGAGTGGACATCGACACAAGCTGCCCGAAAATTCTTTGAGTCGCCGGAGTTGGTGAAAATCAGAGCCGAAGCCGGAGTTAAAGCTCCTGAATTTATCTATCTCGATCGATTAGAGTCTGGGGTACTATAGAACCTATTTGAAATCTCTCAATCTATTGTTAAGGTTAATTTAGGCCGATCGCTCTCTTAATAGTTGGTACCAAACGAGTTCTGTTAGTTTCAATTTGATTGGCAAGCTCAACAGCCTGTACAGTTTTCTTATGCTTACTCAATTATTATTGTGCCTGTTATGTTGTTAATGTTTCTTATTATAATTATTTTGTCAGCAAAAATAATTATAATAAGATACCCATATTTTTAATTTTGATATTAGGATTAACATTAATTATCCTTCCATTACATTGGTCTTTCAATACGTTATCCTTTACTAAGAAAGCTTTAGTGGCTGAAGGGACTGTAGTAAATATGAAACCGTCGAAAGCTAAAAACAGATCTAACTCCATATCTAATTTTCCTGTTGTAAGGTTTATGGATGAGGATGGAGTCACAATTCAGTTTGATGGGTCTTATTCTACAAAGCCCCCAATATACAGCACTTCCGGCAGTCATGAGGTACAATAAAGCATAGTAAAAAAAATTAGCAATGAAAGCATGTTCAATCGATCTTCGGGAAAAAATAGTTGCGGCGCATCTCGATCGCCATCATTCAATTAGAACAGTAGCCAGAATATTTGATGTTAGTAAAAGCTTCGTTCAAAAATTAGTCAAACAACAAAAGCTTGAGGGAAACTTACAGCCCAAGAAGCCAGGTAAACCACGATTCAGTTACCTGACAAATGCTGAAGTAGAGTTAAGAGAACTAGTTGCAGAACATCCTGACGCTACTTTGATTGAACTATGCGAATTTTTCGCCGATAAAACTGGTAATTGGGTAGGTCGAAGTGCCATGTGCCAAGCATTACAAAAATTAGGCTTGAATCGTAAAAAAGCGGATGCGCTCCGGTCGGGTTTCCCGACCATGGAAGCGCACCAAGCAAAACTGACAGGAGTACCCAGGCTACTACAGAAAGAGTCCTGAATTTAAGATTAGATTATTGGGAATCTGTTAAAGATATCGATGTAGAAAACTTAGTATTCTTGGATGAAACTGGTGTTCTGATTGGTTTGGTCAGAACTCACGCTCGATCGCAACAAGGAACAAGAGCTTATGCTCTAACCCCATTCTATCGAGGTGCAAAAGTCACAGTAATTGGGGCAATTAGCATTAACAATGTCGTAGCATTGATGACAATGGATGATTTAATGGACAGTAGAGCTTTTGAATTATTTGTTAAGGATTTTTTAGCACCAAACTTATGGCCAGGTGCCGTTGTTGTAATGGATAATTTATCCTCTCACAAATCAGATTCTATTATCCCTATGATTGAAGCTGTTGGTGCTTCTGTTCTTTTCCTTTCATCATACTCACCAGATTTTAACCCAATTGAGTTATGGTGGTCCCAACTCAAGTCTTTTCTTCGGATGTTTTCACCTACTACAACAATTATGGTGGACAGAATTATTTCACTTGCAATTAGGCTAATCGATCCTCAACATCTCAGGAATTGGTTTGCTAATTGCTGCTTCTGTACCTCATGACTACCGGAAGTGCTGTATTCTGTCGGACAGAAGGTTAAAATCCTATATATAAAAAATAATCCTTCTAATGCCCAAATCGATAGTTTTGAGGAATTATGGCTTGGTTCTCTGGTTATGGGAAGTGTGGGTATTATACTTCTAGTAGTTTTATTTATTGCCATTAAATGCTCAGGCGTTGCTCCCTAAAATGTGTAGTATATCTAAAAACTTGGAACTGTTGCTAGGAGTGGGTACAGTCAAATTGGCTAGCTGGGTCAGTAATTAAGCAATCACCCACTTCCATAATGGATGAGAGCTGCCTTGCTGGCGAATGTGACAGATTTTTTGGACTAAGCGGCGGTGTTCGTGGGGTGGTAAACCCCAAATCAGATTGCGAGTTTGCCATACCAGGGTACCAGCCGTTACACTCACGCACAAACATAAGCCAAAAGCAGGAATGGGTTGGAAGTAAAGTCCATATCGCACCGCAGCCCAAGTAAAATTCTCTTGAATTAGACTGATCGGATAGCGAAGTTCCCACATGCTCAAGCCACCCACAACCGACCAGACAAAGACGATAACCAACCACCTACCATAGACAGTCAGACGATGCAATCGATCGATCTGGTTTTTAAAAATCGGGTCGAGTTCGATCTCTGGCTCTGCTGTGACGACCCAATGTTTGGCAAGCTTCACCATAATAATTTCCCATTGCGCTCCCGCAAGCTCATCAAGATTCCGGACTAACTAATGTTGAGTTGGGTGTAACTGGATGACGTTCGCGCCACCAACCAAATAGGGTACTAGCGATGAAAATACTGGAATATGCTCCAGCCGTGAAGCCAACAATCAGACACAGCGCAAAGTTTTTGAGCGTATCACCACCCAATAGGAAGATCGAGAACAGTGTCAAGAGAACGGTGAAAGTAGTATTGATCGATCGAGATAACGTTTGCACAACTGACTCATCAACAATCTCACCAATCGGTCGATCTGGATTGAGCGTAATTACTTCGCGGATGCGATCGTAAATTACCACAGTATCATTCACAGAAAAACCAATAATCGTCAAAATAGCAACGACAAATAAACTATCGATTTCTACGCCGCTAACTAAGCCCAGAATCGAGAAAAACCCCAGCGTAATCAGCACATCATGAAACAGTGCGACAAAGGCAAAGAAAGCGTAGTCCCATTGAAAGCGGAAGGCTAGATAAACTACGATTAGACCAAATGATACACCGATCGCAATTAAGCCATTTTGAAATAATTCTTGACCGAGTGTTGGTCCTACAGTATCATTCTGGGTTTTCGCCGGATCGAGCTTACCCAGCCTAGTACTAAAATCTGCTTCTAGTTTAGTCCGCGTATCAACTTTAAGATCTTTTGTCCGAATCGAAAAAGCAGTCAGATCCTTACCTTCAACTTGAATACCTGCATCGGCTAACCCTCGCTCTTTGAGTATTTCCCGAATACTGGCAATATCGAGCGGCTTACAATTATTCGCAACCGAACAGTCTAATTGATACTGTAATTTTGTCCCGCCAGTAAAGTCTAATCCCAATCGTAATGGCGATTTAATTTCTGGATTTGCCCAGGAAATTGCCATCGAGATCAGCCCTGCTAAGATAATCGTCATGGATAGTAACCACCACAACTTCCGTTGCTTAGTTACACTAAATTTAATCATCGGTTTATGTTGCTTAGTTACACTAAATTTGATCGTCTTTCACTCCCATCTCCCCAAACTACTAGCTATTCGGTAAATTGGGTGCAAATAACTGAAGTCGTTGACGTAGGGATGGCACGCCCAAGACAATTAACAAAAGAAAGGCATGAGTACAGACTAGTGCCGTAAACATACTAATCATGATGCCCACACCCAGGGTAACAGCATAACCCTTCACTAATCCCGAACCCAGAAAGAACAATGCCAAACAGGAAAATAACGTGGTAACGTTACCATCGAGAATACTAGAGAAAGCCCGATTGAAGCCCGATTCCACCGACTTGTACAAAGTTTTACCCGCCTGGATTTCCTCACGAATCCGCTCGAAGATCAAGACATTAGCATCTACAGCCATACCGATACTCAGCACTGTCCCCGCAATGCCTGGTAGCGTGAGGGTGACATCTAAAAGATTGAAAGCTGCTAGGGTTAAAATTGCATAAATCACCAATGCCACATCAGCAATGATTCCCGGTAGTCGGTAATAAATCGCCATGAAGATCATTACTAACAACAAACCGCCGATTCCGGCATAGAAACTGCTTTGAATACTATCTCGACCTAACGTTGCACCCACGGTGCGAATTTCGAGAATCTTGACTGGAACTGGTAGCGAACCCCCGCGCAATTGCACAGCAAGATCGTTCGCTGTAGCAGTTGTAAAGTTACCAGTAATCACCGCCTTACCGCCAGCAATTCCGGTAGCGGCAAACTCGGCACCAACAGTTGGAGTACTAATGGGATCATTATCTAAAAAGACACCAATTGTTCGCCCGGTTCCAGCCAGATTTTTGGTTAGTTTAGCAAAAGCGTTACCGCCAAAATCGTCAAATTCGATCGCGACATTCCAACCACCTGCCGATAATGGTTCGGGACTGGCATTTTTCAAATTCTTCCCAGTAATTTCGGCTTTACCAAACAATTTACCAATCTCTGTAAACTGCCTGGTAATTGCTGCTTGATTATCGGCGATCGCTTTTTTATCTGAGGAATTTTTAAGTAGTGTCTGTTTCTGTTTCGCCTCTCGCAATACGGCCATCTCTGCCCCTAGTTGTCCTTCGGTGCCAAGGTTCTGTTCCCGAAACTCTAGTTTTGCCGTACCACCCAGGACTCGTTCTGCCTGTTCGGGATCGTTAACACCAGGTAATTCGACTAAAACTTTATTACTTCCAGCCGTTTGAATTAAGGCTTCGGCTACGCCTAAACCATTAATCCGATTTTCAATCACCTTTTGAACGGCGGTTAAATCTTCTGTGGTAATCGTCGGATGCTCTTTAGTAGTTTGGATTTCGATCGTTAATCTCGATCCACCTTGTAAATCTAAACCTAGACGCATTGGTTTAATGGCTAGTAACGCGATCGCCGCGATAACTAAGACGATAATTAAGCCTAATATGGCTCGCTGTTTTTGCATAATTTAATTTAGGAAGTAGAGGGTGGAGGGTAGAGAGTAGTATTAGAGAGATTCAGAGGAAGATTGAGTTGGGAAGACGCTAAAATCCAATTAATCAATGTCGATCAAGCCGTTATTCAATCATTCCCGATAAATTAACAATCGCTACCTCCTACCCTCTAACCGCTACCCTCTTGACTAAAATTTGCCATCAACCATCTGTTTGACTGCTTCGACAATTTGAGGTGGCTGGATAATAGTCAAGTATTCTAACTTCCCATTGTAAGGGGTGGGAATATCCTGTGACGACATCCGCAGCACGGGTGCATCCAGTTCATCGAAGAAATTATCGTTAATCGAAGCCACTAATTCAGCTCCAATTCCCCCAGTTTTCATGCACTCTTCAACAATAATCACCTTGTGAGTTTTTTTAATCGATGCCCCAATGGTTGCTAAATCTAATGGCTTGAGCGAAATTAGATCGATGATTTCGGGATCATAACCTTCTGGTTCCAAGGCTTTCAGGGCTTGGATACAGTGGTGACGCATCCGCGAGTAGGTGAGAACGGTGACATCTTTACCCGGACGCACGATTTCCGCCTTATCTAGGGGCTGGAGATATTCATCATCCGGTAAGTCTTCCTTGAGGTTGTACAACAGTACATGCTCAAAAAACAATACAGGATTATTGTCTCTAATGGCTGATTTGAGTAGCCCCTTGGCATTACGAGGGGTCGAGCAAGCAACAATTTTCAAGCCTGGAACTGCCTGGAAATACGCTTCGAGTCGCTGCGAATGTTCTGCACCCAACTGCCTACCGACACCACCAGGCCCACGAATCACCAAGGGAATGGTAAAGTTACCACCAGAGGTGTAGCGCAACATCCCTGCATTATTGGAAATTTGGTTGAAAGCTAGGAGCAGAAAGCCCATATTCATCCCTTCAATAATCGGGCGTAACCCCGTCATTGCCGCACCTACAGCCATCCCGGTAAAACTATTTTCGGCGATCGGGGTGTCTAAGATCCGCATGTCTCCATACTTTTTATAGAGATCTTTAGTCACCTTGTAGGAACCGCCGTAATGTCCTACATCTTCACCCATGACGAATACTGATGAATCTCGTGCCATCTCTTCATCGATCGCGGCACGTAGGGCATTAAAAAATAGAGTTTCTGCCATGCTAGATCTATCGAAAGTTAATTTCTCAGATCCCACTCTAGCAGAATCATCTGCCAAATTAACGGGTGGCAACCCGAATCCTTGACGTTGGCGAAGCAACTCGCTTTGGTGAAGTCACTAACTGCACGGCAAGAGCATCATTATCAAATGAAAGGGTGAGAACAAAGTTCTCACCCTGGCAATGACAGTCTGGGAAATGTTTCTACCAGATTGGGCTAAATGTCCCAAATGCCACGGGATTCTTTTTGAGCGACTCCAAGAACTGACGCGCTTGCTCTTGAGCTTTAGCCAGTGATGCTGCTGCTTCAGCTTCCGCTGCTTTCGCTGCGGCTAATTCGGCTGAATTTGTCGGCTCAGATGCTGTAGCATTACAACCACAATCAGCGGCATTCGCATCAGCTACCCGACTATAACGAACGGGATCGTCTTTTCGACCCGCTGGAGTGGCTTGAGATTCGAGTTTAGCCAACCTCGCGGATGCTTCTGCATAAGCACTTTGAGCAGCCTCTAAGAGTTGTTTCAGTTGTTGAGTTAGCCCAATAGTTGAAGCATTATAACCGCCAATTCCGCCGGTACCGAACGCACCAAACAATCCAGGGACTTTGCTGCTACCTACATAGAAGGAGCCACCTTGTGGATTGAATCCAGAACCTCCTCCAGCGAAGGGACCGGAACCGCCATTTCCACCACCGGAACCGCCACTTCCGCCACCGGAACCGCCATTTCCACCACCGTTACCAGGAGTACAAAGCTCCTTGCATTCGGTGGGGGGCTTACCAGAACCATTGGACATGCCGGTACCATTGGACATACCAGTACCGTTGGACATATTGCCACCACAGTCTTTCTTATTAGGACACGATCCCGAACCATTGGACACGCCAGTACCATTGGACATGCCAGTACCATTGGACATACTGGTGCAGCAATTACTTGCACTAGCGATCGGTGCCACAATAAGATTCAGGCAGGCTAGACCGAGTAGTCCGCCAGCAGATTGATAGAAGATTGTACGTTTAGACATTGATATTGCTCCAAAAAATATAGTGCCGAAGCTTGTGAGAAGACTAGCATTATTTGACTGAATTGTCTCTGGCGGAAAACACCCACAGTTTAATCCAAAAGTCCCAATCCTCGATTTTGCTCGAATAAAATAGGCTGGTAATTTCGATCGAAGTCAACACCCGCAACACGGTAAATAACTCTAAATAACTTTAGCATCAGATCCAGTCCTAGTGTAGTTATCTAGACAACGAAAGTAATAACTTCAAAATTAATTAAGGATATTGACTTCAAAATGGAGACTTAGCGCAGATGTGAATTAGCTTGGGCCGTTGGTGGTACTGGTTGGATATATTATGCCCAGTAGATCGATCGAAATTCACAAAACTTAGTTCTCGTGCATGAAGATGGAGCCTGGTCGCGTTAGCCTGACAACCATACAGACGATCGCCCAAAATTGGTACACCTAGCCCTTGCAGATCGGCTGCATGGACGCGCAATTGATGAGTTCGCCCAGTAATAGGGGCAAACTCAATCCTAGTGTATTCGCCGATCTTTGCCAAGACTTGGAACCTAGTCAAACTGGGCTTACCCTGGTGGAAATCTACCTTTTGGCGCGGTCTGTCTGCCAAATCACCCGATAATGGTAAATCGATCGAGCCTTGAAGGCGATTAGCTGCAATTTCCCCTGCCAAAATCGCCTCATAGACCTTGTGTACCTGGCGAGTGCGAAACTGCTCACTCAAGTATCGATACATCTGTCGATCGCGTGCCAATAATAATATCCCCGATGTGTCTCGATCCAATCGATGAACGGGATAAATCTCCTCATCGGCTAATAATTTCCGCAACCGCGTCAAAACACTATCCTGATTGTCTAGAGATCGTCCCGGTACAGAGAGCAGTCCAGCCGGCTTATCCACCGCAATTAGATATTCATCTTCATAGACAATCGGCAGCGAGCAACTTCCAGTGCCAAGCGGCTCTGAAGCCAAGCCAGATAACATAAATCCCATCAGTGGCTGGCAACGCTCCAGACAAGCACCATAAAATTCACTCTGACGCTTATCCCCGCTGTTTTTACCCCACCAAAATTCCGCCATCGCGATCGGTTTAAGCTGATGACTAGCCGCATAGTGGAGTAATTTGGGGGCACAACAATCACCCGTACCAGTGGGAATACCTGCTGGCATTAATTCTCGTAATGAGCTAGCCGTACCGAGAAAATTCATCAATCGATAGGCATCGTGCATCTGAGTTTGGAGTTGGCGCGATCGAGCTTTCCGCTGTTGTCTCAACTCATGAATTCGCCCATCAGCCTGGGCTAAAATCGCCTGTAACGGCTGCAAAACTGCATCTCTTTCCTGTTTTAGATAACGGCGTTCTCGTCCGTCTTGACGGCTTTCTTGCTCTAATTGGTGGAGCGCAATGGCTAGATCTGCATCATCCAAAGTCGCCGATAATTTTTCCCGCTGCTGTTGACGCAGCTCTTTCCGCTGACGATGCTCGATTGATAATCGCTCTAATTGCTGAGCAAATGTCGCTGCCAATAGTTGATATTCCGCTCTTACTGGAGATCGATCCAAGTCAATTAATTTCTGCTTCATCGCCGCCAGATCTTGCAGCGTCTCAGCCTCAGCCGCCGCCACTCGATCGCGCCCCGGCAGCGGCGGCACCCATCCAGCCACGATCGCTTCCCCATTCAGCAACCCTGAAAAAGCCTTAATCACCTCCCTCGATCCCAATTTTGTCTCAACTAACAGCACCCCATACATCTTCCCCTCACCGGCGAATAGATCGTCCTGAGCTAACTGCATCATTAACTGCCGCGCGATCTCCTCTACTTCACGAGTACGTGGTAGCTGCAATAATTGATGACTATCTGGACAACAACCTGTATAGAAATAAGTAGCGTTGTCTTCGACGATTCCATTTTTCACCCTAATTTACCTCCTTTTGGGCTTAACCGAGAAGTATTGAAACCCCTTGCTCCGCCACCTGTGGCGATCGTTCACGACAGACAATGATGATATCGTCCCCATTGCCGCAGCTTGGCGCAGTCGCGATTTACTCAGCGAATAGGGAGTTGATGTAAGCTATCAAGAATTTGAGATGAGACACTCGATCGTCCCAACGGTTTTGCAACTAGTCAGAGATTTTGTGAAAGGATAAAAATTTTAACCGATTTTATATAATTTTTGTTAATCGGGACACCATTAACGGGTAATAATAACTAACAAGGCTAAGATTAAATATAGCTGCTAAATTCTACTAACTTGAGAAGAGGTGAACTATGGTCACGAATGCTATCGCAGACGGTAAGCCGTTCGAGATGTCTCAACGGAATAATATCCCCAACCTGACTAACGAAGACGTAGAAGCACTAGCATTAAGATTAGAAAGTGACGATTATCGGAATCCCTTTGATGGCTTACAGGATTGGCATTTACTGCGGGCGATCGCGTTTCAGCGTCCAGATTTAGTCGAGCCTTATATTCATCTCCTCGATTTAGAAGCCTATGATGAAGCGTAATTTAGGGGATAGATAATAGCAAGATGTAGGGTGGGCAGTGCCCACCACCCACATGAATGAAAGTTTTAATTGGGATTGGGGGCGGAATTGCGGCATATAAAGTCTGTGAAATAATTTCGACTTTATTTAAAGCGGGAGTTGAAGTCAAAGCGATCCTTACCGCTGGTGGAGAGCAATTTATTACGCCCTTAACCGTTGCAACATTATCCCGTCACCCAGCTTATACCGATCGAGATTTTTGGCAACCAATCCATCATCGTCCCCTACATATCGAATTGGGTGAATGGGCAGATGTGTTGCTAATTGCACCATTGACGGCTAATACCTTGGGTAAATTAGCCTATGGATTGGCAGATAATTTATTAACTAATACAGTTTTAGCGTCTACTTGTCCGGTGCTACTAGCTCCAGCGATGAATACGGAGATGTGGAATCAGGCAGCCGTGCAGCGCAATTGGCAGATGTTGACTCAAGATCTGCGCTACCATACGTCAGGGCCAGATGCAGGATTGCTAGCTTGCGATCGAGTTGGGACGGGCAGAATGTCCGAACCTGCCGAACTTCTGCCCTATATTAATTCACTGCTGCATACTCAAGGTAAACGCGATCTTCTCGGTCAAAAAGTCTTAATCAGTGCAGGGGGAACGCGAGAATTTTTCGATCCGGTGCGATTTATTGGCAACCCTTCAACTGGAAAAATGGGTTTGGCTCTGGCGCAAGCGGCGGTGCATCGAGGCGCAAGCGTGACACTGGTTTATGGTAGTTTACCAGATGCGCCAATCGATCGACGCATTGAGACAGTCCCTGTCGTTACCAGCGAGGACATGCACCGCGCAATGCTGGCCCATTTTCCCACAGCAGATCTAGTGCTGATGTCTGCGGCTGTTGCTGATGTTAAGCCAGCTAGTTATAATATTCAGAAGTTACCCAAGCAACTCTTTCCGACCGAACTCAAATTAGCTGCCGTCCCAGATATCATCGCGGAACTGAGCAAAATCAAACAAACCCATCAAAAATTAATTGGTTTTGCCGCTCAAACTGGAGATATTCTTACTCCTGCTCTAGAGAAATTACAACGCAAACAGTTAGATGCGATCGTCGCTAACCCCGTCGATTTGCCAGGTAGTGGCTTTGGTAGCGATCTTAATCAAGCCGTATTGCTCATTGGCGGAGCTGCTCCGGTGGAAAAACGGAGCGAAAATCAAAACATCAAACAGATTAACATGCCAATCTGCACAAAATTAGAAATGGCACATCTGATTCTAGATAATATTTAGCTCGATAGTGTTATCAGTTATCCATCGTTGGTCATCCAACTCTCAACTATTACCAACAACAGTAAATAACAAATAACAGGTAATCAAAGACAAATAGATTATGTCCGATCCCGCATTACAAAGAATATTCGATCGATTACACAAAGATTTAGCTAGAGATACTCTAATTCAAACAACTACCGATCGATTGCAAGCAAAATTGAATGCCGATCGAATTGCCTTGTATTATTTTTATTGTAAATGGGCTGGAAAAGTTACCTTTGAGTCATTAAGCGATGCCAAATTCTCGATTCTCGGCTCTAGCGGACCGGATGAATGTTTTAATGGTGACTACGCAGCACTATATGAAGCTGGACGAGTAAGGGCGATCGTCGATATTGAATCAGAACCAATTGCCACCTGTCATCGAGACTTCCTGCGCCAACTTCAAGTGCGGGCTAATTTAGTCGTCCCAATTATTAACGAGCGGGGGTTGTGGGGGCTGCTAGTGGCTCACCAGTGTCAATCAACACATAACTGGTCTTCAGATGAAATTGTGGCAATGCAGGTAGCTGCTGACAATCTTGCCATCGCACCCAGTATTCAGAATAGTTAATGAAAACTTTGAATCAGCTTGAGCCGCACCAACGGCAAAGTTTGCTAGTGCTGTTTGTAACTGGCTTGTTATTTTGGACGAGTATTGCAATTTTATTGCCGACATTACCAGCCTATCTAGATCTAATTGGGATTAATCAACAACAGATTGGACTAATTATTGGAGCCTTTGCAGTTGGATTATTATCTACCCGTCCGACTTTAGGTAAATTAGCCGATCGTCGAGGGCGAAAAATTGTGCTGTTAATCGGTACAATGGTGGCAGCGATCGCTCCATTGGGTTATCTCACAGTAACTTCAATCCCGTTACTAATGTTGATTCGGGCATTTCATGGGATTAGTATTGCCGCCTTTACGACTGCTTACAGTGCCCTAGTTGTAGATTTGGCTCCACCAAAACACCGAGGAGAAATCATTGGCTTAATGAGCCTCACAAACCCATTAGGTGTGGCATTAGGCCCAGCGATTGGTGGTTATTTGCAAGTAACCGATCGATATAATGAAATCTTTTGGATTTCGATCGTTACTGGGGTAATCGCCTGTATGAGTGCAAGCAGATTGAAAGAGCCACGGACGAAGACTATTGAGCCACTGGAAACTGATTTACCTCGATCGATTTCAACGCTCGATTCAGTCACTCCGGTAGAGAACCGAGTGCCAAATACTTCTACCTGGAAGATCTTAACAAATCCAGCCCTGAGTATTCCCGCCTTGATCTTATTACTAATTGGCTTTCCCTTCGGCGCGATTCATACATTCATGCCGCTTTATATCAAAGCTAGCCAGATTGATTTCAATCCTGGATTATTTTACACGATCGCGGCGATCGCTAGCTTTAGTGCTCGATCGGTAATTGGCAGCGGATCCGATCGCTATGGGCGCGGGATCTTTATTGCGGGCAGCCTATGCTGCTATACTGCTGGGATTGCTTGTTTGGCTACAGCGACGAGCGAGATGGGGTTTATCTTTGGGGCAATTTTGGAAGGATTGGGTTCAGGCACATTAATTCCAATGACCGTTGCCTTGGTATCCGACAGGGCACTACCACAACATCGAGGGCAGGTGCTATCGGTGTGTATCACGGGGTTAGATTTAGGCATTGCGATCGCAGCACCCGTATTTGGCACGGTAGCAGCTAAATTAGGCTATCCGGGAATTTTTACGGTGGGGACAGGGATGGCCGCCAGTGCAATTGTGGTATTTTTGATTTGGGGAAATCAGGGTTGGCGGCGTTCGGTAGGTTTCTGTTTAGGACGCGATCGAGATTATTATCGTCGTTCTGAGTCGCTGTGATTTGGTAGAATACCTATGCAGACTGTTCACCACAAACCAAATCGCCCCATCTCCAGCAATAGCGATGCGGTGGCGTTGACTTTTTTCTACTAGAGCGAACTAAAATGCCGGATAGTTGTCAGTGTTCAGAGCGCGCTCATTTCCATCGTCGTCAATTTCTCCGTTATTGCCTGGGTGCGGGAGTTCTGACTACAGCTAGTCTCATCGCGCCTGCGGTGGCTAGAGCCGAAAAAAAAGTCCCCAAGGCATTAGTTCTCAGTTGTATCGATTATCGGATTTTAGAAGCCGAACGCTACTTTTTGTCTTTGCAAAATTTGGGCGGACAGTATGACTTTACAGCTTTGGCTGGAGCTTCGCTTGCCCTGAGTGGAATGCCCCACCAGTATGATGCCGACGCATTTTGGGATCAATTGGATATCTCTTATCGGTTGCATCATATTACCAAGGTGATTATCCTCGATCATGAAGACTGTGCGGTGTATCAATACAAGATCGATCCCAATCTGGCAAAGAATCCTGAATTGGAACTCACCACTCATACAGAGTATCTCAGTCGTGCATACTGGGCGATCCGCGATCGATATCCAGATCTCAATATCGAACTATATTTTGTCAAACTGAACACTGAGGTCAAGCAAATCTCCCCCCTAGCGAAAACTTAAGGGAAAGATTGGGTATACTTTGTTAGCGGCGGCATCCTCAAATATCGCTCAGGCAAGTTACCGATCGAATTCTAACTTGCCGCTAGGATAGGGGAGGGTAACATGCCATGTATTCGTATTAGGGGATAGGAGTTGAGTAATATAGATCGGTCTAGACCAGCAGATAATTCGGCTAATCTAGGTAAAGCCGAGGATATTCCCGCAGCTTTGCGTGATGGAAATAGAACTACTCCAAGTGCTCCCGCGAGTGCTTCGATGTCTAAGCCACGATTACCCGTGGGGAAAATAGCCGGATTACTCGCAGTTATCCTAGCTAGTGGGGCGGTAATAATGGCAAGCAAACCAAAAGAGCCGACAGCGAAGCCCATCGCCAGTGAAAATGTAAATGATTCTCCACCCGCGCAATTAGCCCGAACAGCTACAGCCTCCATCGACAGTAATGAGCCAGTAGATAGCGTCTTACATCATTTGCCGTATACTGAGGCTCCGGCGGCGGAATTAACCCCAATTGGTGGCGGATACCGCCTCCGCAAGGCGGCTGCGGTTAAGTTTCAATCGATGGTGGCTGCGGCTCGATCGAGTGGTGTGAATATTACAACAATTTCGGCATTTCGATCGATCGAAGATCAAAAACGGCTGTTTTTTGGTGTGGGAGCTGAACGCGGACAACAGCCAACGAAACGAGCAGAAGTCAGCGCACCGCCGAAGTATAGCGAACATCATACTGGCTATGCCGTCGATGTCGGAGATGCGTCTGTTCCGGCAACTAATCTAAATCAAAATTTTGATACTACTCCTGCTTATAAATGGCTTAAAGCTAACGCAGCAAGGTATGGTTTTGAGCTATCTTTTCCCAAGAACAATGTCCAGAAAGTCAGTTATGAACCCTGGCACTGGCGATTTGTGGGCGATATCAATAGTTTAGAAACTTTTTATAAGGCACATAATCTTAAAAGATCGACTAACTGATGAATTCAGAAAATCCGACTAAACAAATCTCTCTAAATTTAGTAGCTATCTGCATTTTTGGGATGACTTTATCTAGTTTAGTTGCCCCCCTAGTTAAAGTTTCGTCAACAGTACCAATTGTCATTATTTTCGCAATTATAGTTATTGCTACTATCGATAGCTTCTTCCTCAAAAGTAGGGCAGCGACTTTAGTATTAGATGCGATCGCTGGTACCTCACCCACATATCGTCAACGAATCGTTCATCATGAAGCTGGGCATTTTTTGGTTGCTTATTTACTACAGATCCCAATTACTGGCTATACATTAAGTGCGTGGGAATCCATTCGTCAAGGGCAATCTGCTCTTGGCGGTGTGATGTTTGCACCGCCACAAACAGATATCTCTAACCAACTATTACAACAATATTGTACCGTTTGGATGGCGGGAATTGCTGCAGAAAAATTGGTGTATGATAATCGCGCTGAAGGTGGTGCTGAAGATCGTCAGAAACTGCGAGGAGTATTATTTCGCACTGGTAATCAACAACAGGAAATAGTTCGTCAGGAAAATGCAGCAGCATTGCAAGCTAAAACTCTAATTCAAACTAACTGGGCAGCGTATCAAGCCCTAGTAATAGCAATGAGTGATCGAGCCACAGTCGATGATTGTTGCCGCGAGATCGACAGGCTTAAATCCATTTAGGATTGATATCTACAAGATTTTCAGTTAGGCTTTCCCTTTCCCCTTTCCCCTTTCCCCTTTCCCCTCCCATGGCTATTGATTTCGATCCTAAAACATCCTACCTAAACTACGTTAAACACAACCAGGTAGAAATCAGTGAGACAGCCTCCCGCCAACTCACCCAAATTTTAGATAGTTGCCAGTGGGAGCAGCCACAAACAGCTTTAGAGTGGAATAATTTAGCCGTAGCTGCGCTGGTAGCCGCTGAAAGCTGTGACAACTCGCTCACCCATGGATTATATGCTGAAATTGCCCTAGATGCCGTCCAAGCTGGGGCGGCACTGAATCAACACCCCCTTTGCTCCGTGCATCTGGCGTTACTTAATTGTATGTTAGGCAACTACAGCGAAGCTGCCCAGATTGCCTTCAGTGCCTTTATCAATAATCTCCAACCTGCCTATACTGAAGCAGAAATCCAGCCAGGAATTGTCTATATCCCACCGCTGACGCGCACTCATATTACTAATGGTAGAAGCGAACAACTCCAACGCGTCTTAAATACCGATAATGGCTACACTCAAGCCTTATTGATGCTAACTGAGGTGTTATGTCGCACTCAAATTGCCCTCGACAATTCGACTGGATTGCGAATATTACATCTAATGAATCAACTGATGCCAGACTTAATTTTCCCGAATATTCGGCTGGGAATTTATAGTATTGGTAATCAAGAACTAGAAGGTTTAATCTATCTCCATCGGGCTGGAGATCTAGCCTTAGATCATCCAACTATCTTACAATCTTTGTTCCTGGCTTATCGAGATCTAGAGCAGCCAGATTCGTGCCATTATTGGCGACAAGTTGGTTTAGATTATGGTAGTCAAAGACTAAATAAATTGCCGTGGCAATGGACGGATTTGGCAGTAGAAAGCCCATTTACTTATATTCCCTTTGTTGGTGCTGCCTCTGGGCTGGAGAATCGAGATATTTCTCTCGCAGTAGCTGCTAGTTTGCAAAGTCCGACAACTAGATGTTTACTCGCCGAAGGTGACTGGTTCGAGCGAGAATTAGAATTTTGGCGACAGTACATTCAGCCGGGGATGACAGTAATAGACATCGGGGCTGGAGTGGGAGTTTATACTTTTAGCGCGGCACAAAGAGTTGGTGAGAATGGGATAGTATATGCGATCGAACCATTTTCTAATTCTGTTGATTGTTTGCGGCAAACTTGTCTTGTCAATCAGATTGAAAATGTCAAGGTATTTAGGAATGCTGTTGGCGATCGCTATGGTAAATTCAAATTAATTCTCCAAGCTAGTAGCGAATTAAACTACCTAGCATCGGCGAATGAACCGATCGATCCAGAGACTGAAGTAGAAGAAGTGATCTGTGTAACTCTCGATAGCTTTGTCGAACAAGTAGGAATTGAGCGAGTAGAAGTAATTAAAATTTCGACAGAAGGCAATGAACTTGCTGTCTTGATTGGGTGCGAACAAATATTCAGTAAATTTGCACCGACGATTATTTATAATAGCTATACTAGTAATGGGATCAACTTAGAAGCTGCCCAATATCTACTCGATCGAGGCTATGAGTTATTCAAATATCAGCCATATCTACAACAATTAATTCCCCTCGTCAATGAGTCCGACTTTGCTGAAGTGATGAAAGCGATCGCCATTCCAAAGTAGGCGATCGAGATAGGGGAAATATTTACAGTATTTCGATCGCCAGAAAGCAGCTATCCTCTATCCCTTGTTGCCTATCCCCTAAATAATTTGAGCTAATGGCGATCGAATTGTGAGGTTATTCGGCTAAGATTAAGGGTGCTATTCACGCACCCACTATTGCTAATACAGCGGTGCGCTCGTCGGATTATCCGACAGAAACCGACGGCAAGCGTTCGGGTTCAAGAGCTAAATTATCCCCAGAAAATAAAAAGGAACGTATATGAGCGCAGATGTATTGTCTAAGGTGCAAGCCGTAGTATCAGATAAATTGGAAGTAGAAGCCAGCAAAATTACTCCCGAAGCTAACTTTACCGATGATTTAGGAGCTGACTCTCTAGATGTAGTCGAACTCGTGATGGCACTAGAAGAAGAATTTAATGTTGAAATCCCTGATGAGGAAGCAGAAAAACTTCAAACCGTTCAATCAGTAGTTGACTATATCGTGGCTAAACAAGGTTAGTAATTTAGTGACCAGTGACTAGTCACTAGTGGCTAGTTGCTAGTGGCTAGGGTAATTCATTATCACCATTCATTCTTCGATCTCTCTATACTCATCATGGCAAATTCCGATCCGCAAGGACAGCAAAACTATCGCAAACGTGTTGTTATCACTGGTTTAGGCGCAATTACGCCCATTGGAAACACTTTAGCTGAGTATTGGGAAGGCTTGGTGAGTGGACGGAATGGGATCGGCCCAATTACCCACTTCGATCCGTCTCGACATGACTGTCGAATTGCGGGAGAAATCAAAAATTTTGATCCGTTCCTCTACTTGGACAAAAAAGAAGCCAAACGGATGGATCGGTTTTCTCAACTGGCTGTGTGCGCCAGTAAGCAAGCAATCACCGATGCCGGACTGATTATCGACGAGACTAATGCCGAGCATGTCGGGGTGATGATTGGCACAGGCATCGGCGGACTAAAAATCCTCGAAGAACAACAAGAAATTTATCTCACCAAAGGGCCGAGTCGTTGTAGTCCGTTTATGATTCCGATGATGATCGCGAATATGGCTGCCGGACTAGTGGCAATTCAACTCGGTGCTAAAGGCCCCAACTGTTGTACCGTAACCGCCTGTGCCGCAGGCGCAAACGCGATCGGCGAGGCATTTAGACTAATTCAAGGTGGCTACGCCTCAGCGATGATTTGCGGCGGGACAGAAGCGGCGATTACACCCCTGGGCATCGCTGGATTTGCAGCTTGTAAAGCAGTCTCTACTCGGAACGATGACCCGCTCCATGCTTGTCGCCCCTTTGATACCGGACGCGATGGCTTCGTCATGGGTGAGGGTGCGGGGATTCTCGTGTTAGAGGAACTAGAACACGCCCAAAATCGGGGCGCGAAAATCTATGCTGAGGTAGTTGGCTACGCGATGACCTGCGATGCCTACCACATGACCGGACAGACCCCTGGTGGGATAGATGCGGCACGAGCCATGTCGCTATGTCTCAAGGATGCAGGTTTGGCACCAGAAGCAGTCAGCTACATTAATGCTCATGGAACTAGCACTCCGATTAACGATCCGACGGAAACAGCCGCGATTAAGAAGGCTCTGGGTGCTCATGCGTATAAAATTGCGGTTAGTTCCACCAAGTCCATGACCGGACACCTCCTCGGCGGTGCCGGGGGGATTGAAGGGGTAGCTTCCGCTCTCGCCATCCACCACAGCATTATTCCGCCGACAATTAATTTAGAAAATCCCGAAGCAGGTTGCGATCTTGACTATGTTCCCCACGTCAGTCGCGCCGCAGATCTGAATGTGGTACTCTCCAACTCCTTTGGGTTTGGCGGTCATAACGTGACTCTGGCATTTCAGAAATACCTGTAAAATGGAACCTAATCACGAGCAAGCTCAGGGTCTTTATCGACTTTGTTATCGATTGACAAATATGATTTATCCTGGGTGGAAATACAGATCCATCGAACTAATCCGCATTGATGAGCGGACTGGAAATATATACGTGCTAGCTGGGGAGTTTGACTTTGAGATTAAGCCAACAGGAGGATATGAGCGAAAAGTGCGGTCTTGGGGTTTCCCCAAGAGAAGCACCTTTTCAAGACAGCCGTGACAGCAGCTAATTATGAAACAATGGGTCTTGAAGAGCTACGTCAATATGTACTCACCCATCGTGAAAATATTGAGGCTTTTCATGTTTATGTAGATCGATCTAAACAATCGGGAAGGATGATTACGATCGATCCAGGCGATCCTCAGTGGGCAGAAAATTTAGATAACCGGATTGAGTCAACAACATCGAGTGACGCAGCAAACTAATTGCGATCGCCGGATTAGATCCGTTCGGGATTGACTTTTAGGGGATTGCGAGTGCCAATGAGATCGTCAAACCAGGAGCATGAGCAGCCAAAACCCACATTGAAAATTAAGGAATGTAATTTTTTCAGTGAAGATTAAGGGTCGGGTGCAAATGCAGATTATGATGAGAAAAATTGTAAAGTTTCGTAAGAAAGAGAACTTTAAACATATGCCTATTCCCTTATTAGAATACGCCCCTTCGACTCAAAACTCTCGTGTCAGCGGCTACGAAGTAGCTGGCGACGAACAGGCAAGAGTATTTTCTACAGATAACCTACTGTCTTCCGGTCAGATTGGTAATCTGATTGAAGCAGCTTACCGTCAGATCTTCTTCCATGCGTTCGCCGCCGATCGGGAGAAGTTCTTGGAGTCTCAACTTCGGAGCGGTCAAATCACCGTTCGCGACTTTATTCGGGGACTGTGCTTATCCAACACTTTTACTAATAGTTTCTACAACCTTAATAGTAACTATCGGTTCGTCACCCACTGTGTCCAAAAGATTCTCGGACGGGATGTGTATAACGACGCTGAAAAAATTGCTTGGTCGATCGTGATTGGTACGAAAGGTCGCGCTGGCTTCATCAACGACTTACTCAATAGTGATGAGTACTTGGAAAACTTCGGTGACAACATCGTACCGTTCCAACGTCGTCGGGTGTTACCTTCCGGTGCGAGTGAATTACCATTTAATATCCAATCCCCTCGCTACGACGAATACTATCGGGGTAAATTAGGCTTCCCGAAAATGTCCTGGAAAGTTACCAAACGCAGTTCTACTCCTGTTGCGAAAAAGATCAAAGAGGGCGATCCATCGGCATATATCGCAATGGCTCAAAGTCTTGGGGCGATCGGCAATCAACCTCAGTCAATTTCCGCCTTGAACATCGATTACCAAAGTCTAGTACCTCGGCGTTAAGTTATCTTTATATTTAAACAGAAACCCGACTTTTTCAAAAGTCGGGTTTCTAGCTATTGATAAGAATCCCAGCTTTCACCCCGCCAAAAGGCGAGTGGGTCGATCGCCGATCGATAGGGTGGCCAGGCTGCCAAACTTGAGTTGGTATGTATTGAAGATCGCACGGGTAATCCCAATCCTAAACACAAATGACTGAGAATCTGGGCATACTCAGCATCATGTCCTGCCGCACCTAAATGTGCGTGGGCGTACTCATGGGCAACGAGTGCTAACCAATCTGGTGGAGCGACTCGACCAACATCGACTAAAATCGAGACTGGGTTGGTTGCGATATTACAAAAGCCGTCTAGTCGGATTGATGCCGCCAATGGTACTGCAAAGATCTGCATTGATCGACGATCGAGCGGCTTAAAGCATTCATCACAAGTCCGAAGATAAGACTGGAGCCGTAAATTTACCACGCCAATCGACTTACCAATCCACGTGCAAATCGTGACTCGATCGCGTAAATTAGCCATGACATCTATCATCTGGCGATTCTCTAGGGGAGAGGCTCCGCCAACGGGCAATAATACTGAAATCTGGTCTAGGTAATCAACTCCAGCTTGATATGCTTGTGTCTGTTCTTTGCTAATCACCAACCAAGTGAGGAAATTAACGATCGGTCTATTTTTGCTGTCGAGGTTTCCAGGGTTTGTGAATCGAGATCGCCCGCGCTAAAGCGTGTTTCGGTACAGTATGTCTCAGTACTAAATCCCCACATCCGCTTGACTGTACTACTACGAACCCGCACGTCAGGACTAGGAAACCAGAACCGCTCCACCGAACTCATGATGTCATAGTCGGTTGTCAGCACTAATCCGCCATCATTATCCATATGATAGTGTCCTTTCACAGCCAC